>NZ_CP030126.1:2245000-2582500 GCF_003568845.1 Indioceanicola profundi | reverse complement strand
CAGAAACTCCTCGAACAGCATGGCCTTTTCGGCCAACGCCATGGTCTCCGCCTTGTCCAGCCGCAAGGCCTTGTACTCGTCGCGCAGGGTCAGCAGGCAGGAGGGCTCCAGCCCCACCACCGGCATGCCCGCCGCCACCTTCGGCCCGAGTGCGGCCAGCATGCGGCGGGCTTCCACCCGCGCCTCATCCACAAGGCCGGAGGCGAGGAAGGTGCGGCCGCAGCAGAGCGGGCGGCCCTCCACCATCTCCGGCAGGTGGACGCGGTAGCCGGCCGCGACCAGCACCTTCAGCGCGGCGCGCAGATTCTCCGGCTCGAACCACCTGTTGAAGGTGTCGGGGAACAGCACGACGTCGCCGGCGGCGCCGGTGCCGTGAACGCCCGTTTCCAGGAAGGGGCGGGAGGACCATTCCGGCAGCTTGCGGCTCGCCGCGAAGCCAGCCACGCGCTGGCTGAAGGCGGCCAAGCCGGGAATGCGGTCGCGGAGGTTCAGCAGGGGAGCCACCCGGCGCGCCGTGGGAGCGTAGCGCGGCATATAGGCGATCAGCCGGTCGCGCAGGGTGATGCCGTGGCGCTTCGCCCGCTGGGCCGAGACCTCCACCTTCATGCGCGCCATGTCGACGCCGGTCGGGCACTCCCGCTGGCAGCCCTTGCAGCCGACGCAGAGGGCCAGCGTCTCCTTGGTTCCTTCCGACACCAGCGCGTCGGGTCCCAACTGGCCGGTGATGGCGAGGCGCAGCGTGTTGGCCCGGCCGCGGGTCACATGCTGCTCATCCTTGGTGGCGCGGTAGCTGGGGCACATCACGCCGGGGTCGGACTTCCGGCAGGTGCCGTTGTTGTTGCACATCTCCACCGCGCCCAGGAACCCGCCCCAGTCGGACCAATCCAGCTCGGTCTCGATGGGCTGACTGGCATAGCCGGGCTTGTAGCGGAACAGGGTGCGGTCGTCGAAGCGCGGCGGGTTGACGATCTTGCCGGGATTCATGAAGCCGGCCGGGTCGAAGGCGGCTTTCACCTCGCCAAACGCCTGGACAAGCCGGCTGCCGAACATGGGCTCATGCCATTCGGAGCGCACCAGCCCGTCGCCATGCTCCCCGGAGTGGGAGCCCTTGTACTCGCGGACCAGGGCGAAGGCCTCCTCCGCGATGGCGCGCATGGTCTTCGCCCCTTCCTCCGTCTTCAGGTTCAGGATCGGGCGGACATGCAGGCAGCCTTCACTGGCATGGGCGTACCAGGTGCCGTTGGTGCCGTATTTGTGGAAGATGGCGGTGAGGCGGTCGGTGTAGTCGGGCAGATGCTCCAGCGCCACCGCGCAGTCCTCGATGAAGGAGACGGGTTTGCCGTCGCCCTTCATGGACATCATGATGTTCAGACCGGCCTTGCGCACATTCCAGATGGCGGCCTGCTCGGCCGGCGGCACCACATCCACCACGCTGTCGGCCCCGTGGCCCAGATCGGCCATCAGCTCATGCAGCGTGGCGAGGTGCTTCAGCTCCGGATCCAGCTCGGGACCGGAGAACTCGACGAAGAGCAGCGCCTCCGGCTCGCCCCTGATGCAGCGGTCCATGACGGGGCGGAACAGTTTGATCTCCCGCCCCAGCTCGATCATGGTGCGGTCCACCAGCTCCACCGCCGCGGGGCGCAACTGCTCCACGATGGGCTTCGCCGCCTCCATGGCCTTGCGGAAGGTGGGGAAGTGGCAGATGCCCAGCACCTTGTGCTTGGGGATCGGCTGCAGATCGATCTCGATCCGCTGGAAGAAGGCCAGCGTGCCTTCGGAGCCGACCAGCAGCTTCGCCATATTGTGGCCGCCGCCGGCATCCTCCGGCGCCAGCCGGTCCAGATTGTAGCCGCCGACGCGACGCTGGATGCCGGGGAAACGCTCCCTGATCTCATCCTGCTCGCGGAAATACAGGGCGCGCAGCCGCTCCACCAGGGTGCGGTAGCGGTCGGGGCCGATGCCGTCCAGCCGGCCTGGCACGGGGCCGAACGCCGCCTGCGTGCCGTCCGCCAGCACGGCGTCAATGGCGCGGACATTGTGCACCATGTTGCCGTAGCGCAGGGACCGGGTGCCGCAGGAATTGTTTCCCGTCATGCCGCCGATGGTGGCCTGGGAGCTGGTGGAGACATCGACCGGGAAGAACAGGCCGTGCTTCTTGAGCTGGGCGTTGAGCTCATCCAGCACGATGCCGGGCTCGACCACCGCCACCCGCCGCTCCACATCCAGGGAGACAAGGCGGTTCAGCCGCTTGGAGCAGTCCAGCACCAGCGCCTCGCCCACCGTCTGGCCGCACTGGCTGGTGCCGCCGCCGCGGGGCAGGATAGGCACGCCGGACTCCCGCGCCGTCTCCACCGCGATGGCGACATCCTCCGCGCTCTCCGGGATCACCACGCCCACCGGTTCGATCTGGTAGATCGAGGCGTCGGTAGAATAGCGCCCGCGGGAGAAGGCGTCGAACTTCACTTCCCCCTTGATGCGCCGGCGCAACCGGTCGGCCAGAGCGGTGTCGCCCTTGGCAACGGAAGAGGAGGGAGCGGGACCAAGCGGACGGCTGGTGTCGAGCGGCATGAGATATCCCCGAGCGACGCGGAAGAACGACGAGTATGGCAAAGCGTTTTTAATTTTGCATGCAAAATCCACTTGGGTTGTTGCTCATGATCTGGAAGAAGGCTGGGTAGCCCGGAATCGCCTGCACCTGTATGCGACAGCGCGCCGCAGATTCCGCTTGCGATACAAAATTTTGAATGCAAAATGGCTGCGGGAACATAACAACGAGGAAACGCCATGGCTTCGCGCAGCGGCCGCCACTTCCTTCAGATCCCCGGCCCGACCAATGTCCCCGACCGCGTGCTGCGGGCCATGGACATGCCGACCATGGACCATCGCGGCCCGGAGTTCGGTGTGCTGGGTCGGGAAATCCTGGCCAATCTGAAGCCGGTCTTCGCCACCAGCGGTCCGGTCATCGTCTATCCCGGCTCCGGCACCGGCGCCTGGGAAGCGGCCATCGTCAACACGCTGTCGCCGGGCGACAAGGTGCTGATGGTCGAGACCGGGCACTTCGCCACGCTCTGGCACAAGATGGCCCTGCGCTTCGGGCTGAAGCCGGAATTCGTGCCCGGCGACTGGCGGCATGGCGTCGATCCCGATGTGATCGAGACCAAGCTGGCCGAGGACAAGGCGCACGAGATCAAGGCCGTGATGGTGGTCCATAACGAGACCAGCACCGGCGTGACCAGCCGCATCCCGCTGGTCCGCAAGGCCATCGACAATGCCAACCACCCCGCACTGCTGCTGGTGGATACGATCTCCTCCCTGGCCTCCATCCGCTACGAGCATGAGGCCTGGGGCGTCGACGTCACCGTGTCCGGTTCGCAGAAGGGGCTGATGTTGCCGCCGGGCCTGGGCTTCAACGCCATCTCGGAAAAGGCGATCGCTGCTTCCAAGACCAACAAGATGCCCCGGTCCTACTGGGACTGGGAGGAAATCCTGGCCGCCAACAAGACCGGCTACTGGCCCTATACCCCGGCCACCAACCTGCTCTACGGCCTGAACGAAGCGCTGAAGATGCTGCTGGAGGAGGGGATGGACAATGTGTTCGCCCGCCACGACCGGCATGCGGAAGCCACCCGCCGCGCCGTGCGGGCCTGGGGGCTGGACATCCTGTGCCAGAACCCGGCCGAATACTCCTCCTCCCTCACGGCCATCCTGATGCCGCAGGGGCACGACGCCGACGCGCTGCGCCGGATCATCCTGGACGCCTTCGACATGTCGCTGGGCGCCGGGCTGGGCAAGGTCGCGGGCAAGGTGTTCCGCATCGGGCATCTGGGCGATTTCAATGACCTGACCCTGATGGGCACGCTGTCCGGCGTGGAAATGGGCCTGAGCATGGCCGGCGTTCCGCACCAGACCGGCGGAACCACGGCGGCAATGGCTTACCTTGCCGAGCAGAAGACCGCCGCAAAGACCGCCGCGGCGGCCTGAAGAACGGGGAATCCAATCCCCGCCGATCAATGAACAGAAACCGGGAGAAACGTCATGGGCTTTATGCGCAAGGGGCTGTTCGCGTCCCTACTCGTCTCCGGCATGCTGACGGCCGGGGTGGCCGCGGCGCAGGTCGAGGTCAAGCTCGGCCATGTGGGTGAGCCGGGTTCCCTCTTCGACCAGAGCGCCCAGGAGTTCGCCCGCCGGGCGAACGAGAAGCTCGGCGACAAGGCCAAGGTCGTGGTCTACGGCTCCAGCCAGCTCGGCGGCGACAGCGAGATGCTGAAGAAGCTGAAGCTGGGCACCATCGATCTGGCGCTCCCCTCCACGGTGATGAGCTCCGAGATCCCCGCTTTCGGCGTGTTCGAGATGCCCTATCTCGTCAATGACCGCGAGCACATGGTGAAGATCCGCGAGCAGATCGTGAAGCCGCAGCTCTTCCCGGCGGCCGAGAAGCGCGGCTACCACATCCTGGGCGTCTGGGAGAACGGCATCCGCCACATCACCAACAACAAGCGCCCGATCGAGAAGCCGGGCGACCTGTCCGGCATCAAGCTGCGCGTGCCCCAGGGCGTGTGGCGCGTGAAGATGTTCCAGGCCTACGGCGCGAACCCCAGCCCGATGGCGCTGTCCGAGGTGTTCGTGGCGCTGCAGACCGGCGTCATGGACGGGCAGGAGAATCCCTTCGCCCAGATCTACCCCTCCCGCTTCCAGGAGGTGCAGAAGTTCCTCTCCCTCACCGGCCATGTCTACACGCCGGCCTACCTGACGGCCGGCCGTAGCTGGAACCGGCTGCCGGAGGATGTCCGCAAGGTGCTGGACGAGACGGCCACGGAGGTCGAACCCTTCGTGCTCGAGACCGCAGCCCGTCTCGACGACGAGCTGCTGGCCAAGCTCAAGGAGGCCGGCATGCAGGTGAACGAGGTCGACAAGGAGGCCTTCGTCGCCGCCAGCCAGGGCGTCTATGACGAGTTCGCGGACGAGGTGCCGGAAGGCCGCGACATGATCGTCAAGGCCCGCAGCCTGGCCGGCGGTTCCTGATCTCCGGGTCGCGGAGGGGCCGGCCAAGGGCCGCGCCTCTCCGCCGCTCTTCGCCCTTTCCCTTCCGCGAACCTGGGAGATATCCCGTGACGTTGGATCGTGTGCGCGCCGCCTTCGAACGGTTGCTCGAGGCCATCGTGCTGGTGCTCATGGCGGGGCTGACCCTGCTGATCATCTGCGGTTTCGTGTTCCGCTACCTGGGCTCCTCGCTCACCTGGTACGACGAGGTGGCCGGGATCGGCCTCGCCTGGCTGACCTACTATGGAGCGGCCCTGGCCGCGCTACGGGGGGCGCATATCGGCTTTCCGGGCATGGTCAACGCCTTCCCCCGGAACCTGCGGGTGGCGGCGACCATCTTCGCCGAATTCTGCGTCTTCGCCTTCTTCGGCCTGCTGGCCTGGACGGGCTGGGAGGTGCTGGTGATCCTGGAAGGCGGCACGCTGGTCAGCCTGCCCTCGGTCTCCCAGCAGCTTACGCAGTCGGTCATTCCGATCGGCGCCGTGCTGTTCATGGTGGCGGAGGCCCTGCGCCTGCCCAAGGTGCTGAAGGATGCCCGCGGTCACGGCTTCATCGACCATGAGCTGGAGGAAGCCCTGGGCGAGGAGCTGGTGCGCGAGCAGGAGAAGGCTGGCAAGCCGGCGAAGCCGGCCGTCACTGTCGTCCAGACCGGCGGCGGCACGGCCCCGCTGCAGCCCGCGACCCTGCGCAATGGAGGCCACGCATGACCATCGGCTACATGCTGGCGGGGTTGATGGGCCTCGTCTTCCTCAACGTTCCCATCGCCGTGGCCCTCGGGCTGGTCGCGACCCTGGCAATCATCATCATGCAGGGCAGCGACATGCTGCCGAACGTGGCGCTGGTGATGTTCGACGGCGCCACCAACTTCCCGCTTCTGGCGATCCCGCTGTTCATCCTGGCCGGCGCCATCATGAACAGCTCCAGCATCTCCCGCCGGCTGGTCGCCTTCGCCCAGTCGCTGTTCGGCTTCATCCGCGGCGGCCTGTCGATGGTGACCATCGGCGCCTCCATGTTCTTCGCGGAAATCTCGGGCTCCGCCGTGGCCGGCGTGGCGGCCCTGGGGACAATTCTGATCCCCGGCATGCGCAAGCGCGGCTACAGCAAGGAATTCGCGGCGGCCATCTGCTCCTCCGCTTCCAGCCTCGCCATCATCATCCCGCCCTCCATCCCCATGATCCTCTACGCGGTCATGTCGGAAACGTCGGTGGTGAAGATGTTCGTGGCGGGCATCCTGCCCGGCATCCTGGGCGCGTTCGGCCTGGCGCTGGCCGCCTATATCCAGGCGCGCCGCTACGACTTCCCGGTGGAGGAGCGGTTCCAGCTCTCCCGCGTCTGGGCGACCTTCAAGGATGCCGGCTGGGCGCTGATGCTGCCGGTCATCATCCTGGGCGGCATCTTCAGCGGCATGGTCACGGCCACCGAGGCCGCCGGCCTGGCCGTCGCGGCGGCGTTGTTCATCAGCATCGTCATCTACCGTGAGCTGGACCTCTCGGCCCTGAACAAGGCCTGCATCGACGGCGGCGTGCAGACCGCGGTGGTGATGCTGCTGGTCGCGGCTTCCGCCCTGATCGGCACCTTCCTGACGGAAGCTCAGGTGCCGCAGCAGCTCGCCATGGCCATCGCCTCCATCTCCGACAACAAGTATGTGGTGCTGGCGCTGCTGAACATCGCCTTCCTGATCCTGGGCATGTTCCTGCACTCCGCCGCGGCCATCATCCTGGTTGTGCCGATCGTGATGCCGCTGGTCCACACGCTGGGCATCGATCCGGTCCATTTCGGCCTGATCGTCACGCTGAACCTCGCCATCGGGCAGCAGACCCCGCCGGTCGCCAGCGTGCTGATCGCCGCCTGCTCCATCGCCAAGTCCGACATCTGGGAGACGAGCAAGGTCAACATGCCCTTCATCATCGCCCTGCTGATCGTGCTGATGATCTGCACCTACGTCCCGTGGCTGGCCCTGGCGCCGGTCCACCTGTTCTACGGTTGAGGAGGGTTCGACGGTGGAACAGGATGAACTGCTGGTCCAGCGCGACGGCGACATCGTCACCCTGGTGCTGAACCGCCCGCACAAGCTCAACGCCATGACCAAGACGCTCTGGCAGGCGTTGGGCGACGCGGTCCTGGCGGCGGATGCGGATGACAGCGTGCGGGCCGTCGTGCTGCGCGGGGCGGGGGGCAAGTCCTTCAGCCCCGGCAACGACATCGCCGAGTTCGAGACCCAGCGCTCGAACGTGGAGCAGGCCAGGGCCTATGGCGCGATCATGCACCGGACCCTGTCGGCCCTGCGCGACTGCCGCCACCCGACGCTGGCCCTGATCGAGGGGATCTGCGTCGGCGGCGGCATGGAGATCGCGGCCACCTGCGACCTCCGCATCTGCGGGGAGGGGAGCCGGTTCGGCGCCCCGATCAAGAATCTCGGCCTCGTCATGGCCTATCCGGAGATCGAGGCGCTGCTGCGCTTGGTCGGCCGGGCGGCAGCGCTGGAAATCCTGCTGGAAGGCCGGGTCTTCGGGGCGCAGGAGGCCAAGGAGAAGGGCCTTGTCACCCGCATCGTCCCGGATGCCGATGTGGAGAAGGAATCCTATGAGGCCGCCCGCCGCATGGCCGAGGGCGCGCCGCTGGTGGCCCGCTGGCACAAGCGCTTCATCGACCGGCTGGAGCGCGGCGGGCCGCTGACGGAGGATGATCTGGAGGAAGGCTACGCCTGCTACGGCACGGAGGACTTCCATATCGGCCGCCGCGCCTTCCTGGCGAAGGAGAAGCCGAAGTTCGTGGGCCGCTGACCCGCACCCCCCGTCCGGGCACCGGAACAAGAGGAATCGCGACGTGCAGGATCAAGCCGAAACCCGCCGCTCCGGCCCCCTGGCCGGCCTCAAGGTGGTGGAGCTGGCGCACATCATGGCCGGGCCGGTCTGCGGGCTGATGCTGGCCGACATGGGCGCCGACGTGGTGAAGGTGGAGAAACTGCCCGGCGGCGACGACAGCCGCCGGATGGTGCCGCCGCTCCAGGGCGACCAGTCCGCCGCCTACATGATGATGAACCGCAACAAGCGGGGCATCGCGCTGGACCTGAAGAGCGCCGGCGGCAAGCGGGTGCTGACCCGGCTCCTGGAAGGGGCCGACGTGGTGATCGAGAATTACCGCCGCGGCACCATGGAGAAGCTGGGCTTCGGTCCGGAGGAGCTGGAGCGCATCAATCCGCGCCTGATCTATTGCGAGGTCAGCGGCTTCGGCCGGTCCGGCCCGCTGGCGGATGCCGGCGGCTTCGACCTGATCGCCCAGGGCATGAGCGGGCTGATGAGCATCACGGGCGAAGCGCCGGGCCGCCCGCCGGTGAAGGTGGGCGCCCCCGTCACCGACATCACCGCCGGCCTGCTGGCCACCATGGGCGTGCTGGCGGCCTTGCAGGAGCGCAACCGCTCCGGCAAGGGGCAGCGGGTCGACACTAGCCTGTTCGAGGCCGGGATCATCCACACCTACTGGCAGTCGGCCATCCGGCTGGCCACCGGCACTGACCCCGGCCCCATGGGCAGCGCCCACCCGCTGAACGGGCCCTATCAGGCGTTCCAGACGGCGGATGGCTGGATCAATATCGGGGCGGCGAACCAGAACAACTGGCTGCGCCTGCTGCAGGCCATCGGCGCGCCCAGTCTGGCGGACGATCCCCGTTTCAAGGACAATGCCGCCCGCATGGCCCATCTGGCCGAGCTGGAGCAGGTGCTGACGGAAATCTTCCGCACCCGCGGCACCGAGGACTGGCTGGAAACGCTGAAAACCGCCGGCGTGCCCGCCGGGCCGGTGCTCTCCATCGGGGAGATGCAGTCCCATCCGCAGACGGTCGCGCGGGAGATGGTGCCCACCGTCACCCATGCCACGCTGGGCGAGATGAAGACGCTGGGCCTGCCGATCAAGTTCAGCCGCACCCCCGGCAAGGTCGCCGGCGGCGCCCCCATCCTGGGCCAGCACAGCCGCGAGGTGATCGAGGAACTCGGCCTCGGCGGCGAGGCGGACGGGCTCTTCGCGGAAGGAGCTGTGGCGTGAGCGCGCTGTCCATGCGTCTGGAGGAAGCGTACCGCGGCGGGCGGATGTTGGACGGGCTGGAGCCGGACGTGGCCCCCGCCGATCTGGCCGCCGCCTACGCCGCACAGGCCGAACTCGCCGCCCGGCTGGGGCCGGTGGGCGGCTGGAAGTCGGGGGCCAAGGGCCTGACCGGGCCGATGGCGGGCAGCGCCCTTCCGGCCTCCGGCTTCGCTGCCAGCCCGGCCCGCATTCCGGCACAGGGGCTGAACCGCCGGGGCGTGGAGGTGGAGGTGGCCTTCCGCTTCGGCCGCGACCTGCCGGCGCGCGAGCGGCCCTACAGCCGGGACGAGCTGATCGCCGCCTTCGACGCCGTGATGCCGGCGCTGGAGGTGGTGGACAGCCGCTTCGCCAACTATCCCGACATTCCCACCGCCTGGCAGGTCGCCGACTTCCAGAACCATGCCCGCCTCGTCCTGGGTGAGGCCAGGCCCGATCCCGCCGGCTTCAACCTGGACGACGTCTTCGCCACGCTGACCGTCGACGGAGAGGTCCGGGTGGAGCAGGCGAACGGCAACCCCGCCGTGGACGCGCTGCGCCCCGTGCTCTGGCTGGTCAATGAGGGGCCGGGCCGCACGCTGGGCATCCAGGCCGGGCAGGTGGTGACCACCGGCACCCTGACCGGCCTGATCTTCGTCCCGCCCGGCAGCCGGGTGGAGGGGGAGGTCCGGCACCTCGGCCGGGTCGAGGCGGTGTTCGATTAGCTTCCAAGGGCCGGCGGCGATGTGCCCTGCGGATGGCTGACCGGCACGATCCGGGACGGTGGGTGTGACCGCCGTCGCAGGACGGGCCGGTATGGCGGCTGTTAGGTTCGGCTGAACGTTCCAGTCGCCCGCAGCAATGGTGCAGCCATGATTCCCTTTTCCGTCCTGGACCTTTCCCCCATCCCGGAAGGGGCCGAAGCGTCCCAGGCCTTCCGCAACACGCTGGATCTGGCCCAGCATGCGGAACGCTGGGGCTACAAGCGCTACTGGCTGGCCGAGCATCACAACATGCCGGGCATCGCCAGCGCCGCCACCGCGGTGGTGATCGGCCATGTGGCCGGCGGAACCAGCACGATCCGCGTCGGCTCCGGCGGCATCATGCTTCCCAACCACGCCCCGCTGGTGGTGGCGGAGCAGTTCGGCACGCTGGAATCCCTCTATCCCGGCCGCATCGACCTCGGCCTCGGCCGGGCACCCGGCACCGACCAGCGCACGGCGCACGCCCTGCGCCGCAATCTGGCCGGCAGCGACGACAGCTTCCCCCAGGACGTGCTGGAGCTGATGGCCTATTTCCGGGAGGCGCATCCCGGCCAGCCCCTGCGCGCCGTTCCGGGCGCCGGGCTGAACGTGCCGATCTGGCTTCTCGGCTCCAGCCTGTTCAGCGCGCAGTTGGCGGCCCAGCTCGGCCTGCCCTTCGCCTTCGCCTCCCACTTCGCGCCCGACCGCATGATGGACGCGCTGGAAATCTACCGCGCCCGCTTCCAGCCCTCCGCCGCCCTGGACAAGCCCTATGCCATGGTCGGGCTGAACGTCATCGCGGCGGATACGGATGAGGAGGCGCGGCGGCTCTTCACCTCGCTTCAGCAGCAATTCGTCAATCTGCGCCGGGGCGTGCCCGGCAAGCTGCCGCCGCCGCTGGACACGATGGAGGGCCGCTGGTCGCAGATGGAGAAGGCGGGGGTGGAGCATGCGCTCGCCTGCTCCGCCATCGGCGCGCCGGACACGGTGCGGCGGGGCATCGAGACCTTCATGGAGCTGACCAACGCGGACGAGATCATGGTGACGGCCCAGGTCTACGACCATGCCGCGCGTCTCCGCTCCTTCGAGATCACGGCCGAAATCCGCGACGCCATCACTGCCCAGGCGGCATGACGGTCCCCTCTCCCCCGCGGGGTGAGGGCAGGGGTGAGGGGGTGGCGGAGCCTTCGCGGGCCTGATCCTGCGAAGGCCGCCCCCTCTCTCGACCCCCTCCCCGCGGGGGAGGGGAGGGTACAATCCAAAACCCCCATTATTTTCCCGCGCACCTGTCGGGGCGGGGCATACTCGAACGTCCTTTGGGCAGAAGGAAGGTTCGACATGCACTACGCACTGCTTTGCTACCACTCCGAAGACGTCGTCTGCTCCTGGACCAAGGAGGAGGATGAGGCCGTCATGGCCAAGCTGGCCGTGGTGCAGGAACGGCTGGCGGCCGCGGGCAAGCTGGGTCCCGTGGTCCGGCTGCTGCCCACCACGGCCGCCACCACCCTGCGCAAGAGCAGCGACCCGCCGCTGGTGATCGACGGCCCCTTCGCGGAAACCAAGGAGCAGCTCCTGGGCTTCTACGTGGTCGACGTCGAGAATCTGGAAGAGGCGCTGGAGATCGCCCGCGACCTCGGCCGGGCCAATCCGGGCGGGTCCTATGAGATCCGGCCCATCGGCCTGTTCTTCCCCGGACAGCCCGCGCCATGACCGACCCCGCCTGGATCGACGCCGCGCTGACGGCGGCCCGGCCCCAGGCGGTGGGGGCCTTGCTCTGCTACTTCCGCGACCTGGACGCGGCGGAGGAGGCATTCCAGGAGGCCTGCCTGCGGGCGCTGAAGCACTGGCCGCAGAACGGACCGCCGCGCGATCCGGCGGCCTGGCTGATCTTCGTCGGCCGCAACGTCGCCTTGGACCAGGTGCGCCGCGGCAGCCGGCAGACGGCACTTCCGCCGGAGGAGGCGCTGTCCAACCTGGAGGATGCGGAAGCCGAGATCGCCGAGCGGATGGATGGCGACCGCTACCGCGACGACGTCCTGCGCCTGCTTTTCATCTGCTGCCATCCGGAGCTGCCGGCCACCCAGCAGATCGCGCTGGCCCTGCGCATCGTCTGCGGCCTGTCCGTCCGCCAGATCGCCCGCGCCTTCCTGGTGGGGGAGAGCGCCATGGAACAGCGCATCACCCGTGCCAAGTCCCGCATCGGCGGGGCCGGCGTGCCCTTCGAAGCGCCGGGGGCGGTGGACCGGGCGGAGCGGCTGGGGGCCGTTGCCGCCATGATCTACCTGCTGTTCAACGAGGGCTATTCCGCGACGGGGGAGGCGGTGGCGGCCCGCGCGCCCCTGTGCGACGAGGCGATCCGGCTGGCCCGGCTGCTGCTGCGCCTGTTCCCGGCGGAGCCGGAGATCATGGGGCTTGCGGCGCTGATGCTGATCCAGCATTCCCGCGCACCGGCCCGGTTCGACACGGATGGCAACATCATCCTGCTGGAGGACCAGGACCGCAGCCGGTGGAATCCCAAGCCGATCGCCGAGGCCCTGGCCCTGATCGACAAGGCCATGCGCCACCGCACGCCCGGCCCCTACCAGATCCAGGCCGCCATCGCCGCCCTGCATGCCCGCGCGGCCCGCGCGGAGGATACGGACTGGGCGCAGATCGATCTGCTCTACGGCGCGCTGGAGCGCATGCAGCCCTCCCCCGTCGTCACGCTGAACCGGGCCGTGGCGGTGGCGAAGGCGCGGGGACCGCAGGCCGCGCTCGACATGGTGGAGCCGCTGGCGTCCAAACTGTCCGGCTATTTCAATTTCTTCGGCGTCAGGGGCGCGCTGCTGCTCCAGCTCGGCCGGGCGGGGGGGGCGAGGGAGGCGTTCGACCGCGCTATCGCGCTGGCCAACACGGCGGCGGAGGCCGCGCATATCCGCCAGCATCTGGACCGGCTGATGAAGGACAGCGTGTCCTGAAGAAATTTTCCGACTCCCTGTCGGCATCGGCCGGGCTCATTCGTCCTTGGGGCAGGCGAACGGAATGATCCGGAGCCCCGCCGGCAAAGGCGGAACAGGGAGACCGAGCATGACCACAGCGGAACTCGAGCAGCCGACCGAAACCGTCCAGCCGGAGGTGAAGGGCGGGGTGGTGCCCTATCTGGTGGTGGAGGGGGCGGTGAAGGCCGGCGACTTCTATGCCCGCGCCTTCGGCGCGCAGGAGGCCGGCCGCCATCCGGTGGATGAGCAGGGGCGGACCATGCACCTCCACCTCTGGATCAACGGCAATTCCGTCATGTTCAGCGATCCCTTCCCGGAACATTGCGGCGCCTCCGTACCCGCCCAGGGCTTCACCCTGCACATGCAGGTGGAGGATGTGGATGGCTGGTGGGAGCGGGCCGTGGCCGCGGGCTGCGAAGTGGTTCTGCCGCTCCAGCTCATGTTCTGGGGGCAGCGCTACGGGCAGGTGCGGGACCCGTTCGGCATCTCCTGGAGCCTGGCGGCGCCGATGCGCTGAACCACCGACGAGCAACGACAATCAGGCAGGAAAGCGAGATGACCCAGGACGCCCTGACGAACAGCAGCGCATCGGACGATGCGGCCTTCACCATCACCCGCGAGTTCGATGCCTCCCGCGAGGCGGTCTTCCGCGCCTGGACGGAGCCGGAGCAGCTTGAACGCTGGTGGGGGCCGGTGGGATTCGCCCTGACCGTGGCCGGGATCGATCCGCGGCCGGGCGGCACGTTCCTCTACCGCATGCGCAACGATGCCGGCTTCGACATGTGGGGCCGGTTCGTCTACCGCGAGATCGTGCGGCCGGAGCGGATGGTCTATGTCAGCTCCTTCTCCGACCCCAGCGGCGGCATCGTCCGGGCGCCCTTCTCCGCCGAATGGCCGCTGGAAACCCTCAGCACCATGGTGTTCGAGGATCTGGGCGGGCGGACGCGGCTCCACCTCCATGGCGTGCCGATCAATGCTGCGGAGGCGGAAATCCGCACCTTCAAGGCGGGGCACGAATCCATGCGCCAGGGCTGGGGCGGGACCATGGACCAGTTGGCAGCACATCTGGCGGGGTGACGGTTGCGGGGATGGAAGCCAGTTCGCCATTGCCCATCCACCGGTTTCACGCCAATGATCCGGCATGGAGCCGAATATCCAGGGCAGCGAATTCGCCCAATTGCGCGCCTTCGTCGCCGTCGCCGACCAGGCGAGCTTCAGCCGCGCGGCGGAGCAGTTGGGCATTTCCCCCTCCGCCCTCAGCCAGACCATCCGCGGGCTGGAGGAGCGGCTGGGCGTCCGCCTGCTGAACCGCACCACCCGTAGCGTCGCCCCGACGCCGGCGGGCGACGCGCTGCTTCAGCGGCTGCGTCCCGCCATGGCGGACATCGCGGCGGCGGTGGGCAGCGTGTCCCGCTTCCGCGACCGCCCCTCCGGCACCGTCCGGCTTCATTGCAGCCGGCTGGCCGGGGTGATCCATCTGGAACCGCTGCTGGCCGTCTTCCATGAGGCCCATCCGGACATCGTGCTGGACATCACGGCGGACGATGCCGTGGTGGATGTGGTGGCCGGCGGATTCGACGCCGCCATCCGCCCAGGCGAGGTGATCGAGCGGGACATGGTGGCGGTCAAGGTGGGGCGGGAGCACCGCCAGATCGCCGTCGCCGCCCCCGCCTATGTGGAGCGGCACGGCATGCCGGCGACGCCGCGCGACCTGCACGCCCATAGCTGCGTCCGCTGGCGCTGGGCGGGACGGCCGACGCCCTATAACTGGGAATTCTGCGAGAACGGCACCTGGTTCGAGGTGGCGGTGGAGGGGCCGCTGATCGCCAATTGCCGGAGCATGATGCTGCGCGCCGCACTGGACGGCGTCGGCATCGCCTTCCTGACCAATCTTGAGGTGGCGGAGCATGTGGCCGCCGGCCGGCTGGTGCCGATGCTGGAGGCGTGGTCGCAGCCCTATCCCGGCTATCACATCTGCTTTCCGCGGCAGCGCCAGATGGCGCCCGCCCTGCGCGCCTTCATCGATTTCCTGCGCGCCGCCGATGGAACGCCGCGGCGCTGATTATATAAGCCGGGCTTAAAAGCCTTGGCATAAGGCGGCCGATTATCCTGCGGGCCGTACCGGGCCATCTTCCTCCCACCACCCCGCCGGCGATTTCCGCCGGCCCTGGCAGGAGACATCGGATGACCCGGAAAATTTGGTTCATCACCGGCATCTCGCGCGGCTTCGGCTATGAGCTGGCCAAAGCCGTTCTCGACAAGGGCGATCTGGTCGTCGGCACCACCCGCGACGGAACCGTTCCGCCGCAACTCGCCCCGCATCAACTCGCCCACGGGGGGTTGACGGTCCTTCCCCTGGAGATGACCGATATCGGCGGCATCGAGCGCACCGTGGCGGAGGCCGCCGGCCTGCATGGGCGGATCGACGTCCTGGTCAACAATGCCGGCTACGGGCTGCTCGGCCCCGTGGCCGGGGGCACGGCGGCGGAGATCGAGCATGTGTTCGCCGTCAACGTCCATGGTCCCCTGGCGGTGATCCGGGCGGCGCTGCCGCTGCTGCGGGCGCAGGGCAGGGGGCACATCGTCAACATCTCCTCCATCGCCGGCATCGCCCCGGCCCCCGGTTCCGGCATCTATGCCGCGACCAAGGCTGCGCTCTGGGCGCTGTCACAGAGCTTGGCGCAGGAAGTGGCCCCGCTCGGCCTCTGGGTCACGGTGGTGTCGCCGGGCTCCTTCCGCACGGACTTCCTGTCCGGCCGGTCCATGCGCCGGACGGCGGGGGACGATGGCGGCTATGCGGAAAGCCGGCGCGTCCTGGACCTGCTCGCCGCTAAGGACGGACGGCAGGACGGCGACCCGGCGAGGGGCGCGCAGGCCATCATCCAGGCCGTGGAGGCCGACGAGCCGCCGCTGGACCTGCTGATCGGCGCCGATGCCTATGACCGCGCCCGCGTCCGGCTGAACCGGCTGGACGAGGATATGGAGCGGTGGGAAGCCGTCGGCCGCAGCACGGCCCATGCGGCGTGAAGGAGGAAGCAGGATGACCATCGCACGCGGCATCGCCACGGCCCTGACGGCCGTGATCTTCGCCACGCTTCCCGCTTTCGCCGAGAAAGGAACGGACATGACCGAGCAGAGCTTTGTCGGGATGTGGGTCACCGCAGACGGGCATATCAGGCACGAGCTGCTGCCCGACGGCCGCTATGTCGAGGCCCGCGGCCGGCGGGAAAAGGCCTATCAGGGCAGCTACACAATCACCGGCAACCATATCGACTATGTCGACGATACCGGCTTCACCGCCGACGGCGACTTTATCGACGGGGTCCTGCATCACGCCGGCATGGTGCTCTACCGCCAGCGCTGACCCCTCGTCCGAACCGGTGATTCAAACGCCCGGCCGCACCCGATGTGGCCGGAACGGGGATGCCCTGCCCAGTGCGCATCCCTGGACACACAGGAGACATGACATGAGCAAGGTCTGGTTCATCACCGGCGCATCCCGCGGCATCGGCCGCGAGGTGGCCAGGGCGGCGCTCGCGGCCGGCGACATGGTCGTGGCCACCGCCCGCAATCCGCAGCAGGTCGAGGCCGCTTTCCCCGGCGAGGCCGACCGCCTGCTGGCCCTGTCCCTCGACGTCACGGAGGAGGGGCAGTCCCAGGCCGCGGTGGATGCCGCCGTGGCCCGCTTCGGGCGCATCGACGTGCTGGTCAACAATGCCGGCTTCGGCCAGCTCGGCGCGTTCGAGGAGGTCGGGGCGGAGGACATCGTCCGGCAGTATGGGACCAATGTGTTCGGCCTGTTCAACGTGACCCGCGCCGTGCTGCCGGTCATGCGGCGGCAGCGCGCCGGGCGCATCTTCAACCTGTCCTCCATGGGCGGGACCAAGGGCTTCGCCGGGGCGTCCGTCTACTGCTCCACCAAATACGCGGTGGAGGGCTATTCCGAGAGCTTGGCGCTGGAAGTCGCCGAGTTCGGCATCCGCGTCACCATCGTGGAGCCCGGCTTCTTCCGCACCGACTTCCTGGATGGCAGCTCCGTGCGCTATGGGAGCAAGGTGATCGAGGATTATGTGCCGTCCTCCACCGCCCGCCGCGCCGCCTACGACCAGTACAGCCACCGTCAGGCCGGCGATCCCGCCAAGCTGGGCCGGGCTTTGGTGACCCTGGCGGGTGCCGCCGAGCCGCCGCTGCGCTATGCCGCCGGCACCGATGCGTTGGAGGGGATCGCCGCGACCCTGACGGCGCGGCTGGAGGAGCTGGAGCGCTGGCGCAGCCTCTCCGCCTCCACCGACATCGTCGAAAGTGCCGCCTGAACAGCCGGGGCGTCAGGGGCTGAGATGGCTTTTCAGCCCCGATGCCAGCCCGTCGAACACGGCGCGGCAGCGCGGGGTGCTGCGCAGATCCTCATGCATCACCAGCCAGGTGCCCAGGTTCAGCGCGAACCGGTCCGGCAACAGGCGGACCAGCCGGGGTTCGCGCCGGGCCAGCGGCACTTGGCAGACCCCGATGCCGAAGCCGGCCCGGATGGCGGCGAGTTGGGCCAGATCGCTGTCGGTGCGCAGCGCGAAGCGGGTCCGCTCCAGCCACGGCATCCGGCGCAGCACGTTGCGGATCGCCGGCGTTTCCCGGTCGAAGCCGATCAGGCTGTGATGCTCCAGCTCCTCCAGGGTCCGGGGCGTGCCGCGGCGGGCCAGATAGGCCGGATGGGCATGCAGCCCCAGCGGGATGTCGCCGATGCGGCGGACCACCAGCGCCTGCTGCACCGGCTCCACCATCCGCACCGCGATGTCGGCGTCGCGCTGCAGGATGTCCTCCACCTCGTTCGACAGGACCAGCTCCACGACCAGTCCGGGATGAAGCTCATGCAGGGTGGTGAGGATGGGGGGAAGCACCTCCGCCCCCACCACCTCGCTGGCGGTGACGCGCACCGTGCCGCGCACGGCATCCCCCTGGCCGGACGCCGCCCGCACCAGGGCCGCCGCCGTGGCGGCCAGCGCCTCCGCATAGGGTTGCAGCTCCAACGCCGCCTGCGTCGCCGCCAGCCCGCGCTGGGAGCGCAGGAACAGGGTGCAGCCCACGGCATCCTCCAGCATCGCCACATGGCGGGCGATGGTGGGCTGGGTCAGGTTCAGCGCGCGGGCGGCCCCCGACAGCGAACCCTCTCGCAGCACGGCCAGGAAGCTTCGGTACAGGTCCCAGCTTGGATCGGTCCGGCTCATAAATTTCTGTATAGCAAGCGCACGGAATTCAACAATTCCTTTCCAAGCCGAACGGGCCATCCTTTTGCCGACCGAGAGGATGGAAGGGACAGGACCATGACACGGAATCGGACGGCGCTGGTGCTGGGGGCTACCGGCGGGATCGGCGGGGAAATGGCGCGGCGGCTTGCCTCAAGCGGTTGGGCCGTGCGGGCGCTGCACCGCCGCCCGGCGGAGGCGTCGCGCGCGACCGGGCCGGAAAGCGGCATCTCCTGGGTCCAGGGCGACGCCATGCGGGCATCGGATGTCGCGGCGGCGGCGGAAGGGGCCGGCCTGATCGTCCATGCCGTCAACCCGCCCGGCTACCGGAAGTGGGAGGAGCTGGTGCTGCCGATGCTGGACAGCAGCATCCAGGCGGCCCGTGCGAACGGCGCACGCATCCTGCTGCCGGGCACGGTCTATAATTACGGCCCCGACGCCTTCCCCCTGATCGATGAGGATGCGCCCCAGAACCCCGGGACCCGCAAGGGCCGCATCCGGGTGGAGATGGAGCGGCGGCTGCGGGTTGCGGCGGGGCAGGGGCCCCGTGTGCTGATCGTGCGGGCCGGCGACTTCTTCGGCCCGCAGGCCGCCAACAACTGGTTCTCACAAGGGCTGGTGAAGCCCGGCCGGCCGGTCGCGACGATCACCAATCCCGGCCGGTGCGGAATCGGGCATCAATGGGCCTATCTGCCCGATGTCGCCGAAACCATGGTGCGGCTGGTGGATCGGGGCGATGCGCTGCCGGATTTCGCCAGCTTCCATATGGGCGGCCATTGGGATGCGGACGGCACCGCCATGGCGAACGCGATCCGCGACGCCGTTCCGGGGCGCAAGCCCAAGATACGGGCCTTCCCCTGGAGGCTGGTCCGGCTGGCCTCCCCGGTCGTGCCGCTGTTCCGGGAACTGGGGGAGATGCGCTATCTCTGGGAAAGGCCGGTGAGGCTGGACAATTCGCGGCTGGTGGCAGCGCTGGGGGAAGAGCCGCATACGCCGCTGGCGGAGGCCGTCCGCACCACGCTGTCCGGCCTCCGCAGCATCTAGGCGTTACTTCCCGGCCCGGGCGGCCAACCCCTTCAGCAGCGCCTCATGGAAGCGGTCCGGCGCTTCCACCTGGGGGGAGTGGCCAAGGTCCGGGAACTCCACCAGCGTGGCGTTGGGGATCGCTTCCGCCGCGCGGCGGCCCAGTTCGGGATAGTTGCCAAGCCGCTTCGCCACATCCTCCGGCGCACGGTTCGCGCCGGGGGCCGTGCGGTCGGTCTGGCCGATCAGCAGCAGGGTCGGCGGCTGGATGCGGGGGAACTCGTGCACCACCGGCTGGGTGAACACCATATCGGAGGTCAGCGCCTGGTTCCAGGCCACGCGCTCCTTCCCTTCGCCCTTGTACATGCCGGCCAGCATGGCGACCCAGCGGTCATATTCGGGCCGCCAGTCGCCGTCATAATAGACGCGCTGCTGATAGGCCTTGATGCTGTCGAAGCTGGTCTTCAGCTCATTCTGGTAGGCTTGGTCGATGGCGGCGTAGGGCACGCCCTCCGCCCGCCAATCCTCCAGCCCGATGGGGTTGACGAGGACGAGCTGCTCCACCGTCTCCGGGAACATCAGGGCATAGCGGGACGCCAGCATGCCGCCCATGGAATGGCCGACGATGGTGGCCCGCTCCACCCCGCGGGAGGTCAGCAGCGCATGGGTGTTGGCGGCGAGCTGGTCGAAGCTGAACTGGTACCGCTCCGGCTTGGTGGATTTGCAGAAGCCGATCTGGTCGGGGGCGATCACGCGGTAGCCGGCCTCGGCCAGGGTGGCGATGGTGGCCTCCCACGTCGCCCCGCAGAAGTTCTTGCCGTGCAGCAGCACCACCGTCCGCCCGTTGGCCTGGCCCGTCGGGGCCACGTCCATGAAGGCCATCTGCAAGTCCTGCCGCTGGGAGGTGAGGGCGAACCGCTCCACCTCGTGCGGGTAGTCGAACCCCTCAAGCTCCGCCCCATAGGCCGGGACATCGGCGGACTGGGCCCACGCCGCGGCGGGGCAGAGTGCGGCGAGCAGGATCGCGAACAGCCTCTTCATCGGATAGACAAGCTCCTTCCAGGTCTGACGGTGCGGGACATGGCGGGTCCAACAGAGTCGGCACCGGCATGGCTATTGTGAAATCCGTGCCGCCTCGCAGTTACTTAGGTGAGGAGCCACAGCGGCTCCGCAAGGAGGAAAGCGATGAGCAAGTTCAAGGTGGCCGTGATCGTCGGCAGCAACCGCCGGGACTCCATCAACCGCAAGCTGGCCCGGGCCATGACCGGGCTGGTGGAGAGCAGGCTGGAGTTCGAGTTCGTCGGGATCGACGAACTTCCCATGTATAACGCCGATCTGGAGGGCAACCGGCCGGACAGCGTCAATCTTTTCACCAGCCGGATCGCGGCGGCGGACGCCGTCTTCGTGGTGACGCCGGAGCATAACCGCTCCATCCCCGCCGTGCTGAAGAACGCCATCGACTGGGGCTCCAAGCCGGCCGGGCAGAATGTCTGGAAGGGCAAGCCGGCGGCCATCACGGGCACCTCCCCCGGCGCCATCGGCACGGCGGTGGGCCAGCAGCATCTGCGCCAGATTCTGGCCGTGCTCGGCAGCACCGTGATGGGCGGGGAGGCTTATATCTCCTTCAAGCCCGACCTGATCGACGCCAGCGGCGCGATCACGAACGACAGCACCCGCGGCTTCCTCCAGGCCTATATGGACGGGTTCGCGGAGCTGGTGTCCAAGCTGGCGCCGGCGCGCTAGGCATCGATTTTCCAGTGCGGTAGCGGCTCAGGGCCGGCGGGAATCGGATATTCCCGCCGGCCCTGATCATTTTGGAAGAGCCGTCCGTCCGCGGTCGCGCGCGAAGCAAGCGCCGGACCAGCAGCCATTCGCCAGATGCATTGCGCGCAATACAACTGCGCTCGATCAAATAGCTTGCCGTCAATCGAATTGTGCGCAATCTTTCCTCTCACCGAACGGCCACGCCATCCTGCGGACCGGTCCAGGGAAGCCCCGAGGGGCGCCCGTCCAAGCGACAGGAGGAAAAGATGAACAAGATTCTCGCCGGTGTTTCCGCCGCCGCACTGCTCACCGCCGCCACTCCCGCCTTCGCGGCGGAGCCGGTGCTGGAGCCCAAGACCCAGGCCTTCATCGACCAGCTCGCCAAGGCCGACCTGGCCCCGATCTACACGCTGAGCTACGAGGATGCCCGCAAGGTCCTCGCCGGCGCCCAGTCCTCCGCGATCCCCAGCGCCGCCACCACGGTGGAGGATACCAGCTTCCCCGTCGGCCCGACCGGAAGCGTGAAGGTGCGCATCGTCCGGCCGGAAGGGGCCAAGGGCACGCTGCCGGTGGTCCTGTACTATCATGGCGGCGGCTGGGTGCTGGGCGACCGGAACACCCATGACCACCTGATCCGTGAGCTGTCCGCCGCCGCCAATGCCGCCGTGGTCTTCGTCGATTACGACCGGGCGCCGGAGGTGAAGTACCCCGACAATATCGAGCAGGCCTACGCCGCCGCGAACTATGTGGCCCAGCATGGGGCCAAGCTGAAGCTCGACGGCTCCCGCATCGCGGTGGCCGGCGACAGCGCCGGCGGCAACATGGCCGCCGCGGTGACCTTGCTGGCCAAGAGCCGCAAGGGGCCGGCGTTCCGGCACCAGGTGCTGTTCTACCCGGTGACGGACGATGTGTCGGAGAACGGCTCCTATACCCGCTTCGCCGACGGGCCGTGGCTGACCACGAAGGCCATGCACTACTTCATCGACGCCAACTACCCCGAGGCGTCCCGGAACGAGCCCACCGCCTTCCCGCTGAAGGCCAGCGTGGAGCAGTTGAAGGGCCTGCCGGAGGCCACCGTCATCGTCGCCGAGAACGATGTCCTGCGGGATGAGGGGGAGGCCTATGCCGCCAAGCTGGCCCAGGCCGGCGTGACGGTCACCTCCACCCGCTACAACGGCACCATCCACGACTTCGTGATGCTGAACGCGCTGGCCGACACGCCCGCCGCCAAGGGCGCCATCGCCCAGGCCGGGGCCGCGCTGAAATCCGCCCTCGCCAGGTAACCACGACCGATTTCCCCACCAGGGTGCGCCCGGCGGATGCCGCCGGGCCACCGATCCCGACCATACCCATCCGAGAAGGAAACCAAGCCATGATCCGCAATGCCCTGATCGCCGCCGCCATCTTGATCTCCGGCCCGGCCTTCGCCGAAACCTCCGTCCCGGTGCAGGACAGCGCCAACGCCGTCCAGGCCGCGGCCTCCGTGCCGACCTCCATCCCCGCGGAAGCCCGCAGCCGCATTGAGAACCTGCTGAAGAACGCCGACGCGGCCGAGACCGCAGGCGACCAGGTCCTCTCCAGCGCGTGGCAGCGGCTGGCCCGGGATGAGATCGAAGCGGCGGTGAACACCTCCGCCCAGATCGCCGAAGCCCGCTGACCGCCCGCCCCCCGATCCCCTGTTCGAACCTCGATCCTGCAACGCGGCGGCTGCGGTCGCCGCACCTGGGAAGGAATGAAGCCATGAAGACCCTCTACTCCACCACCGCGACCGCCACCGGAGGCCGGGACGGCCGCGCCGTGACCGATGACGGGCTGCTCTCCGTCGCCCTCGCCACGCCCAAGGAGCTGGGCGGCAAGGGCGGGGCCACGAACCCCGAGCAGCTGTTCGCCGCCGGCTATTCCGCCTGCTTCATCGGCGCGCTGAAATTCGTTGGCGCCCGCGACAAGATCGCCGTGCCGGCCGACGTGACCGTGACCGCCCAGGTCGGCATCGGCCCGCGCGATGATGGCGAGGGTTTCGGTCTTGCCGTGGACCTCACCGTCAACCTGCCCGGCGTGGACCGCGCCCAGGCGGAGGAGCTGGTGGCCCGCGCCCACCGCGTCTGCCCCTACAGCCATGCCACCAAGGGTAACATCCAGGTGACGACCACCATCGCCTGACCCGCGACCCTGCAGCTCCTGCGCGGTTCCATATTGCGCGATCCCCTGGAAAGCCGGGGGATCGCGCGTTATTGATTAAGGACCCCGCCATGACCCCGACCGACATGCCCTCCGACCGGAACGATCCGCTGCTTCTGTCCAACCAGGTCTGCTTTGCCCTTTATTCGGCGCAGCATGCGATGACGCGCGTCTACCGGCCGATCCTGGAGGAGCTGGGGCTCACCTATCCGCAGTACCTGGTCATGCTGGTGCTGTGGGAGGAGGAGGGCTGCGCCGTGAAGCAGTTGGGGGAGAGGCTGGGCCTGGACAGCGGCACGCTGACCCCGCTGCTGAAGCGGCTGGAAAGCCAGGGGCTGGTCCGGCGGTCGCGCGATCCGGCGGATGAGCGCATTGTGCGCATCAATCTGACGCCCGAGGGCAAATCGCTGAAGGGCAAGGCGCAGGCGGTGCCGAGCCATGTGCTGGCCGCGTCCGGCCGCACCCTGCCGGAGCTGGGGGAGCTGCGGGAGGATTTGAAGCGCCTCCGCCTCGCCCTCGAGGATGCGGAGCGGAAGCTCGACCTCCGCTGATCGGCGCCTTTAGGCAAGCAATGCCCGCAGCCGCGGCGTCATGAAATCCAGGAAGGCCTGGATGCGCCGGGGTGCGCGCTCCCGCCCGATATAGAGGGCGTGGATCTCCTCGCTGTCCACCAGCGTGTCGTCCAGCACGCTGACCAGCCGACCGGACTCCAGATCCGCGCGCACATGAAACTCCGCCAGCCGCGCCAGTCCAAGCCCCAGCACCGCCAGGTGGCGCACGGTCTCCCCATTGTTGGCGACGATGTGCCCATGCACCTCCCGGTTCACCAGCCGCCCGCCGGCCTGCAACGGCCAGACGGCGGCGGCCCGGCGGAAGTTGAAGCCCAGGCACTCGTGATGCTCCAGGTCGGCGGCCGTGCGCGGCGTGCCCCTGCGCGCCAGATAGTCGGGGGAGGCCACGATCCGCCGGCGCACATCGCCCAGCCGCACGGACAGCAGCGCCGAATCCGGCATCTTGCCGGTGCGGAAGGCGATGTCGACCTGGGCCGAATACAGATCCACGATCTCGTCCGTCAGGCCGAGGTCCAGCCGGATGTCCGGATAGGCTTCCCGGAAGGCGGGCAGCAGCGGCAGCAGGCAGTGCCGGCCGAAGGGCACCGACACATTGATGCGGATCAGCCCGGAGGGGGAGCGCGCACCGCCCGCCACCTCCACCTCCAGCGCGTCCAGCTCCTCCAGCAGCCCCTCCGCCCGGTCCCGGTAGAGTTCGCCCTCGGCCGTCAGGCGCAGATGCCGGGTCGACCGCTCGACCAGCCGCACGCCCAGCCGGTCCTCCAGCCGGGTGATCAGCTTGGCGGTGGAGGAGGGCGTCATGCCCAGTTCCCGCCCCGCGGCACTGAAGCTGCCGCGGGCAACGACGCGCAGGAACACCCTCATCTCCCAGGCGCGGGTATCGCTCATCAGGCCACCTTGTCACTGGTGGACAAGATGATAGGAAACTGGACGGTATTCCCGCCAGCGGAATGATGGCGCATCTCATGGGCCTGCACAGTTGGAGTGATTTCCATGCCTCTCGCCTTATTGGCCCTGGCCATCAGCGCCTATGCGATCGGAACCACGGAGTTCGTGATCGTCGGCCTGCTGCCCACCGTGGCCCAAGATTTGAACATCACCCTGCCGCTTGCCGGCCTGATCGTCAGCATCTACGCGCTTGGCGTCACCTTCGGCGCCCCGGTGCTGACGGCGCTCACCGGCCGGTTCCGGCGCAAGCCGCTGCTGCTCGGCCTCATGGGGCTGTTCGTGGCCGGCAACCTGCTGGCCGGCTTCGCCCCGAACTATGAAATCCTGCTGGTCGCACGGGTGCTCAGCGCCTTCGCGCACGGCGTCTTCTTCTCCGTCGGCGCCACCATCGCCGCCGATCTGGTGCCGGAGGACCGGCGCGCTTCCGCCATCGCCATGATGTTCTCCGGCCTGACCATCGCCATCGTCACCGGCGTGCCGCTGGGCACCTGGATCGGGCAGAATTTCGGCTGGCGCGCCACCTTCCTGGCCGTCTCCGCGCTGGGCGTGATCGGCGGGATCGGCGTCGCCGCCCTGGTGCCGGGCAAGCTCAGCCAGCCGGCCCCGGCCAGCCTGGGCAACCAGGTCCGGGTACTGGACCAGCCGCGCCTGCTGCTGGCCTTCGCCATCACGGCGCTGGGCTATGGCGGCACCTTCGTCGCCTTCACCTATCTGGCCCCGATCCTGGAAACCATCACCGGCTTCTCCAACAGCACGGTCAGCCTGGTCCTGGTGCTCTACGGCGCAGCCATCGCGGTGGGCAACATGGTGGGGGGCAAGCTCGCCAACCGGAATCCCGTCCGCGCCCTGGTCTGGCTGTTCGCGCTGCAGGCGCTGGTGCTGTTCGTCTTCACCTTCACGGCATCGGCCAAGATCCCGGCCCTGATCACGCTGGCCTTCATGGGGGCCCTGGCCTTCGCCAACGTGCCCGGCCTCCAGCTCTATGTTGTGCAGTTGGCCCAGCGCCATTCGCCGGGCGCGGTGGATGTCGCCTCCGCCCTGAACATTGCGGCCTTCAACCTCGGCATCGCCGCCGGCGCCTTCTTCGGCGGTCAGGTGGTGGCCTCTCCGCTCGGCATGGCGGCAACGCCCTGGGTGGGTGGGCTGTTCGTCCTGGGCGGGCTGGTCCTGACGCTGTGGAGCGGCGCGCTGGACCGGCGGCCGGCCCTTCAGGCGGCCTGATCCCTGTTCAATCCGATTTCATACGGCTATCCCTGGGACCATCGGGGTTCCAGGGATGGAAAGGAGAGTTCAATGCATATGGTATCCGCCAACGGCGCGCAGATCCCGGCCATCGGCTACGGCACCTTCCGCGTCGGCGGGGAGGATGTGCTGCGGATGGTGCCGCATGTCCTGTCCCTCGGCTACCGCCACATCGACACCGCCCAGATCTACGGCAACGAGGCCCAGGTCGGGGAGGGCATCCAGGCCAGCGGGGTCAAGCGCGGCGACATCTTCCTGACCACCAAGGTATGGGTGGACAAGTACCGCCATGACGACTTCCTGGCGTCGGTGGATGAGAGCCTGCGCAAGCTCCGCACCGACTATGTGGATCTGCTGCTGCTGCACTGGCCGAACGAGGCCGTGCCGCTGGCCGAGCAGATTTCGGCGCTGAACGCGGTCAAGGCGGCGGGCAAGGTGCGCCATATCGGCGTCAGCAACTTCAACACCGCCCTGATGGCGGAGGCGGTGCGCCTCAGCGACGCGCCCATCGTCACCAACCAGATCGAGTACCATCCCTATCTGGACCAGACCAGGGTGCTGGAAGCGGCGCGGAAGGCCGGCATGTCCGTCACCGCCTACTACGCCATGGCCGACGGCAAGATCCTGGCCGACCCGGTCCTGAAGGAGATCGCCGCCCGCCACGGCAAGAGCGTCGCCCGGCTCGTGCTGCGCTGGGTGGTGCAGCAGGACGGCCTGATCGTCCTGTCCAAGACGGTGGGGGAGGCCCGCGCGGCCGAGAACTTCGCCATCTTCGACTTCGAGCTGTCAGCGGAGGAGATGGCGGCCATCCACGGGCTTGCCCGGCCGGACGGCCGCATCGTCAGCCCGGCGGGGCTGGCCCCGGCCTGGGACAGGTGATCCGCGGAACCGGTCCGGCCCATCCGATGCGCTGGACCGGTCCAAATCCTGGAAAGACGGATTAATCCCAAAGGATATGCCTGCTTGCGTTGTACCGCACTGCATCCGTCCTTATGCTCGAGTGTCAGGCAGCCCGCGCTGCGGCACCCATTTCCGTTCCCAAGCGTTCAGGACTTCATGGGTCGTGAAGGCCGCTTCCGGCGGCTGGCGGCCAATCTGCTTGGCAAGGGGTGTCCGGGCAGGCTCGTTCGGTGAAGCTGCGTACGGTACGGAAAAGGTCAGCCTGGGATGAGAACCCGTCCAGCCGGGGATGCCGGCAGTCCCGATTTTCTGATGGGCGGCGGTGAGATGGGCGCGCGCATGCGCGCCCATGACTGGACGACTTCTCCGCTCGGCCCGCCGGAAGGCTGGCCCCCGGCGTTGCGCACGGTGGTCGGCCTGATGCTCAGCTCCCAGTTCCCGATGTTCGTGGCCTGGGGGGCGGAGCTGGCCTTCCTCTACAATGACGGCTACCGCCCGATCTTCGGGGCCAAGCACCCGATGGCGCTGGGCCGCCCCTTCGCGGAAGTCTGGTCGGATATCTGGCACGACATCAGGCCGCTGGTGGACCGCGCGCTGGCCGGCCAAGCCTCTTTCCATGAAAATCTGCCGCTGGTGATGGTGCGCCACGGCTATCCGGAGGAAACTTACTTCACCTTCTCCTACAGCCCGCTCCGCGACGAGACCGGGCAGGTGATGGGCATGTTCTGCGCCTGTACGGAAACGACGGAGAAGGTGCTGGCGGAGCGCCGGCTGCGCTCCACAGAGGCGGAGCTGCGGGAGGCGAATGCCCGGCTCGCCGCCGAGGGGAAGCATCTCCGCGAACTTTTCCGGCAGGCGCCCGGCTTCATGGCCGTTCTGCACGGCCCGGACCATGTGTTCGAACTGGCCAATGCCGCCTATCACCAGCTTGTCGGCCGGCGCGACCTGGTCGGCGAATCGGTGCGCGAGGCGCTGCCCGAAGTGGCGGGGCAGGGCTTCTTCGAGCTGTTGGACCGCGTCTACCGGTCCGGCGAGTCCTTCGTCGGCCAGGGGGAGCCGATCACCATCCGGCGCACCCCCGGCGGCCCGCTGGAGGAGCGGTTCGTCACCTTCGTCTACCAGCCGATCAAAGGCGCGGACGGCCGGGTGTCCGGCATCTTCGTCGAAGGCAGCGACGTGACGGAGGCCAAGCGCGCTGAAGAGGCGTTGCGCGCCAGCGAGGAACGGCTGCGGGTGGCGCAGGAGGCCGGCGGCGTCGGCACGTTCGAGCTGCGGAGCGACGGCACCATGGAGGTGTCGGAAGAGTTCTGCCGCCTCTGGGGCATCGAACCGCGGCCGACGGTGGCTCTCGAAAAGCTGGCGGAAATCGTCCATCCCGACGACCGTTCCAAGCTCACCACCCTGCGGGCCGGTCCACCTGCGGCGGACGGGCTGCGCTATGTCGAATACCGTATCGTCCGCCCGGATACGGGCGAGGAGCGCTGGATGGCGCGGCGGGCGGAAATGGTCGCGAGCACAGCGGAGGAGGGACCGCGCGTGGTGGGCGTCTGCTACGACACCACGGAGCGCAACCGCGCCGAGGAGGCGTTGCGGGAGCTGAACGCCACGCTGGAACGCCGGGTGGAGGAGCGCACGGCCGACCGCGACCGCATGTGGCGGCTATCCACCGACATCATGCTGGTGACCCGGTTCGATGCAACCATCACCGCCCTGAACCCGGCCTGGACCGCGCTCCTCGGCTGGAATGAGGACGAGCTTCTCGGCTCCAGCTTCCTCGATCTGGTGCATCCCGACGATCTGGACGCCACGAGGGCGGAGGCGGGAAGGCTGGCTCAGGGCCATACCACGCTGCGGTTCGAGAACCGCTACAGGCACAAAGACGGGTCCTATCGCTGGATTTCCTGGATCGCGGTGCCCGATGAAAGCCTGATCCATGCCGTGGGGCGCGACGTCACTGCCGAGCGGGAGCGTGAAACAGCCCTGCGCCAAGCGGAGGAGCATCTGCGTCAGGCGCAGAAGCTGGAAGCGGTGGGCCAGCTCACCGGCGGGGTGGCGCACGACTTCAACAACCTGCTCCAGGCGCTGGGCGGCTGCCTGACCATGATCGGCCGGCGTACGGAGGAGCCGAGGGTCAAGCCGCTGCTGAACGCCGGGCAGCAGGCGGTTCAGCGGGGCGCCAAGCTGGTGCAGCAATTGATGGCCTTCGCCCGGCGCGAAAGCCTACGGCCGGAGCCCATCGACGTGCGCGACCGGGTGCTGGGCATGTCCGGGTTGCTGGAGCGGGCGCTCAGGGCCGATATCGGCGTCAGCACGACCTTCGGCCCCGACCTCTGGCCCGTGGAGGTGGACCCCACCCAGTTCGAGCTGGCGCTGATCAATCTGGCCGTCAATGCCCGCGACGCCATGCCGACCGGCGGCCAGTTGACGATCGAGGCGGCGAATGTGGTGCTGCCGCCCGGCAACCCCATCGGGCTTGCGGGGGAGTTCGTCCGTCTGTCGGTGGCGGATACCGGCGAGGGCATGCCGGCAGAGGTTCTGGCCAAGGCGTTCGACCCATTCTTCACCACCAAGGAGCTGGGGAAAGGCTCCGGCCTCGGGTTGGCGCAGGTCTATGGCATGGCGCGCCAGACCGGCGGCACCGCCCGGATCGAGAGCAAGGTGGGCAGGGGCACCACGGTCATCCTGTGGATGCGACGCTCCGGAACGCCGGCGCGGACGGCGGCGGCGGTATCCGGCAGCGCTGCGCCCATCGGGCGCGGCAGCGGGCGCGTGCTGCTGGTGGAGGACGATCCGGTCGTAGCCTCGACAATCGCGGCGGCGTTGGAGGATGTGGGGTACGAGGTCGCCCACGTCGCCACGGCGGACGAGGCGCTGCCGCTGCTGGCGGGCCGGGCGCGCGTGGACGTGCTCTTCTCCGACGTGGTGATGCCGGGCCGGCTCAGCGGCGTCGATCTCGCCCACGAGGCGCAACGGCTGCGTCCGGGGCTTCCGGTCGTTCTCACCACCGGCTACAGCGAGGATGTGGCGCGCGCCGGCGGCGTGCAGGTGCTCTCCAAGCCTTATCAGGTCGAGGATCTGCTCCGCGCCCTGGCCTCCGCTTTGGCGGCGGCGCGGGAGGGTGGACGGCAGGAGAAGGATCAAGGCGGTCCGGGGGACAGGTGACGACCGGCATTCCGGCCTGTTGGCACCAGCCCTTGTGAGCAGGACGCGGGACTGCCGGACCTCCGGCGAATCTGCGGGCTGCCGATTTGCCGCTGGTGCCTGGATGTTCAGTCTCTCGGACAAGCCTATGGACGAGGTTCTCGACCATTTCTGCCGTACCTGGTACGACCGCCTGGCTGCCGACAGGGCAGGGGACAGGACGGTCTACCATTATACTGGACCGGACGGGTTGCTGGGCATATTGGGGGACCGCCGTTTCCGCGCCACCAATGTGGCGTTCCTCAACGACAGCACCGAATACTACCTCAGCCTGGAGCGCATCGGACAGGCGGTGACGCGCCTCGCCCGCGGGGCGGAGAGTTCGGACCGACCCTTCCTGGACGGGGTCAGGGACCGGCTCAAGCAGTCGGAGGAGACGATCCCGGCCGTCTATGTCGTCAGCTTCTCCGGCGCAGCCGATTTGCTGTCCCAGTGGCGCGGCTATGGGGAGCTGGAGAGCGGCTATGCGCTTGGCTTCGACATCAAGGGGCTGACGACCGGGCTGAAATGGCCGCAGGCGCTGATGGCCCCCTGCCTCTACGATGGGGATGTCCAGGACCGGTTCGCGGACGATCTGGTCGGGATGGTGGCCGACCTCTGGCGCAACTCCGCACGGGCGGCCTCGACAGATGAGGAGCTGCTGGACGAGGCGTTCGGCCGCCTTGCCTGGTTCGCGGCCTTCTTCAAGCATCCGGGGTTCGCGGAGGAGCGGGAGTGGCGGCTGGTGCGGCTGATCGGGCCGGATGAGGTGGGGGAGCTGCATTTCCTCCCGCGCGCCACCTGCATCGCCAGCTACCTGCCGGTATCCTACGATCCCGCCACCCTGCGCGAGGTCTGGATCGGCCCGTCGCGCCACCAACATCTGTCGGTGCCCGCCGTGTCCGCCCTGCTGCGCCAGCAGGGCTTTTCCGAGCAGGTCCGCCTATCCCGCTCGACCGTGCCGTTCCGGCTGGTCTGACGGGATGTACTCCCGGTTCGTCGCCGCCGCTCCCGCGGGGGTGGCGGCGCCAAAGCTGTGGACATGCACGCCGGCGGGGCGCTGTCCGAATTTCAGGCTCCGCAGCCGGTCGATGGCGTCATCCATGTCCCGCTCCCCCGCCGTCCAGCGGCGGCGCAGGGTCGGGGCGGAGAAGTCGAAGGCCTTGGTGCCGGAATCATCCGCCGTTTCGGCATAGGCGAGGTGGAACAGCTCCACCCGACGGCTCGACGCCAGCTCCCGCAGCTCGGTGGGAAGCGATGCCCGCGCGGCGGGCGGCATCCGGTCCATAAGCTCCGCCAGCGTGGCCCGCAGCCGCCCGATCTCCGCCTCCGCACGGACCGTGGCGCGGGTCTGGCTGGCGAACAGCAGGTCATAGCGCCGCTCCAGCGCCTGATCGATGCTGGAAGGCACCCGTCCCGGCGGCGCGTAAAGGTCCAGCAGGAAACAGGTGAGGTCGCCGCTTTCCTCTTCCAGTATCGGCAGCAGCGGCGCGTTCATCGATAGCCCGCCGTCGCCCAGCCAGCGGTCCCCGATCCGGACCGGCGGGAAGTCGGGAAGGAAGCCCGAGCTGGCGAGCAGATGCTCCATCCCGATGCGCTCCCGCGCCGTGTCGAACATCACCGGTTCCCCGGTCGCAAGATCGGTGGCGCAGACGGTCAGGCGCATCGGCCCGCGGTTCAGCCGGTCGAAATCCACGAATTCGTGCAGCAGCCGCTTCAACGGTTCCAGCCCGTACATCGCCTGACGGGCAGGATCGCCTGGCATCAACGCCCCCGGCCAGGCTGCCCGCATCGTGAACAGGGCGGGATGGCCGGTTAACCGGGTGGACAGTACGGAGGCCAGCGACGTCAGCCGGCTCAGCGGTCCGGGGCCGGGATCGAGGGAGGCGGCGGGCCAGACCAGCCGGCCCCAGAACTTCATCAACTGTTCCACCCGCAGATCCGCCGGGGTGCTGGCGATGACAGCCGCCGTCACCGCGCCGACGGAGCTGCCGGCGATCCATTCAGGCTCCAGCCCCGCCGCGCGCAGGCGGGCATAGGCGCCGGCATGATAGGCGCCGAGCCCGACGCCGCCGCCCAGGACCATGAACGTCCGCAGCCGCTCAGCCATGCCGCCGCCCTCCGCGTTCGGCGGCAAGGGCCGTCACGTAGCCCCAGACGACATGCGCCGCCAGCATCAGAAGCACGCGGCGGCGCGGATGCCGGCTGGCCGGCGGCAGCAGCCGTGCCGCCGGAACCCAGCCCAGATAGCTCAAAGCCCAGACCAGCAGGCCATAGGAGATGCCGGCCTGCGCACGCCCGGCCCGTGGCCAGGAGCGTCGCCATGCCGGATAGCCGGCCCCGGCAAAGCCGCCGAAGCCGAAATGGGCGGCCAGGGTCGGCAGCGGATCGAAGGCGGCGACCATCCGCTCCGGAATGCCCATCCTGGGCAGGATGCCGTGGGTGATCGGGTTGGGTGGCAGCGGATACTGCTCCCGGGCGGGCAGGACCGCGTGCATGGTCACCATCGCCGCCGTCATGGGCACGGTGGCTGCGAAGCCGCCGATGGCGCCGGACAGGCCGTTGCCGCCCGGCGGTTCCGCGGAAATGGTGGTGGGGCGAAGCTGAGGCTGGGCGTCGTCCGGCATGAATCCCCTTCCGGTGCGGATTCCCGACCGCACCCGGTGATTCAACGCCCGGCGGGCAAGTTCATCCCGGCGTCGGCGCGCCGATTCCTCCGGTGTCGTGGCCGGTCTGGGCGGAACTGACGGTGATGGTGGACCCGGCCGTCCGGTCGAGCGTCACGGATGCGGCGATCTGGCGTGACAGGCCGTAGACCAGCTTCGTCCCCAGCGATCTGGAGGATGTCCAGTCCACATCCTCCGGCAGGCCGACCCCGTTGTCCGACACCTGTAGACTCCAGCCTTCGCCTGTGGGGCCGAACCGCACCTGGATGCGGCCCGCCCGACCGTCCCTGAAGGCATGCTTGAAGGCGTTGACCACAAGCTCGTTGGCTACCAGCGCCAAGGGAAGGGCAAGGTCCGTGCGCAGGACCATGGGTTCGGCATGGAACTCGAAGGCGACCCTGTCGGCCACCTGGCTGGTGCTGACCACCTGCTCGCACAGCTCCTTCAGGAACTGGGAGAATTCAACCGTCTCCAGATCCTCGACCCGGTGCAGATGCTCGTGCATCCGCGCCGCCGTGGCGACGCGGGCGCACGCATCCTCCAACTGACGGCGGGCCGTGGCATCGGCCACCTCCTGCGCCTGAAGGCGGAGAAGCCCGATCGCCATCATCAGGGAGTTCTTGACCCGGTGGTGGACCTCCTTGATCAGCCCGTCCTTCGCGGCGAGCGCCTCGGCCAGCCTCTCCTCGATCCGCTTCCGCTCCGTGATGTCCACCGCGATCAGCACGGCTCCGACCATCCGGCCCTCATGCTCCAGGGGAGCGTTGGAGCAGGCTACATGGATCGGCGTTCCGTCGCGGCGGAAGAACATGTCCTCATGCTTTTCGAGCTGCGTTCCCGATCCGAACACATGGCCCAAGGGGCATTCCGACATGGGGTAGGGGCGTCCGTCGGGGCGGTGATGGTGCACCAGGTCGTGCAGCAGCTTCCCGGCAAGCTCTTCCCGCGTCCAGCCGAAGGTCCGTTCCGCCGCGGAGTTGGCGTAGACGGTGCGCCCTTCCGCATCCAGGACGAAAATGGAATCGGCCGCCTTCTCGACGACGAGCGTACTCAGGTCAACGGGTTGGGACGCCTCGCTGCCCCCAATCGGCAAATGGATCGGCATGGCGCTTCTCTCTCCCCGAGGAGTTCAGAGTAACGACTCAGACACTGCTCTTCCATACCACTTCGGAGTAGGAGTTCACCGCTGTCTGACGCGCCGCAGCAATCCTTGCAGGGATTCGACGAAATCGGCCTTGGCGAAAGGCTTGCGCACGGACAGGGCGTTGGAGAACCGGGGCGGCAGAACATCCCGGCCGTGCCCGGTCGCGAACAGCACCGGAATCGATCGTTCCGCCATCTGGTCCGCGATGGGGAAGATCAGCTCGTCCCGGACCTTCACATCCAGGATGGCGGCGTCGACGGGACCTGACTCCAGGTGGTTCGCCGCCGCCTCCAGGCTGGCGGCGGGACCGATAACCTCATGCCCCATCTCGCGCACGAGCTGGACCACCTCCATGGCGATCAGGGCATCGTCCTCGACGACCAGGATGCGGCAGGACCGGACCACGGCCTGTCCTTCCCCAATCGCGCTGGCAGGTCTGCCAGCCGTCTCGCGCCGGCTGACCCTGCTGAGATGGCCGGCAGGGATGGTGATCCGGCATTGCAGCCCGTCCGGCAGCCAGTCCAGCTCGACCGAACCGTCGAGCTGGTGACCGACGGTCTGGCGGATGACGATCGAGCCGAAGCCGGTGCGGGTCGGCGCGACCACACCGGGGCCGCCCTGCTCGCGCCATGTCATCAGAAGCGCGCCGTCCGCCGTGTTGCGGGACCAGGACAGAAGGACGGACCCGCCCGGCGCGGAGAGTGCGCCATACTTGGTCGCGTTGGTGCCAAGCTCGTGCAGGGTCATGGCGATCGCCTGGGTGGCGTCCGCGTCCAGGCCGACGGCCGGCCCATTCAGCTCGATCCGGGTGCCGCCGCTCTGCTGGAAGGCGGCCAGCTCATCGCGGGCAAGCTCACCCAGATCCACCGATGTCCAGCGGCTGGCCGCCAGGGCCGTGTGGGCGCGGGCAAGCGCGCCGATGCGGCCCTCGACCGCCTCGATGAAGCTCTCTCGGCTATCCGCCCGCGTCAGGCGCAGCATGGCCTGGACCACGGCCAGCATGTTCTTGGCCCGATGATCCACCTCGCGCGATAGCAGGTACTGGCGCTGCTCGGCCTCCTTCTGCTCGGTGATGTCCTGGACCACGGTGATGATCTCGCGCGGGCGCCCGTCGGGACCGCGGGTTATCGAGACATGATTGTTGACCCACAGCCAGGAGCCGTCCGGACGGCATATCCGCTTCTGGATGAAATAGGGTTCGCCGGTCTTCAGCAGGCCCGCCAGCTTCTCTTCTCCGCGGGGGCGGTCGTCCGGGTGGATCAGATCCTGCGTCCGCCGGCCGATCAGGTCGTCGGCGCCGCGGCCGGTGATCTCGCAGTAGCGGCCATTGACCAGTAGAAGCCGGCCCTGCGTATCGGTCTGCGCGATGCCGACGCTGGCTTGGTTGAAGATGGTGGTCAGCCGCGCCTCGCTCTGGCGGAGCTTTTCTTCGGCGTGCCGGCGGACGCTGGTGTCCACGACCAGCACATAGATGCCCCGGACCTCACCGTCCTCGCCGATGTCCGGCAGGTACTGGGTGTCATTGTGGCGCAGATGCCCGTCCTGATGGGGAAGGAAGCCTTCCAGCCGAACGGCACGGCCGGACAGCGCCTCCTTCAGCATGCGCAGGCGGGCATGAAAGGCGTCCTGGCCGATGACTTCCACCAGATGCCGCCCGACGATGTCCTCCGCGGGAAGGCCGAACCAGTCCTGGTAGGCCCTGTTGGCGAAGCGGTAGATGAGATCCCTGTCCAGATAACCGATCAGGACGGGCAGCCCGTCGGTCAGCAGCCGCAGCCGCTCCTTCTCCTGGCGGAGCGCGTCCTCGGACAGCTTGTGCTCATGGATGTCTTCGAGCACGCCGTACCAGCGCACGATCCGGCCAGCCGCGTCCCGCCTGGGATAGGCGCGGGCGCGCACCCAGCGGTAACCGTCGGCCGCGGAGTGCAGGCGGTACTGGACGTCGACCGGCTCGCCCCTGGCGGTGCTGTCCGCCCAGGCCTTCGCGATCCGGGCATGGTCGTCCGGGTGCAGCGCCGCCAGCCAGCCCTCGCTCAACGCCTCTTCCCGGCTGTAGCCGGTGAATTCCACCCACCGCGCGCTGACGCTGGAGATGGAGCCGTCGGGCTCCGCCGTCCAGGGGATCTGCGGGCTCAGCTCCACCGTGTAGCGCAGATGCTCCTCGCTTTCGCGGAGCGCCCTCTCGACCTGCCAGCGCTCGATGGCGATGGCGGCCCAGCGGAGCAGCACGTCGCGGCGCTGCATCTCCTGTTCCGTGGGAACCGCCGGCGCAGTGCGGAAATACACGGCGAAGCATCCCATCACCCGCCCGGTGCTGGGCGACAGCATCGGCTTGGACCAGCAGGCCCGCAGCCCCAGCAGAAGCAGCATGCTCTTCAATCCGCTGGTCAGCGGATCGGTTTCGATATCGGCCACGACGACGGCCTGACCGCGCGCGCAGGCACTGCCGCACGCCCCGTTGCCATCGATGGCGGACTGCCCTTCGAGCGCGATGCCGAGTTCCGGAAGGCTGGGCACCACCGCATCGTGCATGATGCTCCGGCTGTCGTCATGCAGCGCGATGCAGCAGACGGAGTCGGGGATATCGTTCTCCGTCAGGCGGCAGACCGCCTCGAGAATCCGGGTGAGGGGAGCGCCCGCGGCAACGAGTTCGAGCACATGATGCTCATCGAGTTCGGACGATGCGCCGCGCACTTCTTCCTCAACACCGCAGGCCATGCAGATCGGGTCCCGGACCATGCCAACGTCCTCGCACACGACTTCGGCAGCCGCAGCGGCTTATGGTTAACACGATTGGAGATGCTGATGTTGCTGCAAAATAGTTGAGCAACTCCTGATCGACCTCCCTCCGGTTCATGTCACTCAGGAATAGGAACGTCATGGTAGGATCTGCCACTGGATTTGCACGCTATGGATAACACAACGCCGCCGCCCGCAGGGTGCAGGCGGCGGCGTCAGGCTTGGCCGGCAAGGCCGTCTGGTCAGTCGGAGCCGACTGGCACGGGGGCAGCGCTGCCGGCGCTGGTCCGGCGGCTGAACAGCTTCATGACGGCCACGAAGAAGACCGGCACGAAGAAGATCGCCAGCACCGTGGCCGAGATCATGCCGCCCATCACGCCGACGCCGATGGCGTTCTGGCTTTCCGCACCGGCCCCGCTGGCGGTGGCCAGCGGAAGCACGCCCAGCGTGAAGGCCAGGGACGTCATCAGGATCGGGCGCAGGCGCTGACGCGACGCTTCGATGGTCGCCTCGATCAGCCCCATGCCCTCGTCGTACTGCGCCTTCGCGAACTCCACGATCAGGATGGCGTTCTTGGACGCCAGACCTATGGTGGTGAGCAGGCCGACCTGGAAGTACACGTCGCTGGGCAGCCCGCGCAGGGTCGCCGCGATAACCGCGCCGACGACGCCCAGCGGCACCACCAGCATCACCGCCGCCGGGACCGACCAGCTCTCATACAGGGCGGCCAGACAGAGGAAGACGACCAGCATAGACAGGGCGTAGAGGGCGGGGGCCTGCGAACCGGACTGCCGCTCCTCGTAGGAGAGGCCCGTCCACTCGATGCCGACGCCCGGCGGCAGCTTGGCCACCAGCTCCTCCATCGCCGCCATCGCCTCGCCCGAGCTGATGCCGGGTGCGGCGCCGCCCTGGATGTTCATGGACGGCACGCCGTTGAAGCGCTCCAGCTTCGGCGACCCATAGGTCCAGTGCGAGGTGGTGAAGGCGGAGAAGGGCACCATCTCCCCGTCATTGTTGCGGACGTACCAGCGCTCCAGATCGCTCGGCAGCATGCGGAAGGGCGCATCCGCTTGGAGGTAGACGCGCTTCACGCGGCCATTCTCGATGAAGTCGTTGACGTAGGTGGAACCCCAGGCCGCACTCAGCGTGGTGTTGATCTCCGTCAGCGACAGGCCGAGGGCGCGCGCCTTCTCCCGATCGACCTCGATCCGGTACTCCGGCGTGTCCTCCATGCCGTTGGGGCGGACGCCGGCTAGGCGCGGGTCCTGGGCCGCCATGCCGAGAAGCTGGTTGCGGGCCTCCAGCAGTCGGGCGTGGCCCAGACCGCCGCGGTCCACGAGCTGAAGGTCGAAGCCCGTGGCGTTGCCGAGGCCGGGCACCGATGGCGGCAGGATCGTGAAGACCATGGCGTCACGAAGCTTCGACAGGGCCCCCATGGCGCGGCCGGCAACGGCATCGGCCTTCAGCGCCGCACCTTCGCGCTCTTCCCACGGACGCAGACGGACGAAGGCCAGGCCCATGTTCTGGCCGCGACCGGCGAAGCTGAAGCCGTTGATGGTGAACAGACCCTCGACCGCTTCCTTCTCCGTCTCCAGGAAGTGCTTCTCGACGGCGTAGGTGGTTTCCCTTGTGCGCTCCTGCGTGGCGCCCGGCGGGGCCGTATAGACCACCATGAGCTGCCCGCGATCCTCCGTCGGCAGGAAGGAGGTCGGCATGCGGGTGAACAGGAAGGCCAGACCGGCCAGGATCAGCACATAGGCGACGCCGTAGGTGCCGAGACGCCGGACGGCGCCGCGCACCACGCCCTGGTAGGCGTTGCTGCCGCGGTCGAAATTGCGGTTGAACCAGCCGAAGAAGCCGCGCCGCGGCCCGTGATCCACATGGGGCTTCAGCATGGTGGCGCAGAGCGCCGGCGTCAGCACCACCGCGACCAGCACCGACAGGGCCATGGCCGAGACGATGGTGATGGCGAACTGGCGGTAGATCACGCCGGCCGACCCGCCGAAGAAGGCCATGGGCACGAACACGGCGGACAGGACCAGGGCGATGCCCACCAGGGCGCCGGTGATCTGGTCCATGGATTTGCGGGTGGCCTCCTTGGGCGGAAGCTTCTCCTCCGCCATCACGCGCTCGACATTCTCCACCACGACGATGGCGTCATCGACCAGAAGGCCGATGGCCAGCACCATGGCGAACATGGTCAGCACGTTGATGGTGAAGCCGAAGGCCGCCAGCACGCCGAAGGTGCCCAGCAGCACCACCGGCACGGCGATCGTGGGGATCAGCGTTGCCCGGAAGTTCTGCAGGAAGACATACATCACCACGAAGACCAGGATGACGGCTTCGATGAGCGTATGCACCACGCCTTCGATGGACAGCTTCACGAACGGCGTGGAATCGTACGGATAGATGATCTCCAGCCCCTGCGGGAAGAAGGGCTTCAGCTCCTCCATCCGCGCCTTGACCGCTTCGGCCGTGTCCAGCGCATTCGCGCCGGCGGCCAGCCGGATGCCGAGACCGGCAGCAGCCTTGCCGTTGTAGCGGGCTTCCACCGCATAGCTTTCCTGGCCCACCTCGATCCGCGCCACGTCGCGCAGGCGGACCTGGGACCCGTCCGGATTGACGCGCAGAAGGATGTTCGCGAACTCCTCCGGCGTCTGCATGCGGGTCTGCGCCGTAATGGTGGCGTTCAGCTCCTGGTTCGGCACGGCGGGCAGACCGCCGAGCTGGCCGGCGGACACCTGGGCGTTCTCGGCCCGGATGGCGGCGGTCAGGTCGTTGATGGTCAGGTTGAAGCTGGTCAGCTTGTCCGGGTCCACCCAGATGCGCATGGCATGCTGCGGGCCGAACACCTGCACCTCGCCGACGCCGGTGACGCGGCTGATCGGGTCCTGGACGTTGGACGTGACGAAGTCGGCGATGTCGCCGCGCTCCATCGACCCGTCGCCGGAGATGAAGCCGATGATCAGCAGGAAGTCGTTGCTGGACTTCGTGACGGTCAGGCCCAGTTCCTGCACCTCCTGGGGGAGCTGCGGCATGGCAAGCTGCAGCTTGTTCTGCACCTGCACCTGGGCGATGTCGGGATCGGCCTCCGGCTCGAAGGTCAGGGTGATCGCGACGTTGCCGGCGGAATCGCTGGTGGCCGACATGTAACGCAGATAGTCGATGCCGGTCATCCGCTGCTCGATGACCTGGGTGACCGTCTGCTCGAGCGTCGTCGCCGACGCGCCGGGATATGTCGCGCTGATCGTCACCGCCGGCGGGGCGATCTTGGGATACTGCTCAATGGGCAGCGCCCGGATCGAGAGCAGGCCCGCCAGCATGATGACGATGGCGATGACCCATGCGAACACGGGCCTATCGATGAAAAACCTTGCCATGATGGCTGTCCTTCCCGGGGCTTACTGTGCGGCCGCCGGCTGCGGTTCGCGGCCGGCCACCTGCGGGCCGCCGACGGGTACGGGCTTCACGGGCGCGCCGGGCTGGATCTTCTGAAGTCCGTCGACGACGACGCGCTCACCGGGGTTCAGGCCTTCGGTCACCAGCCAGTCGGTGCCGGCGGCCAGCTCCGTCTTGACGGGGCGGGGCGCCACGGTGCCGTCGGGGTTGACGATCCAGACCTGGGCGCCGCCGTCCGGCGTGCGGGTCACGGCCCGCTGCGAGACGAGGATGGCGTTCTCCCGCTCGCCCTGCGCCACGCGGGCGCGGAGGAACAGGCCCGGCAGAAGCTCGTGGTTGGGATTGGGCACGACGGCGCGGAGCTGCACCGAGCTGGTGCCCGGATTCACGGTCACATCGGCGAACTGCAGCTCGCCCTTGTGCGGATAGGGGCGGCCCTGGATGTCCAGGGTCACGGGCGCACGGCCCTCCACCGTCTCGATCCGGCCCTCGGCGGCATCGCGGCGGAGCTGCATCAGCTGCTCGACCGACTGGTTGATGTCGACATAGATCGGGTCGATCTGCTGCACCGTGGCCAGGGCCGTGGCCTGATTCGCGGTGACCAGCGCGCCCTCCGTGACCGACGACTTGCCGATCAGGCCGGAGATGGGGGAGTAGACGCGTGTATATTCCAGATTGATGGTCGCCGTCTCAACGGCGGCGCGGGCCGCCAGCTCCTGCGCTTCCGCCTGGCCCAGCGCCGCGATAGCGTCGTCATAGGCCTGCTGGCTGACATTGCTGCGCTTCACCAGCTCCTCGTACCGGGTGGCGCGGGCGCGGACGGCCTTCAGATTGGCTTCCGCCTGGGCCAGATCGGCCTTGGCGCTCTGCAGCGCGGCCTCATAGGGGGCCGGGTCGATCTGGTAGAGCTGCTGCCCCTCCTTGACGGTGGAGCCTTCCTCGAACAGCCGCTTCAGGATGATGCCGCTGACCTGGGGACGGATTTCGGCGACGCGGAACGGAGCCGTGCGGCCGGGCAGTTCGGTCGAGACCTCCAGCCGGCGCGGCTGGATTTCCACAACGCCGACCTCAACCGGGCCGGCCGCCGGCGCGCCGGCCTGGTTCTGCTCCTGCTCGCCGCAGCCGGACAGGAGGGCGGCCAACGCGGCAAGGCCCACAAATCGGGCCATCACGTTCGATGTCGACATTTCAGCTTCCCTTGACAATCGGACCGGGGGCCGCAGGCCGCCATTCTCCGAACTGGACGCGAACTGTACTGCTCAGTACACTGGGATGTAAAGTATGTCCGGAGCGTTCGTCCGGCAAGGAGCTTTGGAATGTCCGTTGAGAGAAGCAGGAATGCATCCTGCATCGGCCCGCGGGGACAGGCGCGCCGGCGCGCCCTGCTGGATGCCGCGGCCGCCCTGTTTGTGGAGAAGGGTTTCGAGAAGACGACGCTGAGCGATATTCTGGAACGTGCCGGCGGCTCTCGCGCGACGCTCTATGAGCTGTTCGGGGATAAGGATGGCCTCTTCCGGGCCATGATGGAAGAGAGCAACAGCCGGATTCTGGGCGAGATGGCGGCGTGTCAGGCGAATAGCTGGCGCACGCCGGAGGAGGCGCTGACCCAGTTCGCCATCAGCTTCGTGAAGGCGCTGATGGATGAGGAGGGGCTGGCCGTTCTGCGCATCCTGGTGACGGAGGCGGAGCGGATTCCAGCCGTGACCGAGAGTTTCTGGAAGATCGGGCCGGAAACGGCCACCCAGCGGCTGGCGGACTATCTTCGTTGCGCCTCTGAAAAAGGGTATCTGCGCATCGAGGAGCCCACTCTGGCGGCGCGCGCCTTCATCGGCATGATCACCAGCAACATGATGCTGCAACGGCTGGTCCTTCCCCACCGGCCGATCCGGATGGAGGAGGTGGAGCCTGCCATCCACGTCGCCGTCCGCCTGTTCCTGGACGGCGCCCGCCCCGGCGTGGAGCAGGAGGGGGCGGCGGCCTGACCGGCGGCGCTACTCGGCCGGGCGGTGCCGCCGGTCCAGCTCCTGCGGGCGGGACGAGCCGAAGTGGCTGGACAGCCGCTCCGACAGGGACTCGATGCCGGCATAAAGGCCGGGGATCACCAGGATGCCGATGGTGGTGGCCGCCACCATGCCGCCCAGCACGGTCACGCCGATGGCATGGCGGGCGCCGGCGCCAGCGCCCGACGCGATGGCCAGCGGGATCACGCCGACGATGAAGGAGATCGCCGTCATCAGCACGGCCCGGAACCGCTGCACGGCCCCGATCACGGCGGACTCCTGGATCGAGTGGCCGGCATCCCGCTGGGTGCGGGCAAACTCGACGATCAGGATCGCGTTCTTGCTCGCCAGCCCGATCAGCAGGATCAGGCCGATCTGGGAATAGAGGCTGTTCTCGGTCCCCACCAGCCATGACAGTGCCACGGCGCCCAGCGCCGCCACGGTCAGCGACAGGATGATGGGCACCGGCAGGGCCCAGCTTTCATACTGCGCCACCAGGAACAAGTAGGCGAAGATCAGGGCGATGGCGAAGATGGCCGGGGCCTGGGCGCTGGACTGCTGCTGCTGGAAGGCGGTGCCGGTCCATTCGAACCCGTATCCCTCCGGCAAGGTCTCGGCGGCCACCTGCTCCATGGCCGCGATGGCGGCGCCGGCGCTTCCGCCCGGTCCGGGCTGCGCGTTGATCTGCGCCGCCGGATAGAGATTGTAGCGCGACAGGGAATAGGGGCCGAAGGAGTTCTCGATGCTGGCGACCGAGCGGACCGGCAGCATATCGCCCGCGGCATTGCGGACATAGAGCTTCAGGATCTGCTCCGGCGCGGCGCGGAAGGGGGCGTCGGCCTGGAGAAGCACCTGATAGACGCGCCCGCCCAGCGTGAAGTCGTTGACGTAGCGCGAGCCGAACATGGCCCCCACGGTGGCGTAGATGTCGCCGACCCCGACCTGGAACGCCTCCGCCCGCGTGCGGTCGACGCGGAGATAGACCTGCGGCACATCGGCGGAGAAGGTGGTGGAGGCGTTGCCGACAGCCGGATTTTCATTGGCGGCGGCGGCGAAGGCCCGGGCCACCTCGGCCAGTTCCGCCGGGGACTGGCCCGACTGGGCCTGGAGCCGCAGCTCCAACCCGCCGACGGAGCCGACGCCGGGGATGGGCGGCGGTGGGAAGGCGCCGATGATGGCGCCTGGAATGGTGGCGAACCGCTGCTGCAGGCTGCCCAGGATGCCGCCGAGCTGCTCCTCCGCCGATGTCCGTTCGTCCCATGGCTCGAGCGAGGCGATGGCGAGGCCGCCATTGGGCTGGACGGAGCCTTGCAGGATGCTGAAGCCGGCGACGGTGACGGCATTCTCCACGCCCGGCGTGTCGGCCAGAATCTGCTGCACCTCGCCCATGATGTTCTCGGTGCGCTGGAGCGAGGCGGCGTCGGGAAGCTGCACATCCACGAACAGGGCGCCCTGATCCTCCGCCGGGGCAAGAGTGGTCGGCAGGCCGATGAACAGGAACGCCGCGATGCCGGCGAAGGCGGCGACGGCCAGGAACGCCACCGCGGCCCTGCGCGCGATCCACTCGACTATCCGCGCGTAACCCGACCGGGTCCGGTCCAGCCCGTGGGAGAACCAGGCCAGCGGCCCCCGTCGGTGCGGTGCCGTGTGGCGCAGCAGCACGGCGGCCAGGGCGGGCGCCAGGGTCAGCGCCATCACCGAGGACAGCACCAGGGCGGAGGAGATGGTGACCGCGAACTGGCGGTAGAGCTGCCCGTTGATGCCGGGCAGGAAGGCCGTGGGCACGAACACGGCCAGCAATACCAGGGTGGTGGCGATGATCGGGCCGGTGACCTGCGACATGGCTCGGCGGGTCGCCTCCACGGGGCCGAGATTCTCGTCCTCCTCCAGATTGCGCTGGACGTTCTCCACCACCAGGATGGCGTCGTCCACCACGAGGCCGATGGCCAGGATCAGAGCCAGCAGGCTCACTGTGTTCGCCGAGTAGCCCGCCGCCAGCAGCACCGCGAGCGTGCCGATCAGGGAGACCGGGATGGTCAGGGCAGGAACCAGGGTGGCGCGCCAGCTCTGCAGGAAGATGTAGGTGACCGCGACCACGATGGCGAAGGTGATCAGCAGGGTGAGGATGATCTCCTCTACCGTCGCCCGGACGAAGCGCGTCGCGTCGTAGACGACGGCGTACTCGAGCCCCTGCGGGAAGGTCGCCTCCAGCCGCTGAAGCTCGGCCGCCACCTGGTCGGCCGTTTCCAGCGCGTTGGCGCCGGGCGACTGGGAGATTTGCAGCATGGTGGTGGGCACGCCGTTGAAGTCGGCCTGCGCCTGATAGCTCTGCGCGCCAAGCTCGACCCGGCCGATGTCGCGAATGCGCACGATGGCGCCTTCGTCGCCCGTCCGCACGATGATGCCGGCGAAGGCCTCTGCATCCGGCAGCCGGCCCTGGGAGGTGATGGTGAGTTGCTCCGCCTGTCCCGCGGGCGCGGGCGACCCGCCCACCTGACCCAGCGAGGCCTGGAGGTTCTGGCGCTCGATCGCGGCGACCACGTCGCCCGGCGTGATGGAAAGGGCCGCCATCCGATCCGGGTTCAGCCAGACCCGCATGCCGTAATCCGCGGTGCCGATGGTGGCCGCTTCGCCGACGCCGTTCACACGGGAAATGGAATCGGCGACGGTGGTGCCGACATAGTTGCTGACGGTCAGCGGGTCGGGGCCGCCTTCCGCGGCGAAGAAGGCGATGGCCATCAGGAAGTCGGGCGACCGGGCGCGCACCGTGACCCCCTGCTGGGCCACGGCGGGGGGAAGCTGGGATGTCGCCAACTGCACCCGGTTCTGTACATTCACCTGCGCGATATCGGGATCGGTCCCCACCTCGAAGGTCACGCTCAGCGAATAGACGCCGGCGTTGGAGCTGGTGGAGGACATGTAGAGCATGTTCTCCACGCCGTTGATGGCGGCCTCGATGGGCGCGCCGACCGTGTCCGCGATCACGTCGGCGCTGGCGCCGGGATATGTCGCCGAGACGTTCACCGTCGGCGGGGTGATGTTCGGGTACTGGGTGACCGGCAGGAAGAAGAAGGCGATGGCGCCGGCCAGCACGATAACGATGGAAATGGCCGCCGCGAGCCGCGGCCGGGAGATGAAGGTGCTGGAAATCATTGGCCGCCATCCTGGCCGGCCGATGCCTCGCCCTGTGCCCCGCCGGAGGCGTCAGCCACCCCCTGTTCGGCGGGCTGGACGCGAGCGCCGTCGCGCAGGCGCTGGGTGCCCTGCACCACGATGACCTCGCCTGCCTCCAGCCCTTCCTGCACGGCCCAGCCGCCGGTCAGGCGGGCGCCCGTGGCGATGCGGCGGCGGCTCACCGTGTCATCCTCCGCCACGACGAAGACATAGGGCCCCTCGCGGTCACGCTGCACGGCGGAGAAGGGGACGACTGGAAGCCGTTGCGGGTCCTTGGGCGACACCACGAGCGAGACGAACTGGCCAGGAAGCAGAATGGAATCCGGATTGGGAAACAGCACGCGGACGGGAACCGTGCCGGTGTTCGGGTCCACTTCGCTTCCGATGAAGTCCAGCGTGCCGGTCAGCGGGTAGATCTGGTTGTTGGGCAGGCGGACCTGGAATGCCAGGCTTTCAGCGGCGACGGCATCACCGCGGGCCTGCGCCTGCCGCACCTCGATCAGTTGCGTTTCGGTCAGGGAGAAGACGACCCGTAGCGGATCGATCTGGACGATCCGGGCCAGCGGACCGCTCTGCGGACCGACGAGCGCGCCGATGGTGAACAATGCGCGCCCGATGCGGCCGTCGATGCTGGCGGTGATCTCCGTATAGGACAGGTTCTGTCGCGCCAGATCCACATTGGCCCGGCGCTCCATCAGGTCGGCCTGCGCGCCTTCGAATGCGGCGATCTCCTCCTCGAGCCGGGCCTGGGCCACGGTGTTGTTCTCCCGCAGCTCCCGGGAGCGGGCCAGGCTGCGCTCCGCCTCCACGGCGGCGGCCTCCGCCCGCCGGAGCTGCGCCTCGGCGGCGGCAAGCTCCGCCTCGTACTGCGCGCGGTCCAGCCGGAACAGGAGCTGGCCGGTCTCGACGGCTGCCCCTTCCTGGAACGCCACCTCCGCGATGTAGCCCTGGACCCGTGCCAGCACGTCCAGCGACCGCACCGCCTCTACCCGCCCGACGAACTCGTTGGGCGCTTCGGCGGGCGCGGTCGTCACCGTCTCCACCACCACGGCGGGGGGCGGCGGTGCGGGCTGCTGTGCTGCGGCGGGAACGGCCGTGACCATCAGGAAGGCAAGCGATGCCGCGCCCAGAAGGGAGCGGACAGGCATGGATGCTGGACTTGTGGTGCTTGCCATCGACGGAACCCCGGCGCCTGTGATGCTTGACGCAACAGGAACCCGGTGCGGTTCGTTCCTGTGCAGCCGCACAACCGGCGCTGGCGAAACAGGCGGGTCTGCCAAGGGCGATGGCCGCCATGCGGCAGGATTGGCCCTCCTCGTGCCTGCCATCCGAAGCAATTGGCCGCAGGCATGAAACCCCGCCCCCGGAATTCGGGTTTATACCCGAACCGCGCCGTTCCGCGCGGCTGGCCGGCCCGTGCGGCCATGTTCCTATCTGTCGGGAAAGGACGAGCCTCGATGATCACCCTGACCGTTAACGGCGAAGAACGCCGCTTCGATGGCGATCCGGAGATGCCGCTGCTCTGGTATCTGAGGGATGAGATCGGCCTGACCGGCAGCAAGTTCGGCTGTGGCCAAGCCCTTTGCGGCGCCTGCACCGTGCATGTCGACGGCGCGCCCGCCTTCTCCTGCATCACCCCGGTCTCGGCCGCCGAAGGCGCCGAGGTCACCACGATCGAAGGCCTGTCGTCCGACGGCAACCACCCGGTCCAGGTCGCCTGGCGGGAGCTGAACGTCTCCCAATGCGGATACTGCCAGGCCGGGCAGATCATGCAGGCGGCGGCCCTGCTGTCGACCACGCCGGAGCCCACGGACGAAGATATCGACAACATGATGAGCGGGAATCTCTGCCGTTGCGGCACCTACCCCCGCATCCGTGCCGCGATCAAGCAGGCGGCCAAGAGCGATACCGCCCAGGGAGGGACGGAGTGATGCGCGACGTGACCCTCATCAATGCCAGCCGCCGCGGCTTCCTGACCGGGCTCGGGGCCGGCGCTTTCGTCATCGCCGTCGGGCTGCCCCGGCTGGGCCGCGCCCAGGACGAGGAGAAGAAGGAGTTCGGGCGCGATGCCATGCCGAATGGCTGGCGCGACGATCCCAACGTCTTCATCTCCATCGCCGAGGACGGCACCGTCACTCTCACCTGCCACCGTTCCGAAATGGGGCAGGGGGTCCGCACCTCCATCGCCATGGTGCTGGCGGACGAGCTGGAAGCCGACTGGGACCGGGTCCATGTGGCCCAGGCGGACGGCAACGAGGAATATTACGGGAACCAGGACACCGACGGTTCCCGCAGCCTGCGCCACTTCTTCATGCCCATGCGCCGGGCCGGCGCTGCGGCCCGCACCATGCTGGAGCAGGCGGCCGCGGCCCAGTGGGGCGTGCCGGTCGGGGAGGTCAGGGCGCAGAACCACGCAGTGGTGCACCAGGCGTCCGGCCGGTCGCTGGGATATGGCGAGTTGGCGAAGGCCGCGGCGCAGTTGCCGGTGCCGGAAGGCGACGCGGTGCGACTGAAGTCGCCGGATGCCTTCCGCTATATCGGCAAGGACAATATCGGTCTGGTGGATAATTGGGACATCACCACCGGCCACACGACCTACGGCATCGACGTCCGGCTGAACGACATGCTCTACGCCGTGGTGGCCCGCCCGCCGGTCTATGGCGGCAAGGTCGCCAGCTATGACGACGCCGCAGCGTTGAAGGTGCCGGGCGTGGTCAAGGTCGTCGCCATCGATGCGCCGGAGATTCCCTCCGAGTTCCATCCGCTGGGCGGCGTCGCCGTGATCGCGCGGAACACCTGGGCGGCGATCAAGGGGCGGGAGCAGCTCAAAATCCAGTGGGAGGACGGGCCGAACGCCGGCTACTCCTCCCCGGCCTACCGCAAGCAGCTCGAAGAGGCCGCGCGCAAGCCCGGCAAGCTGGTGCGCGCCCAGGGCGACTTCGACGGCGCCATCGCCAAGGCGGCGAAGCGCGTCACCGCGGAGTACTACATCCCCCATCTGGCCCAGGCGCCGATGGAGCCGCCGGCCGCCGTGGCCCGCATCGTCGACGGCAAGTGCGAGGCCTGGGCCTGCACCCAGGCGCCGCAGGTCACAAAGCTGCGCCTTGCCGAGCGGCTGGGCCTGTCGGAACAGGACGTCACGGTGCATGTGACCCTGCTGGGCGGCGGATTCGGGCGCAAATCCAAGCCGGACTTCGTGCTGGAGGCCGGGCTGCTGAGCAAGGCCATGGATGGCGCTCCGGTGAAGGTCACCTGGACCCGCGAGGACGACCTGCACCACAGCTACTATCACACCGTCTCGGTCGAGCGGCTGGAGGCGGGGCTGGACGAGAAGGGCAGGCCGATCGCCTGGCTGCACCGCAGCGTGGCCCCGACCATCGGGGCGATCTTCGCGCCGGACCCGAAGCACCAGCTTCCCTTCGAGCTGGGCATGGGCCTGACCAATACGCCCTTCGACATCCCGAACTTCCGGGGGGAGAATCCGGAAGCGCCGGCCCATGTCCGCGTCGGCTGGTACCGATCCGTTTCCAACATCCCGCACGCCTTCGCCATCCAGTCCTTCGTCAACGAGTTGGCGCACGAGGCCGGGCGCGATCCCAAGGACTACCTGCTGGAACTGATCGGGCCGCCGCGGAAGATCGACCCGACCGAGATCGGCGATGTCTGGAACTATGGCGAGAACCCCGAGCTGTACGTCATCGACACCGGCCGGCTGCGGCGGGTCGTGGATGCCGCGGCGAAGGGGATCGGCTGGGGCCGGCAGGTTCCGAAGGGCAGCGGCCTCGGCATCGCCGCCCATTACAGCTTCGTCACCTATGTGGCCGTGGCGGCGGAGGTGGCGGTGGCCGAGAACGGCGCCGTGACCATCCCGCGGGTGGACATCGCCGTGGATTGCGGCCCGCACGTCAACCCCGAACGCATCCGCTCCCAGATGGAGGGGGCGGTGATCATGGGTCTGGGGCAGGCGCTGTCGGCGGAGATCACCTTCGAGAACGGGCGGGCGCAGCAGAACAATTTCGACACCTACGAGCTGGCCCGCATGAATACCTCTCCGCGGGAAATCCATGTCCACCTGATCCCGGCGGACAGCCCGGACATGCCGCTGGGCGGTGTCGGCGAGCCTGGCCTTCCGCCGGTCGTGCCGGCCATCACCAACGCCATCTTCGCCGCCACGGGGAAGCGCATCCGCCAGCTCCCCATCGGCGACCAGCTCACCGCCTGACCGAAGGAACATGCCATGAAGACCTTTATGACGCTGGCGATCGCGGTCGGGGGCATCCTGGCCTTCGGGCCGGCCCAGGCGCAGGCCCAGTCCTGCGGCGAGCGCATCGCCGAGCTGGAGACGGTGCTGGATGAGAAGGCGGAAGCCTCCATCTCCGCCTCCTCGGGCGGGCAGGGCGTCGCCGGCGCCCGCGAGGGCGTAGCGGTCAACGCCGAGAACCAGGACGAGCCGGTGGAGGCCCCCGCCGTGCCCTATCAGGAGCCGGAAGAAGAGGAGGAAGCCGTCGAGCAGGCGGAGGAAGCCGGAGGCGGGGGCGACCGCGTTCTACAGGCCAAGGCCAAGCTGAACCAGGCTCGCTCCTTCGACCAGGAAGGCAACACCACCGCCTGTGAGGAGGCGGTCGCGGAGGTGGAGCAGGTGCTGGAAGCCGATTAAGGACAGCGGGCGCCCGGCTGCATTCGCTGCCGCAACATCCGGGCGCCCCGGTGGTTGGAGGGGCCGTTCCAACCATTCCTGGAGTGAGTTTCCCATGGCAGACGAACTGAAGGGCCGCAAGGTCGCCGTCCTGGCCACCGACGGCGTCGAACAGGTCGAGCTGACCGAACCGGTGAAGGCGCTGAAGGAGGCCGGCGCCACCGTTCATGTGATCGCCCCGAAGGGCGGGCAGATCCAGGGCATGAACCACCATGACAAGGGCGACATGATCCCGGTGGATGCGGCGCTCGACAGCGCCGATCCGTCCTCCTACGACGCGCTGGTGCTGCCGGGCGGCGTGATCAATCCCGACCAGTTGCGGCTGGAATCCAAGGCCATCGACTTCGTGCGCCACTTCGTCCAGTCCGCCAAGCCCATCGGGGCCATCTGCCATGGCCCCTGGACGCTGATCGATGCCGGCGGGGTGAAGGGCAAGCGCATGACATCCTGGCCCTCCCTGCGCAACGACCTCACCAATGCGGGCGCCACCTGGGTGGATGAGCAGGTGGTGACGGACAACGGGCTGGTGACGTCCCGCAAGCCGGACGACATCCCGGCCTTCACCCGCAAGGTGATCGAGGAAATCCGCGAGGGCCGTCACGACAATCGTCGTCAGCAGGCGGCGGAGTAAATCCGGACTCCCTCGGGAGGGGGCGAGATCGCCCCTATCCCCGAGCTTAAACTGGGGCAAGCCGTCGCGTTCGCCTGATACTTGGGATTCACCCGGAATCAGGCGAGTGCGGCGGCTTTGCCGTTGCCGATGGCATGGGTGGGATGACACCATCCCCGTCCGATCGGCATTATTCCGGCAGTTAGGCTGTGTCGGAGATTTCTCCGGAAAGACAGTCGCGTGTCAAAACGCGACAGGGAAAGGCCTGGGGCCAACGACCGCGACGGCTACAAGCTCGCGGGCACCAGCCGCCGAAAGAGCCGATCAGGAAATGGATGTGAACAGCTTCCGCAGAGCGGCCGGCTCCCAGGGTTTCTGCAGGATCGGCTCAGGCCCCGGTGGTATTTCCCATCGCGAACAGCCGGTCATCCAGGCAAAGGGAATGCCCTCGGCGCGCAATATCTCTGCCAGGCCTTCCGCCGCGCCATCGGCAAGCCGGTAGTCCAGCAGAACATAGTCGGGGCGTTTCTCAAAAAGAACGTTCCGGGCGGCCTGGGCCGACCTGACCGGGCCCAGGGTTTCCAGACCCACATCATGGGCACAGGCCTGCAAACCCAGGGCAACAAGGATATCATCTTCTGCGAGGAGCACGCGTTTGCGATTGAGCAGATCACTCATATCCGCACCTCACCGTAGCCCATCGTCATGCCCTCCCGGTTAGGGAGAGACCTCATCAGGCGGCACCGTGGTGCGGATAGCGCTTCTGGTCTGTCCGATAGCGCACCGACTTACCTCTTCGTGAACGTTATACACGGCCAGATGCCAGCAGCCGGATCGCTTGCCGCGCACTTGCCCGATGCGCGCTGTTCAGAACAACCATGTCTTCCGGTTCGACAGCCCGGATCGCTTTCCCCCGATTTGGATGCCGCTTACCCCAGCACCCTGTCCACTTCCTGGCGGATTGCCTGATAGCACTCGCAGGATGCGCCCTCCAGGCGGGAGCGATCGAGCACGTTGACGAATCCGCGCTCTTGGGCAATCGCCCCCGACTTCGCCAGCGTGTTGACCGCGACCGTCACGCCGGCGCGGCGGACGCCCAGCATCATGGCCATGAACTCATGGGTGATCGGCATCCGGTCGACATGCGCCCGGTCGTGCATCATCAAGAACCAGCGCGCCAGGCGCTCATCCAGCGTGTGCCGGATGTTGCAGGCGGCCACTTGGCTGGTCTGCACCAACATGGTGTGCACAAAGCGCAGGATGCGGGCCGGCACGAGCCCACCCCGCTCCATCTCCGCCCGCAGGGCCTCGGCACTCATGCGCAGGGCCCGCCCAGGCATCTGGACCATGGCTTCGGTGTTGGTGGTCTCGGCCCCAAGGGCCGCGGCAAAGCCGACCAGCCCCTCACGGTCGATCAGCCCGACCTCGATCTCCTGGCCGCCCTCCAGCGGGGCCAGCTGGGAGACGACACCGTCCTCGACAAAATAGACATGGCGGATCGATTCGCCGGCCTCGTGCAGGACTTGGTGAAGAGGCAGTTCCACCGGTTCCAGAACGCCCAGCAGACGGTCACGATCTGCCGCCGTCAGGGCCAGCAGGATACGGTTCTGCACGGGAGCGGATGGAATGGAATGCGGCACGGGCGCGCTCCCTGCACATGGTAGGCGGGAGCACACGCATCTCTCAGCCGCTCCCGCCGGTTGTTCCTGGGAGCGATGAGGGCAGTATGGGCGGTTAGGCGGCGCTTTCCAAGATCAAGCATCCCAGCCCGGCTGTGGGCGGAGCGCTGGCGGCGCGGATGGTGGAGGGTGGGCTGCCGCCCATCGCCCGCGCTTGCGCAGCACCGTCTCGGTGATGCTGTTGGTCTGGTTCATCTCGTAACGGCTTCAGTCAAATAATCTTCCAGCCGTTCTGCATCTCCGCCAGCAGAAGGAGAGTGGCCGCCTTCCCCGCGCTCACTGCAGAATCTGTAGCCGGCGCGCCTGGGTATAGGCGAACCGGACCAGTTGGTATTCGAAGGGCGAGCCGGTCTGGTGGTAGCGGAAGCCGGTGCGGTAGCGGACATCGATGGGGCGCAGCCCGTATTGCGCGACCTCATATCCGTCGCTGTGGTCCACCACGTCCGGCACGACGTCGAAATTCAGGACGAAGCTGTCCATCACCCGCCCGACGCCGTCACGCAGGTTCGACGGACCCAGCAGCGGCAGCATGAGATAAGGGCCCTCGGGAACGCCCCAATAGCCCAGCGTCTGGCCGAAATCCTCCTTCTGCCGGCTGATCCCCGCTTCCGATGCCACATCGAACAGACCCAGAAGCCCGATGGTGGAGTTCAGGGCGAAGCGCACCAGCGTCTGCCCGGCCTTCTTCGGCCTGAGCTGCAGGACGGCATTTGTGAAGTTTCCGACCTCTCCCAGATTCAGGAAGAAGGAGGAGACCCGCCGGCGCAGGAAGCTCGGCGTCACCTCCTGATAGGTGTCCACGACGGGCAGCAGGATCGCCTCGTCGACACGGGCGTTCAACTTGTAGAGACCGCGGTTCGTCCTCTCGATGGGATCGTAGATGAGGATGGGGTTGGCCTCGTCGGCATCGCTGGACAGCTCCGACAATTGCCGACGCGGCGGTTCCGGCGGTACGCCGGCGTCCGGCTGGGAGGCGCACCCCGCCAGCAGAAGCAATCCCGCAAGGCAGGCCAATGGCCGCCATCCATCCGTCCGTGGTGGCATGGGCAGCTCAACCCTTGAAGAAGTTGACGATGTCGGCGACGACGGCGCGGTGCTCCACGTTCCCAAGATGGCCGCCGTTCGGATAGACGTGGAGCCTGGACCCGAACAGGCGCTGGAGTTCCTGAAGATCCCCAGGGGCGAGGATGACGTCGTCGCGGTTCGTGAATGCGGCGACGTGCCCGGCGTCGGTCAGGAACCCTGCGATGCTGGTCAGGCTCGCCTGCCGGATCAGCGCCTCGCGGTCCGGGTCCGGTCCACGCCCGTAGAACTCCGAATAGATGTCCCGGAAGTAATCCAGGAAGCTGGTCCGGATGCTGACAGCGAAATAGTCCTGAAGCGGCGTGGTGGACAGGAATGGCCTGTTGCGCGGGAAGATGTAGCCGCTGTTGCTCATCACGTCGGCGGTGAAGATCAGGTTCGCTGAGGACAGGCGGAAGGACAGGCCGATGGCGGCCGCCAGATCGTCGTCGTCGGGATCGATCTGCTCATACAGCGTCAGGGCCGGGTTCGCGCCGTCGAACTCCAGCGCGTCGGTGGTGCGGAGCACGCTGGACACGCGCTCGGTCGCCTGATCCAGATAGGTGGTGAGATCGTCCACCCCGTGGGGCAGCCTTTCGGTCAGCATCCGGTCGATGGTGCGGATGGAGCTGTACAGGCTTATGGGCGGGTTCAGCAGCAGCACGCGGCCGAACCGGAAATGCGGGTCCTGCCCGTCCAGCATCGCCACGAAGGCCGCATGCCAGCCGCCGAGGCTGTAGCCGGTCAGGTGGAAGCCCGTGATCCCGACGCCGTCCTTCCCCAGATCCTCCTCGACCGCACGCATCGCCCGCAGCAGGTCCGCCGCATCCTGCGTGGCCCGGCCGGGAAGGCTGGTGGCGGAGGCGGTGACGATGAAGTTCGGATGGGTGGGGGAGGGCAGCAACGCCACATGCATGCCGGCCGCGTACAACGCCCGGCCCAACGTCGCCGCCACTCCGGCGCGGTCGTCCGCCCCGGTTCCCGCGATCACGAAGGCCAGGGGCGCCGGGCCGGGCTGCGTCATCGCGGTATAGTTCAGTCCGCGATAGTACCAGAATCCTTCCGGCACCTGCCGGTCCGGGAAAATGCTGATGGTCCTGCGCTCGGTCTCCTCCGGCTCCGGCAGGATCGCGCGCTGCTCCGGCGGCGTGCGGATGATGGTCGCCAGCCAGGGATTGTCGATGGGGTAGTCGTAGGCCGGCGGTTCGGCCGCGATATCCGGGACCCGAGCCCTGTCGGGAGCGGAACTGCAACCGGCGGCAAGGAGCAGGAGGAGAAGGGCGGCCGGGCCGCTGAACCATGCGCTCCGGGGCCGACCTGCCGGAATCCGCTTCTCCGTCAGGCTGGACGCGGGGCTGCGTCGGTGGGGCATCGGTCCGTCCTGGTATCGTCTGGCATTCCGCCGGTCCCCTGTTGAACGCCGCGGCTGCGCTGTTGTTCGCCTGTCACGGAACTTCAATCCGCGCGGGCCGGCCGTTCACCGTAATCCCGCCTGTCCGCGGGCGGCAGGAAGGTGCCGCGCCTGGGGATAGCGTTCGGCCAGATAGGCCAGCACGGTCCAGTACAGGTACAGCTCTTCCAGTTCGCTCGGCCGGGCGATGCCGAAATCGAGGCCGAGCGTGTTCAGCAGAACCTCGTCCAGGATGAATGCCGCCACGGCGATCCAGCCGGGGGCGATCACGGCGGAACCCGGCATGACCGATCCCAGCCGCGGCAGCAGCGGGCGACTGCGGAAAGCGCAGAAGGTGGCGGCCAGGGTCGCGGTAAGGACGCCGACCTCCAGCAGGATGCGCGGCTTCTGATCGAACCAGGCGGAGGTGTTGTGCAGATTGGTCTCCCCCTGGTCGTTGAGCGCGTTCCAGCCCTCGGGCGTTGCCCAGCCGAACAGATGCTGGCCGTAGCTCACCTCCTCCAGCAGCACATAGGTGCAGCCGGCAATGGCCAGGACGAACCACAAGGCGAGGGGGGAATGCTCGGCCCGGCTCCACCGGTAGGCGCGGATTGCGGCGATCACGCCCAAGCCCAGAAGGACGGCCTGGAACATCTCCACCGGGGCCAGTTCGTCCGCGGTCAGGGGAAGGCCCAGCCCGATCTCGAGCGCCAGGGCCACGACAAACACCAGCAGGGGCGCTGCCCAGAAGATCATTTGCATCATGGCTGTCCGAATCACGGAAGCACGGCGCGGCCCTTGCCGCCCGTCGATACGATCCCAGCTTTTCCGGGTTGGGGTCGGCTGTGACCGGGGTCACAGTGGGCGGCATGCCCTGCATGCGCATCCGAACCTTCCCCAGGAGCCGGTTCCGTTTAAAACAGAGCGGTTCATTCGAGCAGGAGCAGACCAATGGCCAAGGCGATCCATTCCATGATCCGGGTGCTGGACCTGGACCGGTCCATGGCATTCTACGGCAGGGCCTTCGGGCTGGAGCTTGCGGACCGGTACGATTTCGACGGCTTCACGCTGGTCTACCTCCGCAACGCGGAGGCGGATTTCGAGGTGGAGCTGACGCTGAACCATGGCCGTACCGAGCCCTACGACATCGGCGACGGCTACGGCCATCTGGCCTTCTCGGTCGATGACGCGGAGGCGGAGCACAGGCGCGCCGTGGAGCAGGGTTTCGAGCCCACCCCGCTGAAGCAGCTCAGCCAGGACGGGAAGCCCCTGGCGAAGTTCTTCTTCCTGACCGACCCGGACGGCTACAAGATCGAGGTGTTGCAGCGCGGCGGCCGCTACACCTGACCCGGCACCCGGAGCCGGGCGCGATCCGGCTCCGCCCCCTGGTCGGAAAGCTGTTCCTGCGGGGTATGCAGCTTGAGCTGGGGCAGGGGGATTTCGATCCCCATGCTGTCGAAACGCTTCTTCAGGCGGCGGTTGAACTCCCGCCCGACATTCCATTGCTGGATCGGGCGGGTCTTGATGCGCGCCTTGACCAGCACCGCATTCTCCAGGAACCCGTCGACGCCCAGCACCTCCAGCGGTTCCAGGATCAGGTGCTTGAAGTCCGGGTCGCTGCGCAACTCCTCGTCCAGCTCGCGCATGACGGCGATGATCCGGTCGGTGTCCTCCCGGAACGAGACCCGGACGTCGAAGACGTAGTGGCTGAAGCCCTTGGTCATGTTCGACAGCATGGTGACCGACCCGAAGGGAATGGTGTGCACCGTTCCATCCAGATCGCGCAGGCGCAGGCTGCGGATGCTGATCGCCTCGACCAGCCCGCCCTTGCCCGACACGTTGACCACGTCGCCCACCGACATCGCGTCCTCCAGCAGGAAGAACAGCCCGGTGATCAGGTCCTTGACCAGCGCCTGGGACCCGAAGCCGATGGCAAGGCCGAAGACGCCGGCGCCGGCCAGCAGCGGCGTCACATCCACGCCGATCTCCGCCAGGATGGTCAGCCCGGCCACCGTGATGATCGAGATCAGCAGGGTGCTGCGCAGCAGGGGAAGCAGGGTGCGGACGCGGGCGCTGGGCTCGATGGATTTGCCCTGCCGGTCGGATCGGGCCAGCCTGCGTTCGATGGCGCCGCTGGCGAACTCCCACACCACATAAGCGATGCCGATGATCAGGGCGATGGTGGCGGCGGAACCGGCGATGCGCTCGCCCGCCGGCGAGGCCAGCCAGCCGGGGATATCGACTCCCCAGGCCATCAGGATCAGGCCCACCGCCAATATGCCTACCGCCAGCTGCAATACCTGCAGCAGGCTGGCGACCCGTCCCGGCATGCGGCCCGCCGGGGCGGCCCCCTCCGCCGATCCTGCCAGCTTGTCGCGCGTCCGCTCCAGAATGCCTTGCAGCACGACCAGCGCCACCAGGATCGCCAGCGTTCCATAGACCGCGCGGCGCACCAGCCATGCGCCGTCCGGAATCTCTAGGAAATAGACGGCGTACATCGCCGCCACATAGCCGATGGCGAGGATATGCCAGATCCGGCCGAAGCGCTGCCGCGCCAGGGCGAGCGAATACAGGGATGTCTGCAGGCCGGCTTCATCCGTCTGACCGGAGGCGGAGCCGGAACCCGCGATCCATTCCCCGACCCGCCGCCTGTTCCGCAGGATGGCGACCACGGCCAGTACGCCGACGACAAGCCAGAGCAGCTTGAGCACGGCCGACTGCGCGGACGGCGGAAGGCCGAGGAGGTCGGCGGTAGCCGTCGCCGAATAGCCGTAGATCAGCACGCCGCCGATGCGGCGGCCCCATTTGTAGATCTCCCGCGCGGCCCCGTCGCCGATGGATACCAGCCTGAGGTTCGGCGAGGCCGGCGTCAGGATGGCCCGGCTCACCGTCACCAGCATCTGATAGACGATGCCGCCGTTGAGGATCGCCAGCGCCGCAAGCCGTGACGTCCGCGGCGGGTCCAGCAGCGCCAGCGCCCCGTACCCGGCCGCGGCGAAGGCAAGGATCGGAATCAGGTCGAGCAGGGTCCGGGCGGCCAGCACGCCTGCGCGCCCCATGAGACCTGCCGGTATACGGCTGCTCATCGAGCGTCTCAACCCGGACAGCAGGCGTCGTGCCGCCCATCCGGCGCCGAAGCCCAGGGCAATTGCAAAGGCCAGCTCCCCGCCCAGGATGGCGCCGTTTCTCAGCCGCTGACGGTCGCGGAACTGCTCCTCGATCCAGTCGCCGGCCTGGGTCAGTCCTGCCATCGTCCAGCCGACGATCCACAGCTCGTCCCGCAGCCCGCCGACCTGCTCGGAGATGGCATCGACCAGCTGCGACCCGATCGCCTCGGACGGGCGCTCCACCTCCTGCGGCGGCTCGGCGGCAGCGGCCAGCAGCTCCAGTCTCCGGATCAGCTCCTCCCGCTGTCCAGGGTCCTGGAGGAGAGCGGTCAGCTGGCGGATTTCCTCCGGAGATGGCGGCTCGCGCGCCGGTTCCCCCGCTTCGGGGGCCGTGGCCGGAATGCCGGGCAGAGTCTGCGCATGGCTGGGCTGCGGCGCATGGCAGGACAGCAGCAGAAGGCCGAGAAGGATCGTGGCGAGAAGACGGGACATGCGGGTCCGCTGTGATCGGGGAAAGGCGCCGGCCCGTGGCCGGAACAGCTTGGCGTCACGCTCCCCAACAGCCGATCCGCTGACATGGCATGGGCGGCGGGGCCCGTCCGACCGCCCGGCTGCGGGTACGCCCACCCCTTTTCCTATCGAAGGTATATTGTTGCGGATGTGCAACGATCCTTTGTTTTGCTGGATTTTCGTTGGAGCGATCCGAAGGTTTGGGCGTTGGAGTGCCACCCGTAACAATGGAGACTTCCATGGGCCGTATGTCCCGTACACTTCCCGCCCTCGTCGCCCCGGTTCTGCTGATGTCGGCTGTGCCGGCCATGGCGCAGCAGAGCGGCGCCACCGATCCGGGGATCTACATCCGGGGCGGTCTCGGCTACTCCATCTCCGGCGAGGACGAGATCGACTACTCCCCGCTCTGGAGCCTTGGCGTCGGGTACCGCTTCACGCCGAACATCCGCGTCGACGTGATGGCCGACTGGCGCGACCGTTACATCGTGGAAGGCGGCCGCGGCGTGGTGCCGGGTGCAGCCGATCTGGACAGCCAGGTCGAGAACCAGGCTTACATGTTCAACGCCTATTACGACTTCGCGACCATGAATCTCGGTCCGGTGGCAGGCGTTCGTCCGTATGTCGGCGTCGGCGCTGGCCTGTCCACGACCAAGGTCGATGACGCCACGGTCTTCGTGGACATCGACAATGACAATCTGGAAGGGGAGTTCCGCGACTTCTTCGGCGATGAGGACGACCAGTTCGCCTGGCAGCTCATGGCCGGCGTCGCCTTCGACTTCTCCACCAACATGTTCGCCGATATCGGCTACCGCTATGCCGATCTGGGCGAGGTCGGGCTGAGTTCCACCCAGGGCGGCATCGACTCCGATCTCAACGTGCATGAGATCATGGTTTCGGTCGGCTACAAGTTCTAAGCGCCAACTGGATGCTTCGCCGGCCATGGCCGGCGTCGGACTGGACGGGCGGATGCGCTGGGCGTATCCGCCCTTTTTCTTTCAGCCCCGCCGTCCCGCGACCCAGGTGTCCAGGACCCGGACTTCGCCGTCCAACAGCACCAGATCGGCGACATGGCCGGGCGCGATCCGGCCCAGACGGTCGTCCAGCGTCAGGAAACGCGCCGGGTACAGGCTGGCCATGCGCAGAGCCTCCCCCAAATCCAGCCCCAGAAGCGTGACGCAGTTGCGCACCGCCGTGGCCATGTCGATATCCGCCCCGGCCAACACCCCGTCCTGTGTCTCCAGCCTGCCGTTGCGGCGGTGGATGGTGCGGCCGTACAGGGGGAAGCTGGTCACGTCCGTGCCCGTCGGCGGCATGGCGTCGGTCACCAGGAACAGGGTTCCCGCCGGCTTCGCCGCCAGTGCCAGCCGCAGGATGGCCGGATGCACATGCACCCCGTCCACGATCAGGCCACAGAAAGTATCCGGGGTGGACAGCGCCACCCCGGCGATGCCCGGCTCCCGGCTCATCAGCGGCGGCATGGCGTTGAACAGGTGGGTGAACCCCCTCAGCCCGGCTCTAACGGCGGCAAGGGTGCGATCGAAGCCGGCCGCCGAATGCGCCCCCGCCACCACCACCCCGGCCGCTGCCAACCGCGCGATCTGCGCGTCCGTCACCATCTCCGGCGCCAGCGACACCAGTACCCGGCCCGGCGCGAAACGGGCGGGCAGTGCGCAAAGCGCCTCGATATCCGCCTCGCCGGGCGTGCGGATGAAGCCTTCCTCATGCACGCCCTTGCGGGCCGGCGCCAGGAACGGCCCCTCAAGATGCACGCCGATCACGCCGCTGCCGGGGATTGCTGCGGCTTCGGCCGCTGCCGCTGCCGCCTGCGCCATGCGGTCCGGCGCGTCGGTGATGAAGGTCGGCAGCAGCGACGTGGTGCCGAAACGGCGGTGTGCGGCCGCGATGGCCAGGCAGGCCTCCGCCGTGGGGCTGTCGTTGAACAGCACCCCGCCGCCGCCATTCACCTGCGTGTCGATGAAGCCGGGCGCAAGCAGGCTGCCGGCCGGAAGCCGCTCCACCGGCAAGCCGGGGGGAAGGCTGCCTTCGGGCGGCAGGTCCAGGATGCGCCCGCCCTCCAGCAGCACGGCGTGGCCGTCCAGAAACTCCTCGCCCGTGAAGATGCGGGCTCCCGCCAGCGCGTGCCGCATGGCGTCGACTCCTCTGTCCTGCGGGATCATGGGGCGGCTCCGGCGGCGACGCGGGCCAGCAGCATGGCCCCGTCCATGGCATCGCCTTCCGGTTCCGTCAGGCTGGGAAGCAGCCCGGCCGGCAGCCAGGGGCGGAGCGGCACGGCCAGCCCGCCCATCAGGCAGACCTTGGGCGCTCCCAGCTCCAACAGCCGGCGGCAGAGGGCGGAAAGGGCCTCGCCGGCTGACGCGACGATACGGGCGGCAACCGGGTCGCCCTCCGCCGCCGCGGCCAGCGCGGCCGGTGCGAAGCGGGCGTAGTCGCCGGGCGTGGCCCGGCCGGCCCAACCGACCACAATGTCGGGACCGCCGCCCAACTGGTCCAGCACCTGCCGGGTGAAAGCGCTGGCGGGGATCAGCCCGTCATGGGCGTGCAGCGCCGCACGGACGCTTTCCCGCCCGATCCAGGCTCCGGACCCGTCGTCCGACACCTCGAATCCCCAACCACCGATGCCGATGCCCCGCCCGCCGATCACGGCATGGCCGGCGCTGCCGGTTCCGGCGATGACGATCCCGCCGTCCCGGCCGGAGAAGGCGCCCAGACAGGCGGTGTGCGCATCGCTGGCGGCCTGGGTCTCGGCAAAGGCCGGGGCCGAGGCGACGACCCGGTCGCGGTCGACTTCCGTGACGATCCCGGCCAGTCCAAGACCGGCACGGATGCTGGGCAGGGCCGAGCGGTCCAGCCCCGCCCGGCCGAGCGCCATGTCCACCGCTTCCATTATGGCGGTCCAGGCGGCAGGCAGGCCGAGACGGATGTTCGCCGGTCCGCCCGCACCCTGGGCCAGGGGCGCGCCGTCCGCGTCGTAAAGGCGGGCGCGGCAGCCGGTGCCGCCGCCATCGACGCCGATGAAGAACCCGCTGGAAACCATGCGCCGCCCCTATTCCCCGCCGGCCGGCCCCGGCCCTGAAATCGCCGCCAAAGCTGTAAGCCCTGCCGACCGTTCTGGAAAGGGCGGGCGAGACCGGGGGCTGTGCGAAAGAGCGGAACCTTCCAGGAGCGGTTTACGTCCCGTCGCAGTTACGACGCGGTCGTTGCGGTCGCATGGCCGACGTTCCGGCCATCCTCCGTCCGGGGGCCGTTCACGGTATCCGTGGCGGCCAGATGGGCGGAGGAGATGGTAAGGCTGCAGCGCAGGCCATTCACATCCCACTCGAACGCGGCGGCGCCGCCGAGCTGGGTGGCCGCCGCCCTGACCATCTGCGAGCCGAAGCCGCGCCGCACCGGCGTGCCGGGAACGGCGGGACCGCCCACCTCATGCCAGTCCAGCCGCAGGCTGCCGTCCGGCTCGATCCTCCAGGACAGGTCGATGCCGCCGCCGGGAGCGGACAGCGCCCCGTACTTGGCGGCATTGGTGCTCAGCTCGTGCAGCACCATGGCGGTCGGCTGCACGGCGTCGGCCGCAAGCACCGCAGGCGGCCCGGACAGGCGCACCCGCGACCGGTCCTTGCCCGCATAGGGCGCCAGCTCCGCCGCGGCCAGCACCTCCAGCCGCGCACCGCTCCACTGCCCCTCCGCCAGCAGGCTGTGGGCGCGGGCGAGCGCCGCCACGCGCTTCTCCACCGCTTCCAGGAAATCCGCCGGATTCTCGGCACGGGTCAGGCGGACCACGGCCTGCACCACGGCCAGCGCATTCTTCGCCCGGTGGTCCACCTCGCGGGCCAGCAGGGTCTGCCGCGCCTCAGCCTCCCGGCGTTCATCGATGTCGATCACCGAGCCGACATAGCCGAGGAAAGCGCCATCCGGTCCGAAACGGGGGGAGGCGGCATTGATCACCCAGCGATAGGCGCCATCGGCGCGACGGAGCCTGTATTCGATCCGGAAGGGCGCCTGTGCGGTCTTGGCTTCCATCACCATCCGCTCAGCCTCGGCGCGCTCGTCTGGGTGGATCGCGTTAATCCAGCCGAACCCCAGTGAGCCCGCCTCGTCCATGCCGGTGAAATCGTACCAGGGCCTGTTGACATAGATGCACCGGGCGTTCGCGTCGGTTACCCAGATCATCACCGGCGTATGGTCCGCGAGATTGCGGAAGCGCGCCTCGCTTTCGCGCAACGCCGCCTCTGCCCTTGCCCGCTCCACCGCCGACCAGGTTCGCTCGGCCGCCGCCTCGGCCAGCGCGGCGTCGAGGTCCGTCCAGCGGCGGGGGACGGCCTCATGCAGATACAGGATCGCCCGCAGGCGTCCGTCCCTGACCAGGGGCACGACGATCAGCGCGCGGGTTCCGATGCTGTCCCATGCCGCCGCATGGGCGCTGCCGGCGCGGGGATCGGTGCGGCAATCCTCAACCACCAGGGTGCGCCCGGCGCGCAGTTCCGCGATCACCTGCGGCCCGAAGGCGTCGAGGAGCCGGACCTTGCCGGCAAGGCTTCCCATTCCGGAGGTCCAGTCGCGGTTGACGATGACCGTCGTTCCGGCTTCGTCGATCTCGCCATAGCCGGCGCGGGCAGCACCCACTTGCCGGCCCAGCAGCTCCGCCGTCATGATCTTCATGTTTTCCGCGGAGATTTCGTTCCGCAGATAATCCTCCAGCGCCAGCACGAAGGCCCGCTGCCGGTCGGCAAGAACCTGCTCCGTCGTCTCCGTGCAGATGCAGAACACCCCGTCCACCCCGCGCCCGGTGCGCACCGGAGTATATGAGAAGGCGAAGTGCGCCTCCTCCGGCCGGCCGTGCCGGGTGGTCACCAGATGGATGTCGGTCATGTTCACGGGCGTGCCCGTGAAGGCCCGGTCCATGATGGGCGCCATCTCCTCCTGGACGTCGTGCCAGACCTCGGCGAAGGGGCGGCCCAGGGCCTCGGGGTGCCGCGCGCCGCATAGGGGCGCATACACATCATTATAGATCATGATGCGCTCCGGCCCCCAGGCCACGAACATTGGCTGGTTTGACCCGAGCATGACGCCGACCAGCGTTTTCAGCGGTTCCGGCCAGGCGTCGGGCGGGCCGAGCGGCGATGACCGCCAGTCATGCGCCCGCAGGAGCGCCGCCGCCTCGCCATCATGCGCCAGGAAATCGGGGGCGGGGAGGGCGTCTGAACTTCTTGTCATCGGCTGGTCATCGTGTCGGAAGGTGCCGGTCCGGGCCAGCGGGGCTGGCGCAAGGCGGGATAGGCCGCTCGACCGAGACCCTGATTTGTAAGGCAGGCCGCGGAAGATTACTGCCCTTGCAAACGGCCTATGCATCCGGACTGCCTCTGCCGCATGCAGGGGACCGGCGTATGCAGATGCATGCCCTTTGACTAGGCAACTGCTTCATTCGGCGGCTGCATGCCCGATTTTTCGTCGGGCATGGTGCTGCGATAGCTAAGGATTATCTCGCTTTTGCGAACACGGCCGGTTGGCACGCGCTTTGCTGAACATGTATTCGGGCCATGGTGATCCCGCCTGCCGGATGGCAGAAGGTCCAGCGACGTACTCTAGAACGGACGATCGGAGCAGAGGTCGGAACAGGCAGGCAATCCTTCCAAGGAAAACACGGATCACCATTCACGGCCCGGCGCATGCCGGGAACCACGCCACAATAAAAAGGGGAACGTAGAGTGAAGCGGATCGGTGCCATTATCGGGTTTGGATTGGCCATGCTGGCCGGGAGCGCCCAGGCAGAGGGGATCAAGCGGACGGACGTTCCGAATTTCCCGATTGCTTCCGCCGTGATCGTTCCAGCCGGATCGGATCTCATCTTCCTCAGCGGAACCGTGCCTCCCGTCATCGACAAGGAGGCGCCGAAGGGCAGCACCCAGGTCTACGGGAACACCGAGACGCAGACCGTCAACGTCCTGACCCGCATCCAGGAGACCCTGGCCGCCCATGACCTTTCCATGGGCGACGTCATCCAGATGACGGTCTTCCTGGTGGGCGATCCCGCCAAGGAAGGGATGATGGACTTCGGCGGCATGATGGCCGGCTACACCAAGTTCTTCGGCACGCCGGAACAGCCGAACAAGCCGGCCCGCTCCACCGTGCAGGTGGCGAGCCTGGCCGGGCCGGGCATGCTGGTCGAAATCGAGGTCGTGGCCGCAAAGGCCAAGTGACCGCGGCGACCCAGCCGCGCAGGGCGGACGGTGCGCGCCACCGTCCGCCGCCTACATCGGTCCTGCATCAGGTCGCGGGTACGGCCCGCAGGACGCGATGAAATGAACAGGTCGGGATCAGAACCCAAAGGGCGGTCCCGGCGGCGCTAAGCGCAAGAAATACGGCGCCGCGATCCTGAGAAGAACAAGGAGCAGGGACGGAACGGCCTCCCAGGAAGAGCGACAACTCTTCTCGAATGAACAGGGAGCCAATAATGAAAATGAACGCCGCGGTTCGGGGTCCGGCCACCCGCCGCATCATTACCGGTCTGATGCTGACAACCTGTCTGGGGACGCTTGCCGCACTGCCCGCCAATGCGCAGCAGCCGCCAGAGCTGGAAGAGATCGTCGTCACGGGCACCCGCGTCGCCGGAAGGACCGCGACAGAGTCCCTTTCGCCCGTCGATGTCTTCAGCAACCAGGAGATCGTGCAGCAGGGCGCTACGGACACCAATGACATCATCCGTACGCTGGTGCCCTCCTTCAATGTCAGCCGCAACGCGATCTCCGACGGCTCCACCTTCGTCCGCCCGCCCACCCTGCGCGGACTTCCTCCCGACCAGACGCTGGTTCTGGTGAACGGCAAGCGGCGGCACCGCTCCGCCCTGGTCCAGCTCGGCGGCGGCGCGCTGGCCGCGGGCGCCCAGGCGCCGGATCTGGCGCAGATCCCCAGCATCGCCATCCAACGCCTTGAAGTGCTGCGCGACGGCGCATCGGCCCAGTACGGCTCCGACGCCATCGCCGGCGTGATCAACATCCAGCTCAAGGATGCTTCGGAAGGCGGCAGCGCTTCCCTCCAGTACGGCTCCACTTATGAGGGGGATGGCGACAGCATGCGCGCCCAGGCCAATGTCGGCCTGCCGCTTGGCCCCGACGGCTTCTTCAATGTCAGCGCGGAATATACGGATGCCGAGCCGACCAACCGCGGCGTGCAGCACCCGCTGGCCCCGGCCGGCGCGCCCGACCCGGTGATGAACTGGGGCGATCCGAACTCCGAATCCAAGCGGCTCTTCGTCAATTCCGGCATCGACCTCACCGACTCGCAGAGCATCTTCCTGTTCGGCAACTATGGTGAAACGAAGGTCGACGGCAGCTTCTTCTACCGTCCGCCGACCACGACCCATGCCGTGAACGGGCCGACGATCCCGGTTCCCGGCGATCCGGACGGGTTCCGCTTCATCGAATTCTTCCCGCTGGGCTTCACGCCGCGCTTCTTCGGCGACATCAAGGACGCCTCTATCGTCGGCGGCTTCGACCATGAGCTGGAGTCCGGTTTCCGGTACGAGCTGAGCGCCGGTTTCGGCCGCAGCCAGATCGATTACAGCCTGAAGAATACCGTCAACCCGTCCCTCGGCCCTGACTCCCCGACCGAGTTCTTCGTCGGCCGTCTGGTGCAGGAGGAGACCAACCTCAACGCCGACTTCGCCTATCCGATCGAAATCGGGCTGGCCAGCCCGCTGAACTTCGCCTTCGGCGCGGAATGGCGGCGCGAGCTGTATGAGATCGGCCCCGGCGACCCGGCCTCCTACGCCGTCGGCCCCTATGCCTCCTTCATCGATCTGGCGACGGGCGAGCCTGCCGCCCTGCCGGTCGGCTCCAACGGCTATCCCGGCTTCCGGCCGGAAGATTCGGGCGAGTTCAAGCGCGACAACTACGCTGTCTACATCGACACCGAGACGGACGTCACCGACGCGCTCACCCTGGGCGTCGCCGCCCGGTACGAGGATTTCGACTTCTTCGGCGACAAGATCAACTGGAAGGTCAGCGGCCGTTACGAGCTGACCGACTGGCTGGCGGTCCGCTCCTCCGTCAATACCGGCTTCCGCGTCCCGACGCCGGGCCAGTCGCAGACCTCCTCGGTGCAGACCACCTTCCTGGCCGGCAACCCCAACCCGGTGGCCCGCGGCACCTATCCGGCCGCCAGCATCGTCGCCGAGTATTTCGGCGCCGAGCCGCTGAAGCCGGAGGAGTCCTTCAACGTGGCCGCCGGCTTCGTGGCGGACCTGCCGGGCGACATCTCGCTGACGGTCGACTACTACAACATCAAGGTGGAGGACCGCATCGCCCTGTCCGGCGACTTCGAGCCGACGGCGGCCGACCAGGCGGCGCTGGCGGCCCTGGGCGTGCCCGGCGCCAACACGCTGGGTCTGGTGAACTACTTCACCAACGCCTTCGACACCCGCACCCAGGGCGTCGACGTGGTCGCCAACACCTCCTACGACCTCGGCACCGGCAGCCTCTCCCTGACCGCGGCGGTCAACTACAACAAGACCAAGGTGACGGAGCGTGACGAGACCGTCATCGACGATACCCGCATGGCCGATCTGGAAGAGCAGCTGCCGGAATGGCGCGGCAACCTGACCGGCGTCTACACGGTCGGCCCGATGTCCTTCCTGACGCGCGCCAGCTACTTCGACTCCTGGACCGACACGGCGACCTACGGCCGATCCTTCGGGTCCGAGTGGGTGTTCGACGTGGAAGGCTCCTACACCTTCAACGACTTCGTCACTGTCTCGGTCGGCGTGCAGAACCTGTTCGACGCCTATCCCGACAAGCTGGCGCCGGATGCGGACGGCACATTCTCCTCCGGCCAGGTTTATCCGGACACCTCGCCGATCGGGTACAATGGCGGCTTCTGGTACGCCCGCATCACGGCGACCTTCTGACCCTGACGACCTGCGGAGCAGGCCGGGAAGGGTCCCCGTCCTGCTCCCCCTTTGAATGCTCTCCGGTCGGCGCTGCCGCGATGGCGATGCGGGCGCCGGCCGCCACTTTCGAGGCGAGAATGGGACCATTTTCTTCGATGCGCTCCGGCGCGCCGGGCCGTCAGGCGGCAGACCGTCAGCCGATGACGCGGCGTCGTCTGCTGGCCATGATCGGCATGTCGGCCGGCAGCACCGTCATGTATCAGGCGGCCAGCAGCCTCGGCTTCGCCGCGAAGTCCGAATTCACGCATGTGCCCCGGCTGGACGGCGCGCCGAAGGGCGCCTCCGTGCTGATCCTGGGCGCGGGCCTTGCGGGTCTGGTCGCCGCCTATGAGCTGGGCAAGGCCGGTTACGACGTTCAGGTTCTGGAATACCGGGACCGGGCTGGCGGTCGCGCCTGGACCCTGCGGGGCGGCGACACCTATACCGAGCTGGGCGGCTTCACCCAGAATGTCGGGTTCGAAGCGGGAAACTACATCAATCCCGGCCCGTGGCGGGTGCCCTACCACCACCACGCCATGATGCACTACTGCCACGAGTTGGGCGTGACGCTGGAGCCTTTCTTCCAGGTCAACTACAACGCCTATGTCCATTCCAAGAACGCCTTCGGCGGGAAGCCGGTGCGCTACCGCGAGGTCCAGGCCGACTTCCACGGCCATGTCTCGGAACTGCTCGGCAAGCTGGCGCACAAGCCCGGCATGGACGAGCTGGTGGGGCAGGAGGATCAGGAGAAGCTTCTGGAGGCGCTGCGCCAGTGGGGCGCTCTGGACAAGGACATGAAGTACCGGGCCGGCGAAACGTCCAGCATGCGCCGCGGCTTCGCCAAGGACCCCGGCGGCGGGCTCAGCGGGGAGCCGGTGCCGTCCGAACCCATCGGCTTCTCCGAACTGCTGCAGTCCGGCCTGTGGCGGCATATCGGCACCGGTGCGGGCTATGAGTTCCAGACCAGCCTGTTCCAGCCCGTCGGCGGCATGGACATGCTGCCCAGGGCGTTCGCGGAGCGGCTGAAGGACAAGATCCGCTACAATGCGCGTGTCCGCGAAATCCGGCAGAACGGCTCCGGCGTCACGGTCAGCTTCGATGACGGCCATGGCGGCGCGATGCAGACCGCCTCGGCCCAATGGTGCCTCTGCACCATCCCGCTCTCGGTGCTCAGCCAGATTCCCATGGATGTCAGCCAGCCCATGGCCGACGCGATATCCGCCGTGCCGTACCATGCCGCCCTGAAGGTCGGGCTTCAGTTCAACCGCCGCTTCTGGGAGCAGGACGAGGCGATCTATGGCGGTATCAGCTACACGGACCTGCCGATTTCCCTGATCGCCTATCCGAACACCGGCTACGGCTCCAAGGGCAAGGCCGTGGTGCTGGGGGCCTATCCCTGGGGTCCCTTCGCCTACGAGTTCGCCGCCATGGCGCCGGAGGAGAGGGTGAAGCGGGCCGTGGAGTTCGGCGCCCAGATCCACCCGCAGTACAAGACCGAGTTCGACACCGGCGTGGCCGTCGCCTGGCATCGCGTGCCCTGGACGCTGGGCTGCTTCGGCGCCTGGACGGAGGAGACCCGAGCCGCACATTACAAGGATTTATGCCAGATCGATGGCCGCATCCTGCTGGCGGGCGAACATGCCTCCTACATCCCGGCCTGGCAGGAGGGGGCGGTGACCTCCTCCCTCGACGCCATCACCCGCCTGCACCAGCGCGTCACATCCACGACCCACAGCTCGGCGTCGCGGCCATGACGGAGGATTCAAAGATGCGATCCCGCCTGACCCTTGCCGCGGCCGCCGCGGCGCTCTGCCTGTCCTGCCTGCCGGCCATGGCGCAGTCCACGGATGCCCAGTCCAACGCCTTCGCAACGGCAGACCGCTTCTCCTACCAGGATGGGGAGGCGCTGTACCGGGCCATCTGCCAGGGCTGCCACATGCCCGACGGGAAAGGGGCGGAAGGGGCCGGGATTTACCCGTCCCTGGCGTCGAACCCGAACCTGGAGGCCGGGGATTATCCCATCTACATGGTCGTGAACGGCCGCAAGGCGATGCCATCCTTCGAAGGGCTGTCCGATGCCCAGGTCGCCGCGGTGGTGAACTTCATCCGCACCCATTTCGGCAACGGCTACACCGATCCGGTGACGCCTGAGGACGTGACATCGACCCGTCCCGCCGAGTGACCCCGGAGGGACCTGCCGCAGGGGCGGCCGGTCCCTTCCACCCCACACTCCGACTTTTCGCAGTCAGGGAGACATGAGCATGGCAGGCATCATGATGTCGGTCACCCGTGCGCAGTTCCTGGAATTCAGACGGCACCTCACATCCGTGACCAAAGCCGGGCTCCGCGAGACCTACGGCATCAGCGAGAGCACCTGGCGGCGGATGCGCGACAGCCAGCCCATCCGCGTGACCACCTTCACGCGGCTGCTGGCCCGGTATGAGCGCAATCTGGCCAGGGCCGACCAGGGCACGATGGCCGTGCGCTACCGCCGTAGCCATGCCAATGCAGGGCACGGGGCAGGTCTGGCGGCCTGAACCCGCTTCAAAAAAAGCTGTGGACGGAACCGGCCGCGGCCGGTTCCGTCGCCATGCCTGAAACAACGTGCCTTGAGACACGGCTCATTATAGACTGACGGGCAGAGGAAACGCCGTCAGACAAATAAAATGAGACCGATATTTCCGACCGCCACGGATGTGGCGGTCCGCCGCGATATGTCATTCCGCACTTCGCAACTGCGGAATGACCTGCCGCGATCCATCCTGCCGGGCCGTCTGCTTGCTGTGGCGGGGATAGTGCTTCTGGTCGGGGCATTTGTGTTGCGGCACGATGCCGTCCGCCTGCTCACGCACGATCCCGGCTCCAGACCGCTGCACAACCGGCTGGTTCCCTTTGTCGGGTTGTTCCTGCTGGTCAGCGTGGCCGTCACGGCGAACGCCCAGACCATTGTCTGGGGCGGGGAGGTGGAGCCGTTGCCGCAATATGCGAGCTACTGCAAGACCTACGGCGCCCGCGATCCCGGCTGCGCCGCCGCTCTTGGCGGTCGGGCCGCCGCCCTGGCCGGTCCGGACCGGCTGAAGGGGCGGAAGGCCAGCCTTTCGATGGCCACGCATATCCACCGCGAGGTAGTGACCGATCTCGCCTACACCCCGGAGGCGGAGGATGTCTGGCAGATCCTGGGCACCCGCGGCACCGGCATGCAGGGGGACTGCGACGACGTGGTGATGACCACGATCAGCCGCTTGATCCGCCGCGGCTATCCCCGCGGCGCGTTGCGGGCCACCCTGGTCGAATTGCCGGACGGGCAGGGACACCATCTGATCCTTGGCGTCCGGCTGGAGGATCGGGAGGTCTTCCTGGACGACCGCCACCGCTGGCCGCAGGACGCCGCGGCCCTGGAGGCCCTAGGCTATCGCTTCCTCAGCCAGGAGGTGCCGGGCCACACGCACTGGCAGCGGGCGCAACGTGCAGTGCCTCCTTCCGATCAGGTGGCGGAGAAGGGCTGAACCGCCGCCCATCTCCGGAACCGCCGTGCTGGCGCGAGGTTGCAGCACACCGCGGCAGGTCCAGGGAGGCTTCCGATGAGGACCATGGGAATGGTGCCGACCGCACTGTTGGGCCTGCTGCTCATCGGACCGGGGTGCGGAGGAGATGCAGCGATGGCAAATGGGCGTGCAGCGGAACGGGGACGGCTGACGGCGCGTCCCTTGAACGCGGGAACATCCGTTTCGGAGCCCGGCCTGCGCGCCCTGCGTCTGGATGAGGCGCGTGACGGGGTGGTCTATCTTCCGGACAGAGCGGGTTCCGGGCCGATGCCGCTGATCGTGATGCTGCACGGGGCGGGCGGCGACGCGGCGGGCATGGTGGAGCTGTTGAGGGGACAGGCCGATGCCGAGGGCATCGCGCTGCTGTTTCCGGACAGCCGGGCCGCCACATGGGACGTGATCAGGGGCGATTACGGGCCGGACGTGGACTTTATCGACAAGGCGCTGGCGAAGCTTTTCGCGGAGCAGCCCATCGACCCCGACCGCATCGCCCTGGCCGGCTTTTCCGACGGGGCATCCTATGCCCTGTCGCTGGGCGTCATGAACGGGGATCTGTTCAGCCACATCCTGGCCTTTTCCCCCGGCTTCATCGTCCCGCTTTCCACGGTGGGGGAGCCGGAAATCTACATCTCGCATGGGGTCGAGGATCAGGTGCTGCCGATCCGGTCCTGTAGCCGGCGCATCGTTCCCCGGTTGGAAGAGGCGGGCTACTCCGTGCTGTACCGGGAATTCCCGGACGGCCATGTGGTGCCGCCGGACATTGTTCGCGAGGCGACGGACTTCTTCCTGGGCCGCATGACCGGGGATTGAGAAAAGGGGCGGACGCCATGCGCCCGCCCCGATCCGCCATCAAGCCTCAGCGACCGCCGCCACCGCCGCCGGAAGAGCCGCCACCGCCGGAGGAGCCGCCGCCGGAAGACCCGCCCGACGACCCGCCGCCGCTGGACGATCCGCCTCCGGTGCTGGAGCCGCCGGTTCCGCCCGTGCCGGACATGCCGCCGGTTCCCGTTCCGGTCGTGCCGCCAAGCGTGCCGCCGCTCGTTCCGCCGGTGCCGGTTCCGAGCCCGCTCGTGCCGCTGGTTCCGGTGCCGCCGAGCCCGACCTCATCCTGGCTGCTGCCGCTTCCGGCTGTTCCGCCCATGGTGCCGGTGGAACCTGTCCCGGTATCGCCCAGCGTCCCGCGGGAGCCGGTCGGATCGTTCAGCGTGCCGCCGGAACCGGTGGGATCGCCGAGCGTGCCGGTCGTTCCACGGCTGCCCGTCGTGCCGCCCATGGTCCCGGTCGTGCCGGTGCCGGTGCCGGTACCGATGCCGTCCGTCGATCCGGTCGCATCCCCCAGCGTGCCGGTCGTGCCGGTGCCGCCCATCGTGCCCGTTGAACCGCCCATGGTTCCAGTCGAACCGGTCGTGCTCCCGGTTCCACCCAATGTGCTTCCGGTCCCGCCCATGGTGCTTCCGGTGCCGCCCATGGTGGTTCCGCCGGTGCCGCTGGCCGTGCTGCCCGTGGTAGCGCCGCCACCGGCCGTGCCGGTGCTGGTGCCGCCGGCCGCACCGCTCTGCGCCAAGGCGGAGCCGGCGATCAGGGCAACGGCCGAAACAGCACCGATAAGGATATGCCGCATGGTTGTATCCTCCATGGGACCGTTTCGCGAACGGCCCCTATTGTAGCCTCGGGACACCCGCATGGCGTGATGTCCCATGGACTGGAACCAACAGGAATGGAGGCGACTGGTTCGATCCGGGCTGAAACCTTCCTGCGGCATCGGGCGGCCGGGACGGCGGAAGGCCGCGCCTACATCTCCCTTGGCCGTTGCGTGCCGCCGTCCCCGCGTCCGGTGACCGCCACGCCGGCATGGTCGCGCAGGCGGGCCAGGGTGCCGCGGTCGGTCGCCACGCGCATATGGGCGTGGCCGTCCCGGTCCTCCCGCTCCAGCACGCGGGTCCGGTCGTGCACCATGGACAGGGCTTCCCCGTCCGACAGGTCCACATCCAACTCCACCACCGTCTCCGCGGCGGAAAGCTGCCGGGCCACCGCTTCCAGCAACTCGTCCAGTCCTTCGCCGGTCCTGGCGGAGACCGCGACCATGCGGTCGGAGCGGAGTGCCCGGTTGCGGTATTCGGTGCGGCCGTCCGGGTCCAGCAGGTCCAGCTTGTTCGCCACCTCGATGATCCGGTTGGCGTCCGGATCGATGCCGAGGTCGCGCAGGGTTGCGTCCACATCCTCCTTCTGCGCCTCCGTCTCCGGATGGGCGACGTCGCGCACATGCAGGATCAGGTCGGCGGCCTGCACCTCCTCCAGCGTTGCCCGGAACGCCTCGACCAGGCCGTGGGGCAGGGCGGAGATGAAGCCCACCGTGTCGGACAGGATCGCCTCCCGGCCGTTGGGCAGCCTGATGCCGCGCATGGTGGGGTCCAGCGTGGCGAACAGCATGTCCTCCGCCCCGACCGACGCGCCCGAGAGCTTGTTGAACAGGGTGGACTTGCCGGCATTGGTGTAGCCGACCAGGGCGACCACCGGGTGGCCGCCGCGCTTGCGGGCCTCACGGTGCAGGGTGCGGGTCCGGCGCACCTCGCCCAGGTCGCGGCGCAGCTTGGCGATGCGCTGGGACAGCAGCCGGCGGTCGGTTTCAAGCTGGGTCTCGCCAGGGCCGCCCATGAAGCCGAAGCCGCCGCGCAACCGGCCCAGATGCGTCCAGGACCGGACCAGCCGCGACCGCTGGTAGCTCAGCGTGGCGAGGTCCACCTGCAACCGGCCCTCCCGCGTGCGGGCGCGCTCCCCGAAAATCTCCAGGATCAGGGCGGTGCGGTCGATCACCTTGGCCTTGAAGCAGCGCTCCAGGTTGCGCTGCTGCACCGGCGACAGGGCGTGGTCGATGAAGACCACGTCGATGGGGGAGCCCTGGGCGGCGGCGCTTTTCACCATGTCGGCGATGCGCTGCGCGTTGCCGCTGCCCAGCAGCTTCGCGGCGGTGGGCCGGTCCAGATTCATGCGCTCGGCATGCACGACCTCCAGCCCGATGGCCTTGGCGAGGCCGACCGCCTCCGCTATGGCCCCGGCGTGGTCGCGCGAATCCGCACGGTCCTCGCCACGGATCACCGGCCGCAGGACCATGGCGCGGCCGCTGCGGGCCGGCCCATTCTTCAGCAAGGTCGCCATTGTTCCTTCACCTCACGGGCGTCACGGGTCGGTGCGGCGCCTGTCCGGTCGGAACCGGCAGGCACCGCGGGTCAGCGCAACAGGGCCGATACGAACCCGTCACGCACCCGGCCCGTGACGTGCTCAGGGCAGCACGCGCTGCCGTTTCAGGCTGTCGATGGCGGTGAGCAGGGAAAGGGTGGAATCCATCCGTTCCGTGAAGCCGTGGCGGTAGATCTTGTTCACGTCGGAGATCACGTCCGTCTCCGTATGGAAGATGAAATCCCCGAAGCCCCAGCCCACCAGGGCGGAAAGGTCGGGCTGCACCAGCCCCTTGGCCTCCGCGATCTCCCGCCACAGCGGCCCTTTGTCGGCCATGTGGCGGGTCAGGGTCAGGGGAACCGGCGCGGCGGTCTTCAGGCCGAGATGCCCGGCCGCATCCTCCCACATCCGCTCCCACCGGAAGACGTCGCCATTGGTGACGTTGAAGGCTTCGCCCGCCGCCCGCTCGGATTCCGCCGCCCAGGCGCTGGCCCGCGCCAACAGGCCGGAATCCGTGAACTGGACAAGCTGCCGGTAGGCAAGGTCGGTGCCGGGAAAGCGCATCGGGATGCCCAGGGCGCGGGAAATCTCGGCGAAGACCCCGACCACCAGCGCGATGTTCATGGGATTGCCATGGACGTCGCCCACCACCACGTCCGGCCGCAGGGCCACATAGTCCCAGGCGCTCCGCTCCGCCCGGCGCTTCAACTGCGCCTCCTGCGCCAGATACAGGTTGGGCGGCATGTGGGGCGGATCGCTCTCCCGCGCCGGCGTCGGCACCTTCGCCCCCAGATGGATGCCGTAGATCTTGAAGCCCTGATAGATCACCACCCGGCGCAGGGGCGCGCCGGCCTCCTCCAGCCCGTCCAGCAGGTTGCCCAGCATGCGCCCGTTCCGCTCCGCCTCCGTGGACAGGTCGGGATCGGGGCTCAGGGCCGCGTAGAACAGGTGCGTGGTGTCCTTGGCGGCGCGCAACGCCTCCGCCGTGGCCCGCGCGTCGGTCAGGTCCGCGGTGACGGAGTCGATGCCGGGCACGGCGCGGCGGGCCAGGGCACGGACCTGCCAGCCCTGCGCCTTCAGCTCATGGCAGACGGCATGGCCGATGATGCCGCCGGCCCCGGCGACCAGGGCGACCCTGGCGGAACTCGGATTGCTCATATCCAATCTCCCTCAGGCGGCGGACTTGCGGAGCGGCGGGGCCATGAATTCCGGCCCCACGGGGTCGGTCACGGTTTCCGCCAGGATGCGGTCGATCTCCGCCATGGCATCGGCGTCCAGGGACCAGCCCATGACGTCGCCCACGGGATCGAGCTGCCCCGGATGGCGGGCACCCCACAGGGCGACGCTGACGCCTGGCCGGTCCAGCAGCCAGCGCACCGCCAGATGGACCACGCGCTTGCCATGGCGGCCCGCCACCTCCTCCAGCTTCCGCACGGCCGCCAGATACTGGCCGAAGCGGGGCTGCTGGAACTTGGGGTCGTGGCGGCGCAGATCGTCGCCCTCGAACCTCGTCTCCGCCGACATGCGGCCGGACAGCAGCCCGCGGCAGAGCGCGCCATAGGTCAGGGTGGCGATGCCGTTGCTTTCGCAATAGGGCAGCACGTCCCGGTCGATGGCGCGCTCGAACAGATTATAGGGCGGCTGGCAGACATGCAGCGGGGCCACGGCGCGGAACGCGTCCATCTGGGCCGGGCTGAAGTTGCTGACGCCGATGGCGCGGATCTTCCCGGCCTTCAGCAGGTCGGCCATGGCCTGCGCCGTCTCCTCCATCGGTGTCACGGGGTCGGGCCAGTGGATCTGCAGGATGTCGATCACATCGGTTCGGAGACGGCGCAGGCTGTCCTCCACCTCCTGCATGATGCGGGCGCGGGAGGCGTTGCGGAACGGGCTTCCCCCGGTCCAGTCCAGGGCGGCCTTGGTGGCGATGACGGCGCGCTGCCGCCGCCCGTCCATGGCCAGCGCCTTGCCCACGATCTCTTCCGACTGGCCGAAGCCGTAGACCGGGGCCGTGTCGATCAGGGTGATGCCCCGGTCCAGGGCGGCATGGATGGTGGCGATGGCCTCCCGCTCCTCCGTCCCGCCCCACATCCAGCCGCCGATGGCCCAGGTGCCGAGCCCGATCCTGGAGGCCACGATGCCTGTATCGGCGATGGTTACCGTTTCCATGTCTGCTTCCTTCCGTTCCAGCGGCCCTTGCAATGCAGCGAACGTGACGCCGGGCCGACAACAGCCCGTCCGGCCGTATGTCAGGACCCGCGCGAAGCTGACGCAGCGATGGATGGCGGCGAACTTCGGGGCGGCCGTTGATCCAACTCATGGAAGATTTACCGCTGCGCGGTATTCTGTTTCCGGTCCAGCTTCAGGGTGCCTCCGATGCTCACGCGCCAAGGCGATGCGCGGACGAAATCCTCCGACCGTCTGCTTGCCTGGTCCCTGGCCGGCATAGCCGGGGCGGCGAACGCAGCCGGCTTCTATGCCGCCGGCCACTATGTCTCGCACATGACGGGTGCCGTCTCGGCCCTGGCGGACCAGCTTGTGCTGGGCGAGCCGGCGGGCATCGTCCTGGCGCTGGGCGTCATCGTCCTCTTTATCGCCGGCGCCGCCTCCTCCGCCTTGCTGATCAGCCTGGGGCTCCGGCGCGGGCTCACGGGCATCTACGCCTTCAGCGTACTGGCGGAGGCTGTGCTGCTGGCCGCCCTGGCCTGGCTGGACATGCTGGTGCCGGGTCCCTTGCGGGGGCTGATCCTGATCCTGGGGCTCAGCTTCCTGATGGGGCTGCAGAACGCCATCGTGACGCGCCTGTCCGGCGCCCGCATCCGCACCACCCATGTCACCGGCATGGTGACGGATATCGGCATCGAACTCGGCCACCTGATGGATCGGGCGGTGACGCGGGGCGCTCCCGGTTCCGCCAAGCCGGACCTGGACAAGCTGGCCCTGCATGTCCCGACAGTGGGCAGTTTCTTTGTCGGCGGCCTGCTGGGCGTCTTCGGCTACAGGGCCATGGGGCAGCTCTTCCTGCTGATCCCCGCAGCCTGTCTGATGGCGCTGGCGATCCGCGGGTTGCGGGCGAGCCCGGATCAATAAGGGTATCGTCCGCGTGTGGGGGGAACTGTCCCCCTCCGCGCCGGTTGCGGGGCAGCCCTGCGGGAACACGCCGGGCCGAACCAAATCGGAGGAATACGATGCACCGCCGTGCCATGATCCTGACCGTCGCCGCTGCCGGCATCGCCGTCCCGCTGGGCATCCACCGCGCCGCCTGGGCGCAGACGGCAAGTGGTTCCGTCGCCGACATGGACGAGGACGATATCAAGATGATGATCGCCGCGAACTCCCTGGCCTCGCTCCAGAGCAGCCAGATGGCCGTTCAGCAGGCGAATGACCCCCTCGTCAAGGAGTTCGCCCGTCTTGAGGCGGAGGAACAGCAGAACACCATGGCCGCCATGAAGGCCATGGGCGAGTCCCCGTCGGAGGCCACGGTTCCCGACGACAAGAAGGCGGCGATGCAACGCCTGCAGTCGGCGCAGGGCGCGGAATTCGACGAGCTGTTTGTGAATACCCAGACCACAGCGCACCAGGAGCTGCTGGCCCTGCATCAGAACCTGCTCGAGAAGGCGGGTAATGAGAGCCGCGAGTCCGTGATCCCGCTGCTATCCGTTCCGGCGATCAAGTCGCATATCGCCATGCTCCAGTTGATCAACCAGAACATCGGTTCGTCGACGGCCTCCTCACGCTGACCGGCCGGCCCCGGCTTTCCCAAGGGAAACCGGGGCTTTCCGACATCTGCGCCGGACGCAGATAAAGAGAGCGTCCTCATGCAACCGCTGCAATCCAGCCGGGCTTGATGGCCGGTTTCCGGCTTCCTAGATCGAATGACGCCGGGACGCCCGGATGGGGTTCCGGCGGCTGCCGCCGCGGTGGGCCGTGGCGGCGAGTTTCGTGTCCCATGTCGCTTCCAAGGAGGATATGGTCATGCGAACCGCATTCGACTTCTCACCCTTCTATCGAACCGCCATCGGCTTCGACCGCGTCTTCGACATGCTGGAAGGGCTGGCCCGGGCCGAGCCCGACGGCTATCCGCCCTACAATGTCGAGCGGGTCGGCGATGACAGTTACCGCGTCACCCTGGCTGTGGCCGGCTTCGGCCCGGATGAGATCAACATCACCGCGCAGCCGAACCAGCTTGTCGTGACCGGCCGCCGCAATGGCGAGGACCGGGCTGAGGTCCTGCACCGCGGCTTGGCGCTACGCCCCTTCGAACGGCGCTTCAGCTTGGCAGATCATATCGAGGTCCGCGACGCGCGGCTGGAAAACGGGCTGTTGACCATCGAACTGGTGCGCAATGTGCCCGAGGCGCTGAAGCCCCGCCGCATCGCCATCAGCGGCCCGGCCTCCGGCCCGGCGCTGGAGCACAAGCCTGGCATGGCCGAGGACGTCATGGTCCAGAACAATGAGGAGCGGCGCGTCGCCGCGTGACGCGCGTATTTCCGAGTTGCGCCCCGGCGGCCGGCTGGCTACGGCCGCCGGGGGCCTTGCCGATAGGGGAGGCCGCAATGCAGGAGATGCCGAAGAGGGAAAGCAGCTTTCCGACCGAATTCCTGAAGCCCGTCGCCAACGCCGGGCGCTTCCCGCCGGGCACGCTGGCCTGGCTCTCCTTCCGGGGACGGGGAACCGCCGGCAGGAGTGGGACGGCGCGGCCCTGGATTCTGACGATCGAGCCGGCGCGTCCCCAGTGGCTGGAGCCGCTGATGGGATGGATTGCCGGGGACGATCCGTTGCGGCATGTGGAAATCCGGTTCTCCACCCGCGAGGCGGCGCTGCGCTTCGCCGCCCGGCAAGGGCTGGAGATTGCCGAGGTTCCGGCGCGGCAGCGGCAGCCGGCCAAGCCGCCCCGCACGGCCGCGCAGATGGATGCGGCCGTCAATAGCGACTGGCAGCTCTATCTGGAGGAGGAGACTGCCTGCGCCCCCGGACGGGAGGAGCGCGCCGCCGCGGAGTTGAGGCCGGCCATAGGGGACATGATCGAGGAGGCCTGCCTAGATGGGTTGCTGTTCGACCGTGCAAGTGACGACGGCATGCCGGAGCTCTCCGCATCGCCCTTCCCGGACGCCCTTGCCGCACGGCGCATGCGGGAGCGGCTGGCCGGCACGGTGCTTCTGTTCATGCACCCCCATGGACGCCGCCTGTCCGCATGAGGGAGGGGGCGATGCATGTCTACGATCCACGGGACTGGCAGGGCGGCCGGGGCGAGGGGCGGGAGCCGCACGATCCCAATGAAACCGCCATGCTCCGCGTCGGGCTTGCCGTGGCGCTGAGCCTGTTCTTCGCCTCGCTGCTGCCGCTGCCCATGGTTCCCGCCGCGCTGAGCCAGCTCCTGTTCATCGCCGGCCTCGGGGCGGTCGGCGTCGCGATCCTGCGAAGCCAGCCGTTGCTGGCGGAGCATTTCACCTCCTGGGACGAGGCGGCGGCGTTCCTGGCCCTCAGCTATGCGGTGGAGCTGTTCTGGCCGCTCCGGGTGCTGGACGCCTGCCCGTGCTGATCCGGCATGACGCCGGCTTCAGGGCTGGGATTCCGCCACCGGGGCCAGCGGCTTGGCACCGCTCATTTCACGGGCCAGCACATCGACCAGCTCGTCGATCCGATAGGGCTTTGGCAGGATGCGGATGCCTTCTGCGTCCGCGACATTGCCGCTGTAGCCGGTCGTCAGGATGACCGGCAGGCCGGGGCGTAGGCGGCGGGCCTCCTGGGCCAGGTCGATCCCGCTGATCCGGCCCGGCATGATCACGTCGGAAAACAGCAGATCGATGGCATCGGCGCCCGCCAGCAGCGGCAGGGCCTCGTCGGCGGTGACCACCCGGGTCACCATCAGCCCGGCATCCTCCAGCGCCGCCGCGACCGTGGATGCCACCACGGGATCGTCCTCCACGAGCAGGATATGACCGCCGCGCTGTGCCTTGGGCAGAGCGCGGCTGCGGTCGACCGCTTGTCGCGGAAGGGAATGGGACCGCTTCAGCAGCAGGTTGATGGTCGTGCCGCGGCCTTCCTCGCTGTCGATCCAGGCGGTGCCTCCGCCCTGGTGCGCCAGCCCATAAACCTGCGCCAGCCCGAGGCCGGAACCTTTCCCCACCTCCTTGGTGGTGAAGAACGGGTCGAAGGCCCGTATCTTCACCTCCGCCGGCATGCCGGTGCCGGTATCGGCTACGGACAGGTGGACGAAATCCCCCTCCAACCCCCGCGGGTTACCGGGCGGCAGCGTGACATTCTCCGCCTTGATCAGCAGCGATCCGCCGTTCGGCATGGCGTCGCGGGCGTTGACGGCCAGGTTGATGATGGCCAGTTCGAACTGGGTCGGGTCCAGGTCGACCGGCCAGAGATCGGGCGTGAAGCGGGTATTGAGACGGATATCGGCGCGCAGGACGCGCTCCAGAAGGCCTGCCATGCCCAGGATGCGGTCGGGCAAGGCCAGCGTTTCCGGACGCAGGCTTTCCCCCCGGGCGAAGGTCATGAGCTGCTGCACCAGCTTGGCCCCGCGGTCCACCGCCTGTCTGCCGGCCTGGAGCAGCGGTTGGATATCCGGCTGGTCGGTGCGGCGCGCGATCATCGTCAGGCAGCCGCCGAGGGCCTGGAGCAGATTGTTGAAATCGTGCGCGATTCCGCCGGTCAGCTGGCCCACCGCTTCCATCTTCTGGGCCTGGACCAGCGCCTCACGCGCCTGCTCCAAAGCCTCCTGCGCCTCCTTGCGCTCGGTGATGTCGCGAGTGACCTTGGCGAAGCCGATCAGCTTCCCGTTCTCGTCCCGGATCGCATCGATGATCACATGGGCCCAGAAGCGGGTGCCGTCCTTGCGGATGCGCCAGCCTTCCTTCTCATACTTGCCTTCGCGCTCAGCGATCTTCAGGGCCTGGAACGGCAGGCCCGCCGACCGGTCCTCGGGCGTATAGAAGCGGGAGAAGTGCTGCCCGATGATCTCCTCGGCCGCATAGCCTTTGATCCGGTTCGCTCCCCCGTTCCAGTTGGTGACATGCCCCTGCGGGTCCAGCATGTAGATGGCATAGTCGGTCACGCCCTGCACCAGCAGGCTGAATCGCTTCTCGCTCTCCAGCAGGGCCTGCTGGGTATTGCGCCGTTCGGTAACGTCGCGGGTGATCTTGGCGAAGCCGATCAGCTTCCCGTCCTCGTCCCTGATCGGGTCGATGACCACATGGGCCCAGAACCGCTCCCCCCCCTTGCGGACGCGCCAGCCTTCCTTCTCGTATTTGCCCTCGTGGGCAGCGGCGTGGAGCGCGCGCGCAGGCTCGCCGGCCAGCTTGTCCTCTTCGGTATAGAAGCGGGAGAAATGCTGGCCCAGAATTTCCGCCGCGGTGTAGCCCTTGAATCGCTGCGCCCCCTGGTTCCAGGTGCTGATGATCCCCTGTGAGTCGAGCATATAGATGGCATAGTCGGTAATGGAGTCGACGAGCCGGCGAAAGCTCATCTCCTCCACCGCCGCTAATGAGTGGCTCGGCTCCTGGGCAGTGACCATGTACTGAACTCCAACACCTCGAAAATCCGGGCGGGGTATATAAGACCTACCTTATGATGTCCGGCCATAGCGCATAGGGCGTATGGCTTGAGGCCCAGCCAAAGGGATCAACTCACTCGGGCCGTCACCTCCGGCCCGCGGCGAGACGCATGGATTCGGGGCGTCCGCGCAGGCGCAGCATCGCCCACACGCCCACTGCCGGGCCGGCTGCGAGCACGGCGAAGGCATTGGCCCAGCCGAAGCTGTCCGCGAGCCATCCCACCAGATGAATGCTGAACAGTGTCAGAAGAAAACCGGCACTGGTCTGGATGGTCAGCATGGTGCCGGTGAGCGTCCGGTCCGACAACTCCGCCACGCTGGCGGAGAACTGGGCGGAGTCCGCCACGATGGTTATGCCCCAGACCAGACAGACGGCGATTACCAGCGCGGGCGGCGCGCCGTGCAGGAAGCCGATCAGAAGGGCGCAGCCGCCGCTGATGGCCATGGCGCCGGCGGTGACGGCGGTGCGGCCGATACGGTCGGCGATCGCGCCGGCCGCCACGCAGCCCAGCCCGCCCAGCGCCATGGCCGCAAAGGTGACCAGCCGCGCCCAGCCGGACGCATCCGCCGCCTGCACGCCTGCCGCCGTGAAGCTGCTGACCAGGAACAGGGCCAGCCACGACCACATGGCGTAAAGCTCCCACATGTGGCCCAGATACCCGATATTGGCCAGACGCAGCGCCGGATCGCGCCATGCGATGAGGGCCGCCGCCGGCCGGAATGGCGGCGCCTTGCCCATGGCGGGACCCAGCCCGGCGCCGCTGATGGCCACTGCGGCGACGACCGCCCCCGCCGAAGCGGCGCCGATGACCCAACGCCACTCGATGCCGCCGATGGCGTTGATCAGATGCGGCGAGGCGGAGCCGAGGGTCAGCGCGCCGACCAGCAACCCGACCAGCAGGCCGAGATCGCCCCTGGCCCAGGTGGCCGCGATGCGCATCCCGACGGGATAGATGCCGGCCATGCAGATGCCGGTGACGAAACGCAGGGCGGGAACCGCGGCCGTGGCCGGGTCGACCAGCAGGATGCCGGCATTCGCCAATGCCGCGATCAGGGCGGAGGCGGCGAAGAGCCGGCGGGGGTCGATCCGGTCGGCCAGCCCGAGAAGAGCGCTGCCAAGCGTGCCGGCGACGAACCCGGCCTGCACGGCGCTGGTGAAGAGGGAAGCCTGGAACGCGCTCAGCCCGACATCCGCCTCCAACTCCGGCACCACCGCGGTGGCCGAGAACCAGAGGCCGAGCGCCAGGACCTCGGTCAGGGCCAGCAGCGTCAGGGATCGCGCCTTGCCGGCCAGGGGCGGGGCGGCCCCGGCGGACTGTGCGGTCATGCCCGGCCCGCCCGGCTGGAAATCGTCGGTGCGTAAGGGCCTGCCTGCCGCAACAGCCCGGGCCGGTTCTGCGCCGTTGTTCCCGTCATGATCCTCCCCCGGATTAGGTCGCGCGGGCCTTGCGGATCGGCCCGTCATTGTTAACTTTGCCGTTCCAGTCTGACGGAGCGTGGAAAGCCTGTCGACCCGGTTAGGCCATGCGCCCGATATCCTGACCCCCTTTCGCCGGGTTTCCCATTCCTTCCGGACGTGCTAATCCGGATAGGGGGTATATTTCGTCGTAACGAGTTGCGACGTTGTTTGTTCGTCGGCCAAGCTTCGCCCGTGGCAGCAGGGAAGGAGCGCCGGTTGCGGCCGATGATCCACATCCGGGAACCAGGGAGTGTGCTCGTGCAGGCCGACGAACGGGTTGAAACCGGCATCGAGGGATTGGACCGCGTCCTGAAAGGCGGCCTGATCCGCAGCCGCACCTATATCCTCCAGGGCCGTCCGGGCGCCGGTAAGACCATCCTCGCGAACCATATCTGTTTCCACCATGCGAAATCCGGCGGCACGGTCCTGTATGTCACCCTGCTCGCGGAATCGCATGCCCGGCTGATCGGAAATCTGTCAGAGCTGGACTTCTTCGATGCCGGCCTGGTGCCGTCGGGCGTCAGCTACATCAGCGGCCATATGGCCTTGCGGGACGGGGGTCTGGACGGGCTGGTCGGGCTGCTGCGGGATGAGATCGGACGGATGGGGACGACCCTGCTGGTCCTGGACGGTCTGCTGAACGTGCGGGAGTCCGCTCCATCCGATCTGGACCTCAAAGTCTTCCTCCAGCAGCTCCAGACCCATGGAGAATTCGCCAACTGCACCGTCCTGCTGCTGACCAGCGCCAATCTGGGAGAGGTGGCACCGGAGCACACCATGGTGGACGGGGTCATCGCCTTGTCCGACGATGTGGTCGGCGCTCGCGCCGTCCGCACGCTTTCCGTTTCCAAATTCAGGGGCGGGGCGCATCTGCGGGGGCTGCACCAGTTCCAGATCCAGCAGAGGGGCATCGTCGTCCATCCCCGGTTCGAGGCCGAGTTCGCCACCCCGTCCGTCCCGGACGGCCCGGGCATCGAACGGACCGTCAGCGGCGTCCCGGACCTGGACGCCATGATCGGGGGCGGGCTGCCGGCGCGGGCGCTGACGCTCGCCATGGGGCCGTCCGGCACGGGCAAGACCACCCTGGCCCTTCAGTTCATCGCCAGCTCCAGCGCCGAGGAGCCGGGGCTGTTCTTCGGCTTCTACGAGACGCAACCCCGGCTGGAGACCAAGGCGGCCTCCATCGGTCTCGACCTCTCCGGCCTGTTCCGGAGCGGCGCTCTGGAGATGCTGTGGCAGCCGCCGACGGAGAACCTGCTGGACGGTCTGGCGCACCGGCTCCGCGAAGCCGTGCTGCGCCGGGGCGTGAAGCGCCTGGTCATCGACGGGTTCAGCGGATTCCAGCGGGCCGCCGGGCATCCCGACCGGATAGAGCCCTTCTTCACGGCCCTGTCGAACGAGTTGCGGGCCCTGGGGGTCACGACCTTCGCAACCTGGGAACTGCGGGAGATGATCGGCCCCGTGGTGTACTCACCGGCTCCGGAATTCTCCAGCATCGTGGAGAATCTGATCCTGATGCGCTTCGTCGAATACCGGGCGCAGATGCGGCGGCTGATATCGATCCTGAAGATGCGGGACAGCCAGTTCGACGCCCGCATCCGTGAATTCCAGATCACCAGCGGCGGTATCGTCCTGGCGGACACGTTCGACAGGTCGGAAGACCTGACGACCGGCGCTGCGCACATGCTGAACCGGAACGACAACCGGGGGAGCCCCTGAGCGATGGCGGATCGAAAAGCGCCCAAAGTCCTCGTCGTCGACGACGAGATCATGATCGCTCTTTCCGTCGCCGAGCATCTGGCCGACGAGGGCTTTCATGTGGTGGTCGCGCATGACGGCAGGCAGGCGCTCGACATGGCCCGGCAGGAACAGCCGGACGCGGTCGTGACCGACCATATGATGCCCCGCATGAGCGGGCTCGAGTTCGCCTGCGCCCTACGGGCCGATTCTGGCTTTTCAGCCATTCCGATCGTGCTGACCAGCGCGGTTCCGCCTGCGAATACCGACGGCATCTTCACGGAGGTCTTCGCCAAGCCCTTCCAGCTTTCCGATCTCACCCATCTGCTACGGAAGCTGCTCGGCGGCGGCCGCTAGAAAGCTGTTCAAGCCGCCGCGGGCGGCGCCTTTTCCGTATGATGCATTAACCCATCCCGGGTAGTGTGCCCGGCTCGTCCGACCGGATTGCTGGGAGCGCCGTTCCTCACACCATGTGGCCGTTCCGAAAAATCCCCGGACTCCTGGGCCGGAGCGCGGGTTCGCCTCCCGCGCAAAGACACTTGGTCCTGCTCGCCCTGGCGGCCGTGCTGCCCATCCTCGCTTTTTCGGTGGGGTTGGGGGTCACATGGCTGCACGCCAAACAGGAGGCGATGGAGCAGGAGGCGGAAAACCGGGTCATCTATCTGGCGCAGCTTGTGAACCGCGAGCTGACCTCACAGATCGACAGCCTGCTGGTGCTGGCGGAGGCGTTGCCCGTGGACGGCGCGGTCGACCGGGACACGTTCGCGGACATCGCCGAGCGTGTCCGCTCCCGCCATCCGCTGTGGCGGGTCGTCGTGCTCAGCGACCCGGATGGCAACCGGCTGATCGACATTCCCGATCCGGTCGGCGGCGGACCCGGCAAGGTGGTCGATCTGGAAAGCCATGCGCGCGCGGTGGCCACGTCGGCGCCGGTCGTCGGCACCACCCTGCGCGGACCGCGCGGCAACGCCGCCTTCGCGATCCGGGTGCCGGTGATCCGGAAAGGACAGTTGCTCTACATCCTCACCGCCGTGGTGGAGCCCCGGCGCATCCAGGACTTTCTTCTCGCCAACGGCCTGCCGCCGGACTGGTACTGCGCCGTGGTGGATGCGGGCGGCAATGTCGCCGCCCGGCTGCCTAATCCTGAGAAGCTGACCGGCTATCCCGCGAACAGCCGCCTGCTGCGAATCCGGGAAGAGCAGCCGGAGGGCTTCTATGACGGGCTCAGCACCGAGGGAACGCCGTTGCGGTCGGTGTATCGCCGGCTCCCGGATTTCGGCTGGTCGATCCATGTCGGACTGCCGCGGGAAGTGTTCGCCGCGCCGCTTCGCCAGGCCGGCGGGCTGATGCTCGGCGGCGGGGTGGTCTGCGCCGCCCTGGCAATGCTGTTCGCGACCGTGTTCCTGCGGGAGTTGCGCACCCGCCGCCGCCAGGACGTCGCCAGGGAGGAGACACGGCGGCTGGAGGCCATGGGGCAGATGACCCGCGGCGTGGCGCACGATTTCAACAACCTGCTCCAGGCCATGACGGCCTGCCTGTCGCTGGTGGAGAAGAAGGCCGACGCATCCGGGCTCAGGCCCGTTCTCGATGCCGGCTATCAGGCGGTGGACCGCGCCTCCCGGCTGACGCGGCAGTTGCTGGCCTTTGCCCGGCGCCAGCCGTTGGAGCCCAGGCCGGTCAGCATCCGCGACCAGCTCCTCTCCATGTCGGAGTTGATGGCGCGGACCCTGCGTCCCGACATCCGCCTCGACATCGATCTGCCGCCGGACATCTGGATCGTGGAGGTGGACCCGACGCAGTTCGAATTCACCGTCCTGAACATCCTGGCGAACGCGCGTGACGCAATGCCGGGGCCGGGCGCGCTGGGCATTCAGGCGCGGAACATGCCGCGTCCGTCGAAGGAGGGGGAGGGGCTGCTCGTCGGCCCCTGCGTCGCGCTTTCCGTCTCCGACACCGGCGGCGGCATGTCGCCCGAGATTGTCGCCAGGGCCTTCGAGCCCTTCTTCACCACCAAGCAGGCCAGCGGCGGCACCGGCCTGGGCCTCAGCCAAGCTTACGGCTTCGCCCGGCAGTCGCGCGGCGCGATCTCCATCGACAGCCAGCCCGGCCGGGGGACGACCGTCACCCTGCTCCTGCCCCGGTCCGACAAGGCGGTGGCGGACGGGCGGGCGGAGGCGGGGCAGGCTCCCGAGGTCAGCGGCGGAACCGTGCTGCTGGTGGAGGACGATCCCATCGTCGGCGCGATGCTGGCAGCGGTGCTCACCGATATCGGTTACGACCTGCGGCGGGCCTTCTCCGCCGATGAGGCGCTGCGGGTCCTGAGCACGGACAGCAGCGTGGACATCGTGCTCAGCGACATCGTCATGCCGGGCACCCTCAGCGGCGTCGGCCTTCTGCGCGAAATCCGCCGCTACTGGCCCGCCTTCCCTGTGGTGCTGATGAGCGGCTACAGCGAGGAGCTGATGGAGGGGGCGGATGCGAAGCTGATCGGCAAGCCCTTCACCGTCGCCGACCTGACCACGGCGCTGGAGGCGGAGCTGCGGGCCCGCGGGGCGAAGAGCCGGGCCGGGATGATCTGACCGCCGGCCCCGCCCGGCACGGGTATGCGGCCCTTGCCGGATTGTGGGGTGCGCGGGCGGCGGCTTCGCGGCATCCTCCCGCAGGTCCGGCCGCGACCGTGAAGCGTATGAGATGACCGATATCGCCGCATCCTGCCCCAGCCCCTGGCGGCAGGCCTTCCTTCTCAGCATTCCCATCCTGGTCGGCTATGTCCCGATCGGCATCGGGTTCGGCGTGCTGTGGGTGCAGCAGGGGCTTCCGGCGTGGGGCGCGCCCCTGCTGGGCCTCATCGTCTATGCCGGCGCGTCGCAGTTCCTGGCGGCCGGCATGCTGGCCGCGGGGCAGGGGCCGGTGGAGATCGCGCTGGCGACGCTGACGCTGAATGCGCGCCATGCCGTCTACGGCCTCGCCTTCCTGGACCGGTTCCGCACCTGGAATGCGGCCAAGGCCTATTTCGCCTTCGCCCTGACGGATGAGACCTACGCGGTGCTGGCCGCTACCCCGCCGGCCGGGAACAGGTCCTGTGACGAGGGCATTCTCTGGCGCGTCGCGATGCTGAACCAGGGCTATTGGGTCGTGGGATGCGCCATCGGGGCCGTGGCCGGAAACTTCATTCCCGCCGGCATCCAGGGACTCGACTTCGCGCTTACCGCGCTGTTCATCGTGCTGCTGCTGGAGCAGACGCGCACGAGGCGGAAGGCGCTGGCGGCCCTGGTCGGGGCGGCGGTGGCCGTTGCGGGCGCGGCCGTGTTCGGGACGTCCAACACGCTGCTGCCGATCATGGCCGCGGCGCTGGCTGCCGTTGCGATCATGGACCGGGGAGGGTGCCATGCCCGGCGCTGAGATCCTGTGGACGGCGCTGCTGATGGCGCTCGCCACCGCACCGGCGCGGTTTCTGCCCTTCCTGGTAGGCAACCGTCTGAACGGGCCGGCCCTGCGCCGCCTGTTCGTGGAACTGTTTCCGCCGGCGGTGCTGGCGGTGCTGATCGTCTATCTGGGCTGGGGCGTCGGCGGCGCGCCGGCCAATGCGCAGGCCGGGCAGGCGGTGGGCGCCGTCGTCACCGTGGCGGCGCATCTCTGCTTCCGCCATCTGCTGGTTTCCGTCGCATCCGGGACTGCGGCGTGCATGCTGGTCCAGAATCTCTGGCTCGCATAGCCGGACCGGCCGGTTCCCAGCCTGTTGTGGCCGTGAACGTGTTTGCGGAGGAACGATGAGCGACGTGGCCAGGATCGAGATCACCTATTGCCGCCAGTGCCGCTGGCTCCTGCGCGCGGCCTGGCTGGCCCAGGAGCTGTTGACCACCTTCGAGGATGAGGTCGGCGGCGTGACGCTGATCCCCGGAACGGGCGGCGTCTTCACCGTATATGCGGATGGGGAGCTGGTCTGGTCCCGCAAGGAGCAGGGCCGCTTCCCGGAGGCGGCGGAGCTGAAGCGGCTGGTACGGGACCGGATCGCGCCGGACCGGCCGCTGGGCCATGTGGACCGCAAGGCGGAGGCGGAGACGCCCAAGGAATAGCGTCGCCGCCCCCTGCTGGAGCCGTTCAGAGGAACAGCAGCCCCAGCGAGATCACCACGCCCGACACCAGCAGGATGATCAGGCAATAGCCCATGATGTCCTTGGCCCGCAGCCCGGCGATGGCAAGCGCCGGCAGGGCCCAGAAGGGCTGGATCATGTTGGTCCAGGCATCGCCCCAGGCAATGGCCATGGAGGTACGGGCAAGATCGGCCTGAAGCTCGATGGCCGCCGGCAGCATCACCTGCGACTGCACCGCCCACTGCCCGCCGCCCGACGGGATCAGGATGTTCAGCAGGCCCGCACTCCAGAAGGTGAAGAGCGGCAGCGTATCCGCGGTGGAGATGGAGACAAACCAGGCCGACAGGTCCTGCGCCAGGCCGGACCCCACCATCATGCCCATGATGCCGGCATAGAAGGGAAACTGCACGACGATGCCGGCCGCACCCTTGATGGCCTCCTGCAGGCTGTGCAGGAAGCGGAAGGGCGTTCCGTGCAGGATGATGCCCAGGAACAGGAAGGTGAAGTTGACGATATTGAGGTTCAGCGCGAACCCCTTCTCGACGAAGTAGATGGCGAGATAGCCAAGGCCCAGCACGCCGATGACCAGGGAGACGATCCGGCTGTGCTCCAGATAGTCGGCCGGCCGCTCCATCACGGTCGGCACCTCCGGCTCCGGCTCCTGCAGTTTCGCGGGGTCGACATGGATCGGGTTGGCACCGTGGCCCATCATCATGCGGTTGGTCAGCGGGACCAGCACCAGCAGGGCCAGGCAGATGATCAGGTTATAGGACGCGAAAATGGTCTCGCTGGTCGGGATCACGCCGATCAGATTCTGGGTAAAGTGCCCCTCGGTTGCGATGACCAGCGGAACGGACCCTGAAATACCGCCGTGCCAGATCACGAAACCGCTATAGGCGGAGGCGATCAGCAGGCGGTAATCGACCTTGACCACGCGGGCGAGCTGGCGGGCGAACAGGGCGCCGATGACCAGTCCGAATCCCCAGTTGATCCAGCTTGCGGCCAGCGACACCACGCTGACCAGGATGATCGCCTGCCCAGGCGACTTCGCCAGCCCTGCCAGCGTCGCCAGTATGCGGCGGAATACCGGCGTGCTGGCCAGGACGAAGCCGGTGACCAGCACGAGCAGCATCTGCATGCTGAACTCAAGCAGCTTCCAGAAGCCGTCGCCCCAGTGTCGGGCCATGGCCACCGGCGACTGCTGCTCGAACGCTAGTCCTGCCAGGAAAACCACCGCCGTCAGCAGCAGCACCAGGACGAACGGGTCCGGCAGATAGCGTTCAGTGAGTTTCGTCGAGGAGCGCGTGAGCACACCGAACATCGAGGCCTCCCTTCCTCTTATCCGAACAGGAACATTCCGGTGTGCAGTGTTAGAGGGCGCGCGCGCTCCGCGCCACAAGTCTTTTTGCTAATTCGTTCAGATGCTTGCCGGATCGGGGAGCAGGGCCGGTCAGGCCAGGATTGCCTCCACCACGCTCATGGGCGCCTTGGTCGGGGTGATGCGGTCCAAGCGGAAGCCGGCCTCTGCCAGCAGGCTGGCATATTCCTTGGCCGTCCGCTCCCGCCCACCGGTCATGACCAGCATGTTCATGTCCATCAGCCAGCCGGGGTGCGGTTCGCTGGCTTCCGGAAGCAGGATCTCCATCACCGCGAGCCGCGCGCCCGGCAGGGCGGACGCCCGGATGTTGCGCAGGATGCGCAGGGCGTAGTTGTCGTCCCAGTCGTGCAGAATGAACTTCAGGGTATAGAGGTCCCCGGCTGGAACCGCGCTGAAGAAGTCGCCGCCCCGCGCTTCCATCCGCACCCCTTCCGGGGTTTCTTCCCATTGCCGCCGTCCGTCCGCCACGATCTCCGGCAGGTCGAAGACGATTCCCCGCGAGTCCGGATGTCGGGCCAGGATATGGCGCAGCAGGCTGCCATGGCCGCCGCCCACATCCACCGCGCAGGTGAAGGGCCGGAACTGGTGGGCAGCCAGGATGGCCGCCTCCATCGTCTCGGTCACGCTGGTCATGGCTTCGCCGAAGCGGCGACCGTCGGCGGGATGGTCGCTGAACCAGTCGAACACCGGCATGCCGAACCGGGCATCGAAAGCTGTGTGACCGGTGCGCAGCGTCTCCTCCACGGCGCCCCAGGCATCATAATGCTCATGCCCCAGGACGGCGTCGATGAAGGCCCGCTGCGACCCTGGACTGTCCGAACGCAGCGTGTCCGACAGGGCGCTCGGCCCGAAGGTGCCGTCGGCATTGCGGGTGAAGACGCCATAGGCGGCCAGCGCCCGCATCAGCCGGGCCAGCGGCGCCGGCTCCGTCTCCGTCCGGCGGGCCAGCGTGTCGATATCCACCGGGCGCTCACCGATGGCGTCGGCGAGGCGCAGGCGCGCCGCCAGCCAGACGCAGCGCGCCATCCAGAGGTGGTGGGACATGGCGAAGCCGAATTCCGACGGCGCATAGGATTGGGTGTGCATGCTCGGAAACTCCCGTTCGCGGCTGCCCAGAGGCAGCCCGGTCTGTCGTTGCAGGTCCGGACGGTTCCCACTCCCCGCTCCGTGGCGCGGCCCGGCGAGGTTGTGATGCGCCCGCTCCGTTTCCGTTGCATTTCTGCGTCCGCGTCCTCGCGGAGTAATCCAGAGGCGACGGAATCCTGGCTTCCCGATCAGGATATCCTATTCGGGTGTGCAGCATTGATACTGATGAGGATCGGTCCAAACTCTTGGTGCAGCGCAACAATGAATGATACCAAAGGCCCATTGACCGTCTGTAACGGGCTGTTGTACGGCTCCGCCCCTATCCTTTAGTGTGGCGGGAGCAGCGCATGGAGTCTTCACTTCACTTCTTCCTGGCCTTGGTGCCGATCGCGGTCGTGTTCTTGTTACTGGTTGTTCTGCGCTGGTCGGCGCGGACCACCATGGCAGTAACCTTCGTCGTGACGGCGGCCATCGCGCTGCTGGTGTGGGGCACGGCCCCGGCGCTGGTGGGGGCGGCCTCGGTAGTCGGTGTGGTCACCGCGCTGAACATCCTGTTCATCGTCTTCGGCGCAATTCTTCTGCTCTATACGCTGGAGGAGAGCGGGGCCATTCATGCGATCCGGCGTGGCTTCATCGCCATCTCGCCGGACCGCCGGGTGCAGGCCATCCTCATCGCCTGGCTGTTCGGCTCCCTGATCGAGGGCGCGTCGGGCTTCGGCACGCCAGCGGCCATCGCGGCCCCGCTGCTGCTGGCCATCGGCTTCCCGGCCATGGCGGCGGTGCTGTCCTCCCTGATCATCCAGAGCACGCCGGTATCCTTCGGCGCTGTCGGCACCCCGATGCTGGTGGGCGTGAATACCGGTCTGAACGGTCAGCAGGTGGTGACCAGCGCCATCGGCGACATGCCGTTCATCGATTATCTCTACACCATCGCGACCCAGGTCGCGCTGACGCACGCCATCATCGGCTTCCTGATCCCGGTGATCATGGTGTCCATGCTGACGCGCTTCTTCGGGGCCAACCGGTCCTTCGCGGAAGGCTTCCGGATCTGGCCGTTCGCGCTGTTCGCCGGTCTCGCCTTCACCATCCCCTATTACATCGTGGCCGCGCTCTTCGGGCCTGAGTTCCCGTCGCTGCTGGGCGGTCTGATCGGCCTGCTGATCGTGGTGCCTGCGGCCCGCGCCGGCCTTTTCATGCCGAAGGACGTCTTCGACTTCCCGCCCCGGCCGGAGTGGGAGGAGCGCTGGTCCGGCAGCCTGGAGAAGGTGGAGCATGTGGCCGAGCACGGCCAGCGCATGTCGCTGCTGAAGGCCTGGATGCCCTATGTCCTGGTCTCGCTGCTGCTGGTGGCCACCCGCGTCATTCCGGATCTGAAGGGTCTGCTTACCTCGCCGGCGCTGACCCTGGCCTGGACCGGCGTGTTCGGCACCTCGCTGAATGCCAGCTCGCAGCCCTTCTACCTGCCGGGCTTCATCTTCATCCTGGTGTCGCTGATCACCTGGGCCTGGCACGGCATGGGCCAGGGCGGCAGCTACGGCCGGGCCTGGAGCATGGCCGGATCGACCATGATCAAGGCCGGCCCGACCCTGTTGCTGGCCGTGCCGATGGTGCAGGTCTTCATCAATTCCGCCGCGGGCGACCTGCGCAGCATGCCGCTGGTGCTGGCCGCCGGCGTGTCGGATCTGGTGGGTGAGAGCTGGCCGCTGGTGTCGCCCTGGATCGGGGCGATGGGCGCCTTCATCGCCGGCTCGAACACTGTCAGCAACATGATGTTCTCGCTGTTCCAGTTCTCCACCGCCGTCAATATCGGGCTCAGCGCCGCCGGCGCTGCGGTCGTGGTGGCGCTGCAGGCGGTCGGCGGTGCTGCGGGCAACATGATCTGCGTGCACAATGTGGTCGCCGCCTCGGCCACCGTCGGTCTGGTCAACCGTGAGGGCGACCTGATCCGCATGGCGCTGATCCCCATGACCTACTATGTGATCCAGGCCGGGTTGCTGGGCATGGGCTTCCTGTCCGGCAACATCCTCTGGTGGATCGCGGCGGCGGTCTGGGCCGTCATCGTCCTGGCCGCCATGCGGATGAGCGGCAACAACAGCCGCGCGAAGACCGCGTAAGGCTCAAGGCACCGGGGGACCGGCGGCCTCGCCCGCCGGTCCCTCAGCCCAATGCCTTGGCAATCATGAAAAGACCCAGCAGCAGCAGGCTGCTGTCGAACAAGGTCTTGAAGACCGGTCCGGCCAGCCGGTGACGGCAGAGCGCACCGACCTTCATGCCCGCCAGGGCGGGCAGCAAGGCCAGCGCCGACCCCAGCGCCACGTCGCTGCGGAACACCCCCTGGGCCATCAGGGCAAGCGCCAGCGTCGTGCTGGACACGGTGAAGGACAGGCCGAGCGCCCGGACGAAATCGTCCCGCGGCAGGTTCAGCGCCCGCAGGAAGGGCACCGACGGCATCACGAACACGCCGGTCGCGACGGTGACGACGCCGTTCACCGCCCCTACCGCCACCGCGGTCGGCTTCTCCCGGCCATGCGGTATGCCCGGCTCCAGCTTCAGCAGATTCATCGCGGCGCTGACAGCCAGCGCCAGCCCTAGCAGCCCGCTGGCCCACTCCCCCGTCGCAGCGGGCAGCACCAAGGCGGCCACGAAGGTCGCAGCGCAGATCCCGGCCAGCATCGGCAGAAGCCGCAGCAGGATCGGGCGCAGGGGACCGCCATCCAGCATCTGGCCGATATTGGTGACCACGGACGGCACCACCAGCAGGGCGGCGGCCTCGGCCGGGGACATCATCAGGCCAAGCAACGCCAGCGCCACGGTCGGCAGGCCCAGCCCGACTACGCCCTTGACGAAGCCCGCCAGGACGAACACGGCAGCGGTGAGAAGGATCAGAGTTGTTTCCATGCCGGGCAATCTGCGCGCCCGGCTTGGGGCTGGCAATGCGGATTGCCCGAGCGTAGCCTTCGTCCAGAACGAAGGGAGTGGGGTGCGGATGCGGTTCGATCTGGTGGATCTCCGCCTGTTCCTGAATGTGGTGGAATGCGGCAGCATCACCGGCGGGGCGGAACGGTCCAACCTGGCGCTGGCTTCCGCCAGCGCCAGGATCGGCGGCATGGAGCAGACGCTGGGCGCGCCGCTGCTGGGGCGGATGCCGCGCGGCGTGACGCCGACCGCCGCGGGGCAGGTGCTGGCCGACCATGCGCGGGTGGTCCTGGCGCAGGTGGAACGGATGCGCGGCGACTTGGCCGGCTATGCCGCCGGGCTGCGGGTCGGGCTGAAGCTGCTGGCGAACACCGTCGCGGCCAGTGAATTCCTGCCCGACCCTCTCGCCGACTTCCTGGCCGGGAATCTACCGGTCGATGTGGAGCTTCAGGTGCTGCCCAGCCGCCGGATCGTGGAGCTGGTGGCCGCCGGGGCGGCCGATCTCGGCGTGCTGGCCGCCCATGCCGGGACGGAGGGGCTGGAAACGGTTCCGTTCCGGCTCGACCGGCTGGTGGTGGCAGCGCCCCCGGCCCATCCGGCCGCTGGCCGGGACAGCATCCGCTTCCGCGACCTGCTGGAGGAGCGGCTGGTCGGGCTTCCGGCGCAGAGCGCCTTGACCCTGCATCTTGAGGACCATGCCGCCAAGCTCGGCCGGCGCATGGATGTGCGGGTCAGGCTGGGCGATTTCGGCGGCATCTGCCGGCTTGTCTCAAGGGGCGTCGGGCTGGCCGTGGTGCCGGAGGCGGCGGCGCTCCGGCACGATCCCGGCCGGCTGCGCATCATTCCCCTGGCGGAGCCCTGGGCGGTGCGGCAGCTCGTCATCTGCATGCGCAGCCGCGCCCACCTCTCCCCGCCTGCCACCCGCCTTCTGGCTTGCTTGACCGCGGCGGGGGAAGGCGGCGGCTGAAGTCAGGCGCCGGGCGAAGACAGAACCGCTTCCGGCCGCTGGCGGTCGGCCAGGACGGAGACGGCCCAGATGGCGAAGCCGCCCAGGGCCAGGGCGCAGCCCACCCAGCCGGTGGAGGTCCAGCCGTGGCCAGCCGCGATGGACATGCCCCCCAGCCAGGGACCCAGCGCGTTCGCCGTGTTGAAGGCGCTGTGGTTCAGGGCGGCGGCCAGGGTCTGCGCATCCTCCGCCACATCCATGAGCCGGGTCTGGAGCACGGTGCCGAGACCGCCGCCGCAGCCGATCAGGAACACGGTCAGCGTGACCGCCCAGACATTGCCGGCGGCGAAGGGGAACAGGGCCAGGGATGCCGCGCTCCACAGCAGCAGGCCGCCGGCCGTGGGCATCAGGGCCCGGTCGGCCGCCCAGGCGGCAATGAGATTGCCCGCCGTCAGGCCCAGACCGAACACGCACAGGACCAGCGGCACGATCTCCGGCGACACCCCCGTCACCGCCATCAGCGTGTTGGCGAGATAGGTGTAGACGGCGAACATGCCGCCGAAGCCGATGGCGCCGACGCCCAGGGTCAGCCAGACCTGCGGGCGCTTCAGGGCGCCCAGCTCCCGCAGCGGGCTGGCGCCCGGCTGCGGCCGGTCCTTCGGCGCAAGCGCCCAGACCAGCGCCACGGTGATGGCGGCCAGGACGCCGACCACGCCGAAGCCCCAGCGCCATCCCAGCGCCTGCCCCATCCAGTTCGCCAGCGGCACGCCGATCACGGTGGCGACGGTCAGCCCCAGCATGACGCGGGACACCGCCTGCGTGCGGCGGTTGGCCGGCACCAGCGACGCGGCCACCAGCGCCGCCACGCCGAAATAGGCCCCGTGGGGCAGGCCGCTCAGGAACCGGAAGGCCAGCATCCAGCCATAGGAGGGGGCCAGCGCGCTCAACACATTGGCGACGGCGAACAGGACCATGAGGCCGAGAAGCAGGGTGCGCCGGGACAGCCGGGCGGCCAGCACCGCGATGATCGGCGCGCCCACCACCACGCCCAGCGCATAGGCGCTGATCACATGGCCCGCCGTGGGTTCGTCGATCCCGAGGCCCTCGGCGAAATAGGGTACCAGGCTCATCACCGCGAACTCGGTCGTGCCGATGGCGAACCCGCCCATGGCAAGCGCGAAGAGCACCAGCCCCGGTCGGGTTGTGCGCTGCGTCATTGTCTCTGTCATGAAACCATCTCCAGCGGGCCCCATTCGGCGGCCCGACCTCCATCTCCTTGAACTATTTAGGATGTGGCAGCAATGCCGCCCCGCATTCAACCACCCTGGCCATGTTGCGATGCAGCGTAAGCCGCATGGCAGTTCAGCCGTTCCGGCATGCAACGGTTTGCTGGACAGCCTATCGCGCCAGGAGCCGGCGATATGCGCGGTTCGCCAGGATGGCGGCGAGGGAGCCCAGGAAGATCGCGGCGAGGCCGGCGATTCCGCTGGGGGCCAGGGCTGGAATGGTATGCAGGACCATGACGTCGTTGCCGCCGATGGACAGCGCGCCGCCCACTCCCATCAGCCCGCCGCCGAACATGCAGCGCCCCGCCTGCCCGACGCTGATCCTCAGCCGGCTCCGCCCGGACAGGAATGCCGCCCAGGCTGCGCCGGCCATGACCGCCGCCAGCAGCACCAGCATCTCCCAGACCGGGACGCCATCGGGCGACACGGATTGGTTCAGTGCGTGGGGAAGAAGGCTGGTGTACATCCAGGGGCCGTGCAGGGCGTACAGGGTGCCGCCCGACAGCCCGATCAGGGTGGTCGCCACGACAGGGTCCCAGGATCGCTGCCGGAGCAGGTTCCTCCACCCGCAGTCCCTTCTCGTCCGCAGCAGGACGGCGCCTGCCGTGAGCACGGCGCCACCGATGAGGACCCAGGCCGGCGGGCTGGGAGAGGCCAGCGGGCTGAGCCGGCCGGTCGAGCTGTCCGGGTCCAGCGACCCGCCCGCGACGCCGAGAAGGATCAGGCCCAGGGCCATGCCCAGCACCGTGAAGGCGCGGGAGACATCCCCGGCCGCACAACGGGTAAGGGTGCTGATGGCGCATCCGCCGTTCACGACGGCCCCGATCCCGAAGGCGATGCCGCCCACGACCATCGACAGCGTCACCGGCATCGCGATGGCGAGCGTGCTGCCCGGTACGATCCAGGCCAGCGGCACCGTAACCCCGAGCACCCAGAGCGAGCAGCACAGCACGGCGACGAGCTGGCGGAAGCGGCCCCGGAGCAGGTCCTCGACGACCCGCACCGCGCAGATGCTCCCCTTCTGGGCCGCGAAGCCGAGCAGAAAGGCGAGGGGAATGGATAGCAGGAACTTGATATAAAGAGCTGACATCGGTCGGGTGTGACTGGCGGCTGCCGATCCCGGGCGAATTTTCCCCGTGGTCGGGGAGTCAACAGGAAAGACGTGGGAACCGGTCCCGCCTCAAGCGGCAAAGAGTTCCTTCAGGCGGCGGATCAGGGCATCCGGGTCCACCGGCTTCTGCATGAAGACCGATCCTTCGATGGTCCGGGCGCGGTCCACTGTCTCCCGCTCCCCCGAGCCCGAGACGAAGATGATCCTGCACCGGTACAGGTCCTGAAGATGCCGGGCCACCTCGATCCCGTCCGGCCCCGGGCCCAGGCGGATATCGACGACCGCCGCCCGCGGCTGCGCTTTTGCGGCCAGATCCATCGCCTGGGCTGCGGCGGCGGCAACGCCGCAGACGGAAATGCCCGCATCCTCCAGCAGCATGGACAGCTGCATGGCGATCAGTGCCTCATCCTCGACCAGGAGAACGCATGCGGGCGCATGCACGGAATCGTTCGTCGGCATCATCGACCCGGTAACGCGGAAAATCGGACCGTGCCCAACCGGGGCCATCCGCTGTTCGACAAGAGTTGGTGCGGAAGAAGGGATATAATCGTGGACATCCTGCTTGTCGATGACAACCCGGATGACCGAGCGCTGGTGCGTCGCGGGGTGCAGCAGTCCATTGGCGACGTCCGCATCCGTGAGGCCGGGACGGCTGCCGAGCTGGACAGCGCGCTCGCCGCCACGGAACCGGATGTCGCGGTGATCGACTATTCGCTGGGCTGGGCCGACGGGCTGGAGGTGTTCCGCCGTATCCGCAGGGTGCATCCCGACTGCGGCGTCGTCATGTTCACCGGCTCCTTGGGAGAGGAGGGGGCGGTGGACGTGCTGCGAGCCGGGATAGATGACTATTTCCTCAAGGACCCCTCGCGCGTGCCGCGCCTCGTGGCGGCGCTGGAGGGGCTGGCCCGCCGGGTGGAGGATCGGAGAGCGCGCCGGCGGGCCGAGGCGCGCAACGTGGCGCTCCGCCGTGCCGCCACGGTCGGCATGATCACCTGCCGTCCCGACGGGGCCATGACGGCGGCCAATCCCGCGGCCCTGCGGATGCTCGGCCTGGACGAGGATGGCGGCGCCGGCGCCGCGAATCTTCTGGACATGCTCTCCGCGCCGGCGTTGCGCGATCTCTGGTCCGGACAGGGGGGCGTCGCGATCAAGGGGCTGGAAGTCGCCTTCGGAGAGGACCGCGCCGCCCTGCTGGACGCTCATTCCGCGCCTGGAGCCGACGGAGAGGTGGAGTGCGTGCTGACGGAAGTGACGGCGCTGAGGAATGCGGTCCGCCGGTCGGAGACCCTGCTGAGGGAGGTGTACCACCGCGTCTACAACAACCTGCAGGTCATGGACGCGCTGCTTCTCCTCCAGGCCGGCAAGCATTCCGATCCGGCGGTGAAGGAGGGCTTCCACGATGTGAGCCAGCGGCTGCGGACCCTGGCGCTGGTCCAGCAGCGCCTGCACAGGGGCGACGATTTCGAAGGAATCGACGTGGCCGCTTATCTGCGCGACCTTGCGGACGCCGCGGCCGCCGTGCGCGTGCGGCCGGAGGTCGTGGTCACCGTGGAAAGCGCGCCCGAACTCAGCCTGCCCATTGATACCGCCATACCGCTCGGCCTACTGGCCACCGAACTGGTCACCAACGCCTACAAGCATGCCTTTCCGGAAGGCCGCGCCGGACATATCCGGATTTTCGCCGCCAGGACGGAGGAGGGCGGATTTACGCTGACGGTGGCGGATGACGGGATCGGCGCGCCGGCGGACATCTACCAGGCCCGGAAAGGGGCTGGAATCGGGGCCCGGGTGGTGCCGCAACTGGCGGCCCAGGTCAGGGCCACGCTCACCGTCTCGGTCGGTGCGGGAACCACCGTCCGCGTGGATGTGCCGCCGAGCGGCGAGTCTGCATGAGGACAGGACCGGACAAGGACGGATTACGTCCCGGACGGGCGGTATGGCTTCCGCTGGCGGCGGCTCTCGCCGGGCTGTTGGTCACGCTGGCGGCCTGGCAGGCCCTGTTGGCGGACCAGCGTGAAGCCGCCGCCCGCGCGGCCTGGGCTGAGTTGGGAACTGCGACGCGCATCGTGGCGGCCAGCCTGGGCGAACGTCTCGAGGCGCTGCGCCGCATGGCGCTTCGTTGGGAACGGCATGGCGACCGCACCAGGGCCGAATTCGACTTGGAAGCCGAAGTGCTTCGGGAGAGCTATCCCAGCTTCCGGGTGGTCGGATGGGTAGGGCCGGATCTCCGGGCCCAATGGGTGTATCCCCGGGACGGAAACGAGGCCGCATTGAACTTCGATGCCACGACCGATCCGGTCCGCGTCGCGGCTTACGAAAGGGCCGGCATGCATGGCCGCGCTTTCACCCAGCCGGTGGAGCTGGCGGTCGGCGGGCAGGGTGTCCTGGGCATCGTTCCCATCCGCGACGGACAGGATGAGCAGGGCTTTACTTTTGCGGCCATCGACCTGCGCCGGCTGTTCGAACGCGAGCTGCAGGAAGTCGCGGTCGGCCATTCGCTATCGGTCACCGCGGACGGCATCGCGGCAATCTCCATTCCCGGCCCCGAAGAGGGCGGGGTGATTGCCCGGGAGTTCCGGCTGGGCGGCGTGCGCTGGCAGGTCGTCATGGGATCTCCCGCTCCGGACACCACGCTTCCCCATCTGATGCTTGTGCTGGGAACCGCCCTGTCCTTGATGCTGGGAGTTGCCCTGCGTGGGCGCGTCCTGGCCGGAGAGGCGGCGGCCGGCGCGCGATCCGCGGCGGCGGCCCTGGCCCGTAGCGAGGCGCAGCACCGTGCCATCGTGACCACCGCAGTCGATGCCATCGTGGTCATCGACCAGCAGGGAATCGTGCGCTCCTTCAACCCGGCCGCTGAACGTCTGTTCGGCTATTCCGCCGCGGAGGTGGTGGGACAATCGGTCACGATGTTGATGCCGGAAAAGGACGCCGCAACCCATTCAGGGCATCTGGAGCGCTATGCCCGCCATGGCGAGAAGCGAATCATCGGCATCGGCCGGGAGCTTGAGGGACGACGCAAGGACGGAACGACATTTCCCTTTGAAATATCCGTAGCCGAATGGAACGCGGACGGAGAGCGCTTCTATACCGGCCTGATGCGCGACGTGGCGGAACGGAAACACGCCGAAGCTGCGCTCCGGGACAGCGAGGCGCGGTACAGGGCGCTGTTCGACACGGTGCCGGTCGGCCTGCTGCTGCACGATATCGAGACCCTGGCCCCGAAGGAATTCAACGACCGCGCCGCCGCCATGGCCGGCTACGGGCGGGAGGATTTCGCCCGGCTGACCCCGCTCGACTACGACCTGAACCTCACGCCCGAACTGTTGGAAAGGCGGAAGGCGGCCATCACCGCTGGACAAGAGGCGGAACTGTTCGAGACGCGGTGGCGGACACGGGACGGAGCCGTGCGGGAGGTCGCCATACGGGCCAAGCTCGTCGAAATCGGCGGCAAGCGCTACATCTATGCCGCCTGTATCGACATCACCGACCGCAAGGCGGCGGAGCGGGCGGCGGCGGATGCGGCCCGCTTCCTCCAGTCGGTGATCGACGGAGCCATCGATCCCATTTTCGCCAAGGACCTGGATGGCCGCTACATGCTGGTCAACAAGTGCACGGCGCAGTTCTTCAAGACCGATCCGCTCGCCGTGATCGGGCGCCGCGATGCCGACCTCCTTCCGCCCGACGTGGCCGCCGCGGTCACCGCTGTGGACCGGAGCGTGGTGGAAAGCGGGGAACCGGTGTTGATGGAGGAGGAGGTGCGGGACGGGGACGGCGCGCATGTGTTCCTGTCGGCGAAGACGCCGCTACGGGATGCGGATGGCCGGATCATCGGCGTGATCGGCGTGTCCCGCGACATCACCGACCGCAAGCGGGCGGAAGAAGAGGTGCGGAGTCTGGCGGCGGACCTGGAGCAACGGGTGGAGCAGCGCACCCGCCAGCTTGCCGACGCCAACGCCGAACTGGAGGGCTTCGCCCACAACGTCGCCCACGACCTCCGCGCGCCCTTGCGCAGCATGCGGGGCTTCAGTCAGGCCCTGGTCGAGGATTACGGGGAGGCCCTGGACGAGACTGCGCGAGATTATCTGGCCCGCATCGGCGACAGCGCCTCCCGCATGGACATGCTGATCCAGGATCTGCTGGCCTATGCCAGGATCAGCCGCGAGGAGCTGACCCTTGTTCCGGTCTTCACGGGACAGGCGGTGGCAGAGGCGCTGCGCCAGTTGGACGCTTTCATCAGGGAATCGGGCGCGCGGATCACGGTGGACGACCCCCTGCCCATGGTCGTGGCGCATCGCGGCGTGCTGGTGCAGGTGCTGGCGAACCTGATCTCCAACGCCGTGAAGTTCGTGCCCCTGGGCCGGCAGCCGGAGGTCCGTATCCGGGCCGAGGACGGGCCGCGGGTCCGGCTGTGGGTGGAGGATAACGGGATCGGAATCGCGCCGGAGCATCAGGCGCGCATCTTCCAGGTTTTCCAGCGCCTGCATGGCATGACCGAATATCCGGGAACCGGCATCGGCCTCGCCATCGTGCGGCGCGGGGTGGAACGCATGGGCGGGGAGGCCGGCGTGGAATCGCAGCCCGGCGGCGGCAGCCGCTTCTGGGTTGAACTTGCGGGAGGGAATGATGACGGACAGGGTTGAGCCGATCCTGCTGGTCGAGGACGATCCCAACGACCAGCTCCTGATCCGGCGGGCCTTCGGCAAGGCCAAGCTGATGAACCCGCTGTCCGTGGTCGGCGACGGGGACGAGGCCGTCGCTTACCTGTCCGGCATGGGCGGGAATGCCGGTCCGCCGGCCCTGATCATGCTGGACCTGAAATTGCCGCGCCGCTCCGGCCTTGAGGTGCTGGAATGGCTGCGCGCCCAGCCGGCCCCGCTGGGGCGCACGCCTGTCGTGGTCCTCACCTCCTCGCGGGAGAACCATGATGTCGCCCGCGCCTATGAGCTCGGGGCCAACAGTTATCTGGTGAAGCCGGTCGACTTCGACGGGCTGCTGGAGATGATCAAGACGGCGGGCCTGTACTGGACCGTACTCAACGAGGGACCCGCGCGGCAGTGAACCGGATCGGGCTTGCCCGCGCGATCAGGCTAACCCATTGGTGTTATTAGGATCGTTCTAGGGCGGACGCATTGCGGCCCTTCCATTAGCTGGATATGGTGCAATTCCGCACCTGCCCGGCCCATTCCGGCCGGCATCCGCCCAGCCAGTCCTCCGCCTGATCAGGGGTCCGTATGACGTTGGTGAAGAAGTCACGGTTCGACACGCAGAATGCCGCCGAACGGACCGTCGCTGCGCCGGAAGACAGGACGCCCGTGCAGGCCCCCAATGCCCGCGCCACGGCCCAGCGCAAGCGCGCCCGGTCGCAGGCGCGCCAGCAGCAGGTGGCGGAACGGTTGGGCACCGCCTCGGCCGAGATGGCCAGCAGCATCACGCAGGCGGCCTCCGCGGCGGAGCAGCTCCGCCGCGCCATGGAACAGATATCGCGGGGCGCTGAGCAGGCGTCCAGCGCCTCGCACGAATCCCTGGCCGCCATCAACCAGATCGCGGCCTCCTTCGCGCAGGCCCGCGAGCGGGCAAGCGCGGCGCGGCTGAAGACAGAGAACCTCCAGATCGTGCTGGCGGAAAGCGGAACCCAGGTCGCGGCAGCCATCGCCGCCATCGGGGCCAATGCGGACCGGCAGTCCGCCTCCGTGGCGCTTGTGCAGGACCTCCAGCGTCAGGCCGCCAGCATCGGCAATGTGGTGGGAACCGTCGCCCACATCGCGGACCAGACCAACCTGCTGGCGTTGAACGCCGCAATCGAGGCGGCACGGGCCGGACAGGCCGGCGCCGGCTTTGCCGTGGTCGCGGACGAGGTGCGGGTACTGGCCGAAACCGCGGAGAAGAGCGCGCGCGAGATCACCGACCTGGTCGCCCGCATCCAGCAGGAGGTGGACGGCATCGTGACCGGCATCACCGCCGCCGCGACCGCGGCTCGCGCCGAGGCGGAGAATGGGCGCAAGGTCGCCGTCACGTTGGAACGCATCCGCACCGGGATGACTACCCTGGTCGAGGGCAGCATCGGCATCCTGGCCTCCGCCCAGGAGGCGGAGCGGGCGGCGCGCGAGGTTCAGAAGGGAGCCGAGCAGATCGCCGCCGCGGCGGAGGAGCAGTCGGCCGCGACCGAGGAATCCCTGCGCGGGCTGGGGCAGCAGGCCCAGGCGCTGGACCAGGCCCAGGCCGCCGCCCACGAACTTGCCACCCTCGCCGAGGATCTGGGTCAGGCCGCCGACCTGATCCGCAGCGCCGAGGAGGTGGCTTCGGCGTCGGAGGAGCTGTCGGCCACGGTGCAGGAGCTGTCCGGGGCCGCCACCCAGATCATGGCGGCGATCAACCAGATCAGCCGCGGCGCCCAGCAGCAGGCCGCCGCCGCCCAGCAGTCCAGCGCCGCCCTGTCGCAGATCGAGCGGAACGCCAGCTCGACCCGCGCCAGCGCGGCCGACGCCCTTCAGGGCGTGAATACGCTGTCGACGCTGGTCCGGGAGGGCCGCGGCGATGTGGAGGCGATGATCGCCGGCGTCGAGCGGGCGCTGGGCCAGACCCGGCAGGCCGTGGGCCTGGTGGTCGCGTTGGAACAGGTTGGCCGCCGGATCGACAAGATCGTCGGGACCATCGACCGGGTCTCCATCCAGACGAACATGCTGGCCGTCAGCGGTTCGGTCGAGGCGGCGCGGGCGGGTGAGCATGGCCGCGGTTTCGCCGTGGTGTCGGGCGACATCCGCAACTTGGCCCAGGAATCGGCGGAGAACACCGATCAGGTCCGCGACACCGTGCGCGCCATGCAGGACCAGGTGCAACTGATCCGGCGGGAGCTGGAGCAGAGCGTGGCGGCATCCGAGGTCGAGATACAGAAGAACAGGACCATCATCTCCACCCTGGCCGGCATCGAAACCGATACGGACGCGCTCCGCGCCGGCAATGACGAGGTCGCCCGCGCCGCCGCCGCCGTCCTGGAGGCCGTGGAGCAGGCCGTCGCCGGTACCGAGGAGATCGCCACCGCCGCCGAAGAGGCCAGCCGCTCCGCCGCGGAAGCCGCCACTGCGGCCGGCCAGCAGGCCCGCGGTACGGAAGATCTCGCCGCCGCCATCGAGGAAATCTCGTCTCTCGCCGACGAGCTCCAGAATTCCGGCACCTGATCAGATGGAGCCCATCGCCCCTTACATCGAAGCGGGGCCGCATCTGCCGGCCATGCCGCAGGACCGCGCCCATCTGCTCTTCCATGTGGGGGCGGAGCGGCTGGCCGTCCCGCTGTCGCGGGTAAGCGGCGTCATCCGGCTGCCGGAGATCATGGATGTGCCGCTCAGCCCTGCCGGGGTCGAGGGGCTGGCCAATCTGCGTGGAACAGTCACGGCCATCGTGGGGCTGCACCGGCTGCTCGGCACCGCGCGGGCCGAGGCGACCGCCGCCTCGCGCGTGATCGTGATCGAGCATGCGACGCCGGTGGCCCTGCTGGCCGACCGCCTGTCGGGCGTGGTCGAAATCGCCCCCGACCGGATCGAGGCCGCCGGGGATGAGCATGCGACGGGCGAAATCCTGGCCGGCCTGTACAGCACCGGCGAGGGCGAACCGACCGTGCTGGTGCTGGACCCTGACCGTACGCTCGACCGCATTTTCACGACCATGGCGAAAACGGCCCGGCAGCCTCTACCCGCCGCCAGGGCGGACCGCGCTGGCGCGCGTGGGTCCAATGTGGCCGAACGGCTGTTGATCAGCTTCGAGGCGGACCGGCAGGAATATGCGATTCCCATCGCGGCCGTGCGGGAGATCGTCTCCCTGCCGCCGAACGTATCGCGCGTTCCCCATGCGCAGAGCCATGTGCTTGGCGTGGTGACCCTGCGGGGTCGTCTGGTCCCGCTGGTCTCCGCCCGCACCCTTCTGGGCCTGCCGCGCGGCGCGGGGGAGGAGCGGGCGCAGGTGCTGGTGATTTCGCCCGACGCGGACGCCACCGTGGGGCTGGTCATCGACCGCGCCCGCGAAATCCTGCGCATCCGCGAGGACGAGGCCGATCCGGTGCCGGCCCTGCTGGCGCGCGACGCCGTGGGCGACATCGAAGCCATCTGCCGCCTTGAAGGCGGGCAGCGGCTGGTCTCCATCCTCTCCCCTGGCCACCTACTGCGGAGCGATGCGGTGATCCAGGCCCTTGCGGCGGGCGCCAGCCAGGAGAAGGCCGCAATGGCGGAACAGGAAACCGGGGCCGTGGGCGTCACGGAACAGTTCATCGTCTTTCGGTTGGGCAAGGGGGAGTACGGGCTGCCAATCGGCGCCGTGGACGAGATCGTGCGGGTGCCGGAGCTGCTGACCGAAGTGCCCCAGGCCCCCGCCCACATGGCCGGCATCATCAACCACCGCGGGGCGGTCCTTCCCGTCATCGACCAGCGGCGGCGCTTCGGGATGGCGGCGGCGGGCACGGCGCAACGTCATATCGTCGTGCTGTCCCTGCGTGGTCTCCGCATCGGCTTCCTGGTGGATGGCGTGACCGGGGTGCAGCGCATACCGGTGGACGCGATCAGCGAGGCTCCGGCGTTGTCGGCGGAGCAGGCGAAGGTGATTACCCGGATCGCGAGGCTGGCCGACCGGATGATTCTGCTGTTGTCGCCTGAGAGCCTGGTGAACGCCGAAGAGGCGGGCAGCTTGGCCGATATGGCATCCGGGGCTGCCGACGGTGGGGAATGATCCGTCTTCTTATCGCCGACGATTCGGCGCTGATGCGAAAGCTGCTCACGGGCATCTTTGAGGCCGAAGGGGATTTCGAGACTGCGGTGGCGCGCAACGGGGTAGAGGTCCTGGAGCTTGCCCGCAGCTTCCAGCCCGACGTCGTCACCCTGGACGTGAACATGCCGGTGATGGACGGTCTGACCTGTCTCAGCCGGCTGATGCTGGAGACGCCGTGCCCGGTCGTCATGGTGTCTTCCCTGACCCAGGCCGGAGCGGAATCGACGCTGGAGGCGCTGCATCTCGGCGCCGTCGACTTCATCGCCAAGCCCGAGGGCACGGTATCGCTCAGCATCGACACGATCCGTCCGGCCCTGGTGCAGAAGGTCCGCGACGCCTCGCGCGCCAAGCTGCGCTCCAGCCTGCGCCTGGCGGAGCGCGTGCGGCACCAGATCCGCTCGGCGGCATCCGGTCTGGCTACGCCGGCGCCGCCTCCCGCGCGTCCGCCCGCCCTGCGCCGGCCCGTGCTGCGACCACCGGCGCCGGAGCCGCTGGGGATGCGGGATGCCGGGGAGGGGATGGTGCTTGTGGGAGCCTCCACCGGCGGACCGCATGCGGTTGAAACCATCCTGACCAGCCTGCCCGCCGACTTCCCATGGCCCGTCGTGGTGGCGCAGCACATGCCGACCATGTTCACCGGCATCTTCGCCGAACGGCTGAACCGCGCCTGCGCAATGACCGTGATGGAGGTCAACCGGCCGACCCCGCTGCTTCCCGGACATGCCTACATCGCCCAGGGCGACGCCGACGTGGTGATCGGCCGGCGGCCTGCGGGGCTGGTGGCGCTGTCCGTTCCGGTCTCCCCCGCCTACCGTTGGCATCCCAGCGTGGACCGTATGGTTGCTACCGCCATGCAGCATGTCGAGCCGGGCCGGCTGTTAGGGGTGCTGCTCACCGGCATGGGCAATGACGGGGCGGAGACCATGGCCGAACTGCGCGCGCGGGGCGGCCATGCCATCGCGGAAGCCGAGGAGACGGCCATCGTCTGGGGCATGCCGGGGGACCTGGTCCGGCGGGACGGGGCCGATGTCGTCGCGCCGCTGCCGGACATTGCCGCCGCCATCGTCAAGGGGATCAGGACCCATGCCTCTCGTTAAGCGGACACCGGCCCCCGCGGCGCACCAGGAATCGCCGCCGCAGGATATCGAGGAAGGTCTGCGCTCCCCCGAGCCGGGATGCAGGCGGCAGGCGGCGCATGCCTGCGCGTCCCGTCCCGACGCGATCCCGCTGCTGTCCGACTCCTTGCGGGTGGAGACGGAACCGGCGGTGCGCCAGGCCATCCTGACGGCGCTGGTCGGCATCGGCGGGGACGATGCCGTCCGGGCGATCGTGCCCTGCCTGCGCTCCGACGATGCCGGAATCCGCACCGGCGCGCTCGACGCGCTTCGGGCGCTGTCGGCGGATATCGAGCCCTGGCTGCCCAGCCTGCTGGCCGACCCGGATGCGGATGTGCGGGTCCTGTCCACCGAGCTTGCCCGCGGCATGCCCGCCGACCGGGCGACCCTGCATCTGTGCCGGATGCTGGAGCGGGAGTCCCATCCCAACGCCTGCGCCGCCGCACTGGACGTCCTGGCGGAAGTCGGCACGCGGGAGGCCGTGCCCGCCCTGCGCCGCCTCGCCGCCCGGTTCGCGGGGGAACCTTTCGTCGTCTTCGCCGCATCGGTCGCGATCGCCCGGATCGAAGGCACAAAGGGCTGACCCGACGGATGACGCCCCGCAGCCCAGGCCGGACAGACCCGCCCGACATCGCCATCGGGGATGAGGAATTCCGCCGCTTCACGGAATTCTTCTATCGCCGGACCGGCATGATTTTCGGCGAGTCCAAACGCTATTACGTGGACAGGCGGCTGCGCGACCGCATGGCCGCCACGGGTGCTGAAAGCTTCATCAGCTACTTCGGTCAGCTTCTGACCAACACGGCGGAGGTGGAGCAGCTCATCAACGCCTTCACCATCAACGAGACCTATTTCTACCGCGAGGACCATCAGTTCCGCTGTCTCACCTCCGCGTTGCTGGGACAGATCGCCAGCCGGAAGCGGCGAAGCGCGCCGATCCGCATCTGGTCCATGCCCTGCTCCACCGGGGAGGAGGCTTATTCCATCGCCATCTGGCTGCTGGAGAACTGGCCCAGCGTGGATGACTGGGATATCGAGATCGTCGGCACCGATATCGACACCCGCGCCCTCCAGGCCGCGGAGGAGGGCGTCTATGCGGAGCGCGCTCTGATGCGCCTGTCGCCCTACCTGATCGGAAAGTATTTCGAACGGCTGGACGGTGGCCGCTACCGACTTGCCGAAGATCTGCGCGGCTCCGTCCGCTTTACCCGCGCTAATGTCATGGACCAGGGGGAGACGGCTCGCCATGGCGAGTTCGATGTCATATTCTGCCGCAACATGCTGATATACTTCGACGAGAAATCCCGCCGGCAAGCGGCGGACAATCTTTACGACCGCCTTGCTCCCGGCGGCTACATCTGCCTCGGTCACACGGAATCGATGAGCCGCATCTCCCCCCTGTTCCAGGTGTGCCGTTTCGACGATGCCATCGTCTATCAACGCCCGGTGGGGACGTCCCATGGCGGCTGAGGAGGCGTTGCCGTTCGTGCGGAGGGAGGGGGCAGCCCGGCGGGTGCTGGTCGTGGACGACGCCACGCTCGTCCGCCTCTATTACCGCACGGCGCTGGAAGGGGCCGGCTTCGAGGTGGAGGAGGCGATCAACGGCATCGAAGCCATGGAAAAGGTGCTGACCCGGCGCTTCGACCTGCTGGTCGTCGACGTCAACATGCCGAAGATGGACGGGATGGCCTTCCTGCGGGCCTTGCGCGCGGAACCCGCCGCGTCCTCCGTCCCCACCCTGGTGGCCAGCACGGAGGCCGGGGTGCAGGACCTTTCCGCCGCGCGGGAAGCCGGCGCCAACTGCTATCTGGTGAAGCCGGTGTCCGGGGACGATCTGATCCTCTATGCCGCCGTGCTGACGGGCGCCCCGGCGCCCAAGGGGGGGCGGGCGTGAACCCCTTGATGCAGCAGTTCCTGGCGGAAGGCCGGGAGCAGATCCAGGAAGCGGGCGAACACCTGCTGGCGCTGGAGAAAGCGCCCGGCGACGCCGAGCGCATCGCGGCGCTGTTCCGCGTCTTCCACACCCTCAAGGGCTCGTCGGGCATCTTCGATCTCCGCCCCATGACCCAGGCGCTGCATACGGCGGAGGATGTGCTGGACCAGGTGCGCGGGGGACGGCTTGCCATCAGCGCCGGCCTGATCGATGTGCTGCTGGAGTGCCTGGACCACACCGCCCGCTGGCTGGATGCGCTGGAAGCGCGCGACGCGCTGCCGCCCGGGGCGGACGCGGAGGCGGCGGGCCTCGTTCAGCGTCTCCGGCGGCAAGCCGATCCCGAAGCGGAGGACGGGGCCGTCGAGGCCGTGGATGCTGCGGACGAGACCGGTCCTTCCGACCTGCTCGACAGCTTCCGGGAGGCGGAGCGCATGGCCGCGCTGGAGCGGCTGCTGGCGGCACCCGGCTCCGCCCTCTGCCTCGTCGAATACGATCCCGAGCCGGGCTGCTTCTTCAATGGCGACGATCCGTTGCGCATCCTGCGGAATGTCCACGGGCTGGCGGCGCTGCGGATCGAGCCCCGCACGCCATGGCCCGCCCCGGCCGAGCTGGACCCCTTCACCTGCGCGCTGGGTTTCAGGGCGCTGGCGCTGGGCGGGGAGACGGAGCTGCGGGAGGTCTTCCGCTACGTTTTCGACCAGGCCCGCATCACTGCGGTGGAACCGGTCCGGCTGATCCGGGTCCGGGGAAAGGATGCCGGCGGCGCGACGGACGATTCCTTCCGCGACATCGCCCGCAGATGGCGGGAGGGGCTGACCGAAGGGCTGCCGGAATCCTGTGCCGCCCTGCGGGCGCGGCTTTCCGCCGAGTCCGGGGAGGCATCCGCCCTGCGCTGGATGGTCTGGCAGCTCAAGCATCCGGACATGCCGGCCGCGTGGCGCAGCCGGCTGGATGCGGAGATTGCCGCCATGCTGGACGCCGCCCCGGAAAGGGAGGTGCATGCCGGCATCGTCGCCACGCTGCTGGCGGAGCAGGTGCGGCTCCTCTCCATGTCGGGCGTGCCGGAGAACGAGCTTGCCGGGCGTCGCGCCTCCGCCGCCACGGTGGCGATCAATGCGCTTCTCTACGAGGGGCGGCAGGACGAGGCGCCGGAGATCGAGGCTGCCTACAAGGCCGCCTCGGGCGGCGATCCGGACGCGCTGATCCAGGCGATCCGGCGAGCCATCGGCCAGCGCCGTCCCACGGCCCCGGCCAGACCCGCCGACGGTGGCCCTGATGCGGCGGCGGAGGACCGCGCCGGCCAGCCTGGAACGACCCGTCTGCTCCGGGTGGACGAGGCCAGGGTGGATCGTCTGATGCGGCTGGTCGGGGAAATGGTGGTCGCCAAGAACGGCCTCGGCTGGTTGGCCGACATGGCCCGGCAGGGCGGCAGCGATGCTGCGCTGATGCGGGGACTCCGCGACCTGCATGGAAGCCTGGACCGGCTGACGCGGGAAATGCACGGCATGGTCCTGCAGATCCGCATGCTGCCCATCGGTCAGGTCTTCCAGCGCTTCCCCAGGCTGGTGCGCGATCTCTCCCACCGGCTGGGCAAGCCCGTGACGCTCGTGCTGGAGGGGGAGGGGACGGAAGCCGACAAGACGATGATCGAGCAGCTCTTCGAGCCGATCCTCCATCTTGTCCGCAACAGTCTGGATCACGGGATCGAACCGCCCGACCAGCGCGCCGCCGCCGGCAAACCGGCCACGGCGACCCTGACGCTCCGGGCCTATCGCGGCGGCGACCGCGTGGTGGTGGAGGTCGCGGATGACGGCCGCGGCATCGATGCGGACGCCGTGCGGCGCAAGGCCCTGGCGAACGGCCTGCTGACTGCCGACCAGACGGCGGCGCTCAGCGACGAGGAGGCGATCCAGCTCATCTTCGCCGCCGGCCTCTCCACCATGGAGGCGGTGTCGGAGCTGTCGGGGCGGGGCGTCGGCATGAACGCCGTCCGCGCCGCCATGGAAAAGGCCGGCGGCAGCGTGGAGGTGCAGTCCGTGCCGGGAGCGGGCGCCACGGTGCGGCTGTCCCTGCCGCTCAGCCTCACATCGGTCCGCATCCTGACCGTGGAGGTCGGCAACCGCCGGCTGGGCGTGCCGATGGATGTGGTGGCGGAAACGGTGCGCCTGCCGCGAAGCCGCATCATCCGCATCAAGCAGCACGACACCTTCGTCCTGCGCGACCGCGTGGTGCCCCTGCGCCGTCTTGGCGTCCTGCTCGGCCTCTCCGACCTTCCGCCACCCGACCCGGCGGCGGATGCGCGCGTGCTGGTGGTGGAGGTGGACGGGCGCATGGCCGGGGTGGAGGTCGATGCGTTCGGTGAGCGGTTGGATGCTGTGCTGAAACCCATGGACGGGCTGTTATCCAGTATCCCGGGTTATATCGGGACGACCCTGCTGGGGAATGGCGAGGTCCTCCTCATCCTGGACGTGAAGGAAATCCTGCGGTGACGGTGCGGTGGGAGAACGAGGTGATCTACCTGGAGGAAAGCTGCGCGGTGGAGGAGGCGGAGACGTTGCTCGAACTCCTGCTCACCAATCCGGGCGCTCCGGTGGACTGGTCGGGCTGCCGCCATATCCATACATCGCTTCTCCAGGTGCTGATGGCCGTCCGGCCGCCCGTGCAGGGCGTGCCCAGGGACGCGTTCCTGGAACACTGGATCGGACCCGCCCTTGCGGAAGGGAAGCCAGCGATTTGACTGCGACCATCCTCGTCATCGACGACTCCCCCACCATGATCCTCACCCTCTCCACCATGCTCCGCGATGCGGGCTACAGGGTGGAGACCGCGATGAACGGGCAGGAGGCGCTGGACCGGTTGGAGGAGGGGCTCCGTCCCGCCCTGATCCTCACCGACGTCAATATGCCCGTGATGGACGGGCTGACCTTCGTGCGGCAGGCGCGGCGGCGGAAGGCGACACGCTTCACCCCAATCCTTGTCCTGACCAGCGAAATGCAGACGGAAACGGAATCCCGGAATGCGGGCGCATCCGGATGGTTGGCGAAACCGCCACGATCCGAGACCCTGCTGTCCGCTGTCGGCGGACTGTTGCCGCCATGACCGTGTGGGGCATTTTTCGGCAGCACTGCCCGAATGCACCATGGCTTCGACGCTTAAATTCTCTATGAATGACCTCTAATTTGTGAAATGGGCGGAATCAGGCGCATTGGGCATGACACGGACCGTTCTGATCGTCGACGACAGCAAGCTGGCACGCATGGTGGTCAGCGGTATCCTTGGCCGCTACCAGCCGGACTGGCGCCCGCTGGAGGCGGGCAGCGCCGAGAAGGCGCTTCAGCTCATCGGCGAAACGCCGGTCGACATCGCTCTGATCGACTTCAACATGCCGGAGATGGACGGGCTGGATCTCGCGGCCCGCATCCGGGAGCTGCGTCCGGAGATGCCGATGGCCATCGTCTCCGCCAATGCGCAGCAGTCGATCATTGCCCGAGCGCGCGAGTTGAACGTTGCCTTTGTGGAGAAGCCGCTGACGGAAGAGGCCCTGAAGCCCTTCCTGTCGGGAGCAGCCCTCCGGCTTCGCCAATCCGCAGCGTCCTGAGTGCCGCCCTGTGAATGATGGAACCATCGATCTTCCTGACCTTGAGCAGGATGCCCTGACGGAGATCGTCAATATCGGCATGGGCCGGGCGGCGAAGAGTCTGAGCGTGATGATCAAGGAGCCGGTCCAGCTCTCGGTTCCGAAGATCGAGGTGCTGAACCGCGGCCGGGTCGCCGACGTTCTGTCCCGGCGCGAGCGGTCGGGGCTGGTTTCCGTCAAGCAGGACTTCCGCGGCGCTTTCTCCGGCGAGGCGATGCTGATCTTTCCGGAAACGAACAGCCTGGAACTGGTGCGGGCGGTGCTCGGTGAGGGGATGAGCCTGGAGGAGATCGTCGATCTGGAGCAGGAGGCCCTGGCGGAGATCGGCAACATCATCCTGAACGGCTGTCTGGTCGTGGTCGCCAATCTGCTTCATCAGGGGCTGACCATGTCGCTGCCGCAGGTCATGCGGGGCAGCGGAAGCCAGATCCTCAACGGGACGGATAACGCGCAGTCCGAAGAGGCCGTGCTTTTCCTCACCATCGACTTCGCAGTGCGGGCCCGCAACATCAAGGGCTATATCGCCCTGCTGATGGACCTGCCGTCGCTGACCGCCCTGAAGACCCTGATCCGCGAGTTCATCCGCGGGGTCGAGGGTGGGCAGGTCCCGCCATGACCACGCTCCCCGCCATCCCCGACCCCGCTGCGCTCGGCATTCTCGAGCATCTGGAGGCGGGCGTCATCCTCATCGACCGGGAGCGGCGCATCCGTTTCTGGAACGGCTGGATGGGGCGTGCGTCGGGCATCGCGCCCGGCAAGGCGCTGGGCATTCCGCTCTGGGACCTGTACCCGTCCCTGCGCGAGAGCCGGGCGCAGAACGCGGTGGAGGATGCGCTGGAGTCCGGTGCGGCCAGCATCCTGACCCATTCGTTGAACGCCAACCTTCTTCCGTTGCGCCTGCCCGACGGGCGGGGCCTGCTTCACAATGTGCTGATCCGCTCCTATGAGGCGGCGGGTGAACGCTGGTGCCTGATCCAGGTGAACGACCAGACCGCCGTGGCCGACCGGGAAAGGGTTCTGCGTGAGCACCGCGACGCCCGCTACCGCGCCATCGTGGACACGGCGCCCGAAGCCATCGTCACCACGGACGCATCCGGCGCCATCCAGTGGATGAACGGTGCCGCGGAACGGCAGTTCGGCTACCGGCTCGCCGAGATCATGGGCAAGGATATCGGCGTGCTGCTGACCGACGGGGACGCCGCCCGTTGGCCGCGCGGCGAAGATGCCGCCGTGGCATCCAGGGCGTTCGAGCCGGTGGAACTCCAGGGGCGGCGACGCGATGGCAGCACCTTCTATGTGGAGCTTTCGGTCGGCAACTGGGCCAGCGAGGGCCGTGTCTTCCTGACGGGCATCCTGCGCGACGTGACGGAGCGCCGGCGGGCCAAGCTGTCGCTGGAGCGCGCGCTGGCCGATAAGACCATGCTGCTGCGCGAGATCAATCACCGCGTGAAGAACAGCCTTCAGCTCGTCTCGGGTCTGCTGAACCTGCAGATGTCCACCGCCAGCGAAAGCGCCACCCGCCAGCATCTGCACGAAGCGGCGCAGCGGATCAGCGCTGTGGCCCGAGTCCATCACAGGCTCTATCAGGCGGAGCGCTTCCGGACCCTGGATTTCGCCGCCTTCCTGCAGGAACTCTGCGCCGATCTAGTGGAAGCCTCCGGCGGGCAGAGTGCGGCGGGGATCAGGCTGGATGTCGACCCGGTGGAGGTCGGCATCGACCAGGCCGCCCCGCTCGGGCTCATCACCAACGAGCTGCTCACCAACGCGATCAAGCATCGCGGTGACCGCCCGGCGGAGGTGGATGTCACCTTGAAGCGCGGGGAGGGGCAGTTCACGCTCTGCGTCAGCGACAACGGCCCCGGTCTGCCGCCCGGTTTCGATCCTCGGAAGTCGCCTACCCTCGGCCTGCGGATCATCACGGCCCTGACCAGCCAGCTTTCCGGCAAGCTGGAACTTCCGCCCGCCAGGACGGGGGCCGTGTTCCGCATCATCGTTCCGCAAGGACCGCCGGACCACGCCCTGGAGCATCTCGAAACCACCTCGCACCCGGAGGAGATGCGGTGAGAATCCTACTGGTGGAGGATGAGCTTCTGATCGCCATGGAACAGCGCCTCTATCTTGAGGATGTCGGCCATGAGGTCGTCGGTCCGGCCATGGACCTCAGAGAGGTCCGGGCGATGGAGGCGGAGGGGCCTTTCGATCTGGCCCTCGTCGATGTTCATCTTGCCAACGCCTCGAGCGGGCTGGATGTCGCCCGGTATCTGGAAGAGCGGAACGTTGCCTGTCTGTTCGTGACCTCTTTCCCGGAAGATGTGACCGGCCGCGGCGTGGGTGCCGGCTGCCTGATGAAGCCCTTCTCAAGGGCGGACCTGCTGACCGCGGTGGAATGCTGCGATCCCGAAGCAGGGGACAGGCCGATGACGGCGCTGCCCCGGAACCTCGTCCTGTTCGACGGCGGGTCCAGATAGGCTAGGTCGTCGCGGCGCCGAACACCTTGCCAGTGTGCTGATCCCGCCGGGAGCCGGCCGCCTGCGGCCCTCTGCGGTCGGGCGCGGATGCGCCCTGGGCGACGGCGGCAAGCACCGCACGGCTGGAGCAGGGCTTCGGCAACCAGCCCACCGCGCCAGATTCCTCCGCCTCGCGCCGGGTTGTATGCGCGGACATGATCACGCAACGCACGCCCATCGCCGCCAGCTTCGGCGTCAACTCCAGCCCCGTCGCGGTGCCTTTCAGCCGGACATCGACCAGGGCCACGTCCGGTCTGCACCGGGCCGCTTCACGAAGCGCCGCATCGACGCTGGGAACGGGACCACAGACCTTGTGGCCGCCATCCACAAGCGTCACCGCGAGCGCCATGCCGATCAAGGCCTCGTCCTCCACCACCAGTACCCTGGCCAAACCGTTCTCCCGAGGAATTCATCGTTTTAGAGGTGAATGCATTCATGCGGCCCGCAGCCAGGGATGCCAAGGGGCGAAACGGGGTGAATCCGGTGCGTCCGCACCATGCCTCAGCCGATCTTGCGGTGATCCATCAAATGTCTCCCGCCCGGCGCTGTCGGGCCGGGGCGGGATTCAGCCCGCCCTCCGCCCGTCGGAGCCCTGCCGCCGGGCGCTGATATAATCCAGCGCAAGCACGCCCAGCACTGCCGCGCCGGCCATCGCCAGCCGGCCCGGCCGGGCACGGCGGGATCGTGATGCGTTGGCTAGCATGGCAAGATCCATGACATCGCCGCCGACGCGCGCCCACAGCCAGTCCTGCGGCCGGCGGCGGGACAGGATGCCGACCCCGGCGGCAAGCTCGCGCAGCCCCACGGCCAGCATGGTCTTGCGGTCCAGGCCGTTGCCCGCCGTCCCGATCATCCGGGACATCCCACGGGGGGCGAGCACCTGGGCCAGTCCCAGGCCGATGCTGAACCATCCCAGCATGGGGGCCAGGGACTGCGCCTGCATGCCATGGCTCCCGGAACGCAGCCGCCGCCGGGTCTTCTCCAAGCTCATCATCTCAGCCCTGTCCTCCGCGCTGTCTCTGCCGGCCACGAACGGCCGGGTTTCTCGGCGGACAACAGCGGCGTGACGACGGCATCGCGCGCTCAGGGAAGCGGAAGTCGCTTCGCTGCCGCGGGCAGCGGGGCCAGGGCGCGTTCCAGGGCGGCGATGAACACGCGCAGCTTCGGCGGAACCAGCCGTGCGGAGGGGAAGACGGCCCAGATCGACCGCGCCTCGGGCAGTGCCGCGTCCAGTTCGATGGGAACCAGCGCGCCGGAGCGGATTTCGTCGGCCACGTCCCAGGCCGACAGCAGCGCCAGCCCCAGCCCGCCTAGGCAGGTGGCATGCACGGCGTCGATGCTGCTGCTGCCGAACCGGCCGCCCACCCGCACCTCCCGCACCTTGCCATCCGCCTCGAAGGACCAGGACTGGGTGCCGCTCAGCACGATGCACTCATGATCCGCCAGATCATCGACGGTGCGCGGAATACCGGCCCGAGCGATATAGGACGGGGCGGCGCAGATCACCCGCGGATTGGGCGCCAGCCGGCGCGCGATCAGGCTGGAATCGCGCAGGCGGCCGATGCGCACCGCCACGTCGATCCCGGCCGCCACGATGTCCACCACGCTGTCCGTCAGTTCCAAATCCACGCGCAGCTCCGGATTCTCGTCCAGCAGGCGGGGGATCATGGGGGCCACGATCTTGCGGCCGAAGGCGGCGGGCGCGGTGACGCGGAGCAGGCCGCTGGCACCCTGCTCCGCCGGGGCGAGGCTGGCGCGGGCCGCCTGCTCGATCTCGATCATCGCCTGGGCGTGTGGCAGGAACTGCTCCCCCTCCGGCGTCAGGGAGACGGAGCGCGTCGTCCGGTGCATCAGGCGCACGCCGAGCTGTTGCTCCAGCGCCGCCAAGCGGCGGCTGGCCGCCATTGGCGTCATCTCCAGACGCCGCGCTGCTGCCGACAGGCTGCCGGCCTGCGCGGCAAGGACGAGCACCCTCAGCCCATCAGTGTCCATCGGATTATATCGCTTTCCGATAAGCCGGCTTCTCAATCCCGGACAGTAACACGGCATTCCGTGGCGGACTATTTCGGTGGACCGGCATTCCCAAGGAGAAACCATGTCTTCCTCACCGCTGTTCACGCCTGTCCGGCTGGGAGCTCTCGAGCTTCAGCACCGGGTCGTCATGCCGCCGCTCACCCGCATGCGCTCGCGCCAGCCGGGCGACGTGCCGCAGGAGATGAACGCCGTCTATTACGGCCAGCGCGCCAGCAAGGGCGGCCTGATCATCGCCGAGGCGACGGACGTGTCGGAGCAGGCGCGGGGCTATCCCGGCGCGCCCGGCATCTATTCCGACGAACAGGTCGAGGGCTGGCGGCAGGTCACCGACGCCGTGCATGCCAAGGGCGGCCTGATCGTTCTCCAGGTCTGGCACACCGGCCGGATTTCCCACTCCTCCATGCAGCCGGGCGGCGCGCTTCCGGTCGCCCCGTCGGCCGTTGCGGCCCCTGGCGACCATATGGACATCCAGGGGCGGCCGGTGCCGTTCGAGACCCCGCGCGCCCTGCGCGAGGATGAAATCCCCGGCATCGTGGACGCGTTCCGCCGCGCGTCAGTGAATGCGCAACGGGCCGGTTTCGACGGGATCGAGATCCATTCGGCCAATGGCTACCTGATCGACCAGTTCCTCCAGGACGGCACCAACCGGCGCGAGGATCGCTATGGCGGTTCCGTGGAGAACCGGGCCCGCTTCCTGCTGGAGGTGGTCGATGCCGTTGCCGGGGCCTGGAGCGCCGACCGCGTCGGCGTCCGCGTGTCCCCCTGGGGTCATTTCAACGGCATGTCCGACAGCAATCCCGGCGCGCTGTTCGACCATGTGACGGCAGAGCTCGGCAAGCGCGGTCTGGCCTATCTCCACATCGTGGAGCCGCGGGCCGACCAGAACAGCGATACCAACGCGCTCGACCCGAATGCGCCGGATGCGGCCTCCCGCTTCAAGAGCCGGTTCGGCGGCGCGGTGATCGCGGCCGGCGGCTTCACGCAGGCGACGGCGACCGGGGCGGTTGCGGAGGGCCGGGCCGACGCGGTGGCCTTCGGTCGGCTGTTCATCGCCAATCCCGACCTGCCGGAGCGCTTCCGCCGCGGCGCGCCGCTGAACCGCTATCACCGCCCCAGCTTCTATGGCGGCGATGCGCGCGGCTATCTCGACTACCCGTCGCTGGACAGCGAAGCGGCCTGAGCGCCGCAGGCCCCGCTCATCCTCACGGCCCGACCGTCTGGGCCGCGAGGATGAGCAGGCTTGCCGCCAGCGCGAAGCACAGGAACTGCCAGAAGGCGAGCGGATCGCGCTCATAGAGGGAGCGGTGGCGCTTCGGCGGGGGAGCCGACCGGGACGAGGCGTTGTCCAGCGTGACGGCAAGCTCCACCGCATCCACGAACCGGTCCTGCGGGTTCACGGCGATGGCCCGCGCCAGGGCCGCGTCCAGCCAGGCCGGAAGGTCGGGGCGGTGGCGCAGCAGCGGGACCGGCGTGCCGAACTGCGGGCGGGAGAAGGGTTCGATCTCGCCATAGGGATAGGCCCCGCCGCTGAACATGCGGTACAGCGTGACGCCGAGCGCGAAGATGTCCGTCCGCTCGCTTCCCCGCTCCCCCTCATACATCTCCGGCGCCATGTAGCTGGCGGTGCCGGGTATCTCCCCGCCCGTATCCTGCTCCTCGCGGTGGATCAGCCGGGCGATGCCGAAATCCAGCAGCCGCGCGCCCTGTTCCGTCAGGATGATGTTGTCCGGCTTGATGTCGCGATGGATGACGCCGGCCCGGTGCAGAACGGCGACGGCCCGCGCCAGCCTGATCCCGATCCCGATGCCCTCGCGCAGGGACATCCGCGGTGTCCGGCGCAAGCGTTGTTCCAGCGTTTCCCCGGCATAATAGGGCATGACGACATAGAGCCGTCGCTGCCGCTCCGGAGACAGCTCGATCACCTCTCCCAGGCCGGGGCTGTGCAGTTGTGCGCCGATCCAGCCCTCCCGCACGAAGGCGGCGCGCAGCTCCGTTTCGTCGCCCACCACCGGTTTCGGGAATTTCAGGACCAACGTGCTACCCTCGGCCGGGTCGGTGGCCATGAACAGGCGGCTGTAGCGCGCATCGGCCAGCGGCTCGCCCAACAGGAACCCGTCCACCATGTCGCCCGGCTCGGGCAGGGGCAGGACGGGCAGCGCCGCCCCGGCGCTCTCCAGCTCCTCATGGCTGGCCGCCGGCAGGGCGAGCACGTCCAGCACCAGGGCCGTGGCATTATCGCTGCCGCCGCGGTCCAGCGCCGTCTCCACCAGCAGCCGCGCCGTCTCATCCGGTCCGGCGCCACGGGTCAGGATGTCGCCGATCTGCCGATCGGGGAGGGGGCCGTGGATGCCGTCGGTGCAGAGCAGATAGCGATCATGGATTGCCGCCGGGTGGGCGGCGTAGTCGATGCGGACCGTCTCCTCCATGCCGACGGCCCGGTGCAGCACATGCCGCATGTCGGGGTGGCTGTGCGTATGGTCGGTGGTGAGTTGCAGCAGCCTGCCGTCCCGCAGCCGATAGAGACGGCTGTCGCCGATATGGATGAGATGAATCCGGCGTTCCTTCAGCACCAGCGCGGTGAGGGTGCAGGCCATGCCCTCAAGGTCCGGGTCGATGCGGCCCTGGGTGGATATCCAGCGGTTGACGGCCTCCACCGCCCGCGCGCAGGCCTGCTGGATGCCCAGCGTGCGGGGCGCCCCCAGATAGCCGTCCAGCAGGGCGTGCACCGCCGCTTCCGCCGCGACCCTGCCGCCCTTGTGCCCGCCGACGCCATCGGCCACCGCCGCAACGACGCCATGACGCGCCAGGTGCCCGGCCGGACCGGACATTGCGGCGCCGAAATCCTGATTCTCCTGGCGTTTGCCGATATCGGTGCAGAACCCGATTCCGACCGCCGGATGGCCGGCGTGGCGCTCCATTTCCGGCCGCACGTGCGGATACTCCCTTGCTCCCGCACAATCCCATATCACTGCGCGCCGCAGCGGGCACGCATGGGATGCACTGTCCTGGCCGGCATCGGCCCGGTGTCTGCTTTATGTGCATCAGGCCTACGAATTGGGCATGAATAGTAGTTCTACGGCCACGGAGGTCGCGACGGCCACAACCGCGTGAGCCAAATGAAAGTACCGGCAATTTTTCCGAATAAAATGCCATTCCCGTGAACAGGTATGTTTTTCAGAGTGATGGCTGCTTCTCCCGCTAAATGTCCCGCCAGGGGCGTGGCGCATAAGTAGTGCCCTCCCGCTCCCGATATCTGGCATGCGGATTGCTGACTGCTTTCCCGCCCGCAAGCCGGGGCCGAATGGATGTGGGCGCCCGTGCGTCCGCCGTTACGAGGGGCAAGTGGATGCAGTCAGGATTCTGGAAGGCGGGTCATACCCCGACGCTGTTCGCGGCCTTCCTCTACTTCGATATGAGCTTCATGGTCTGGGTGCTGCTCGGGCCGCTTGGCGTGCAGGTGTCCGACGCGCTGGGGCTGAGCCCGGCGCAGAAGGGCTTCATGGTGGCCGTTCCGGTGCTATCGGGGGCACTGCTGCGCGTGGGCATGGGCGTGCTGGTGGACCGGATCGGGCCGAAGATGGCGGGGCTGATCGGGCAGGCGGTGGTCCTCGCGGCGCTTGCCGCCGCCTGGCTCCTCGGCATCCATAGTTACGGTCAGGTGCTGCTGCTGGCGGTGTTCCTCGGCGTGGCCGGGGCGTCCTTCGCGGTGGCGCTGCCGCTGGCCTCCCGCTGGTACCCGCCGGAGCATCAGGGCACGGCGCTGGGCATTGCGGGTGCCGGGAATTCCGGCACCGTCTTCGCCGCCCTGTTCGCCCCGTCGCTGGCGGCAGCCTATGGCTGGCAGAATGTGTTCGGCATCGCCCTGATCCCGCTGGGCGTCGCCTTCGTGGTCTATGTGCTGCTGGCCAAGGACAGCCCGGATGCGCCGCCGCCGAAATCCTTCAAGGAGTATCTGGCGGTGTTCCGGGAGGCGGACGCCTGGTGGTTCATGTTCTTCTACGGCGTGACCTTCGGCGGCTTCGTCGGCCTGTCCTCCTCGCTCACCATCTACTTCAACGACCAGTACGGGCTCAGCCCGGTGGTGGCCGGCTATTTCACGGCGGCCTGCGTGTTCATGGGCTCCATGATGCGGCCGCTGGGCGGGATGCTGGCGGACAGGGTGGGCGGCATCCGTGCGCTCAGCATCATGTATGCGGTAGCGGCCTTCTTCCTGGTGGTGGTCAGCTTCAACCTGCCGTCCTCCTGGATGGCGCTGCTGATCTTCGCCTGCGCCATGCAGGCGCTGGGCATGGGCAATGGCGCCGTGTTCCAGCTCGTCCCCCAGCGCTTCCGGCGGGAGATCGGGGTGATGACGGGGCTGGTCGGCATGTCGGGCGGCATCGGCGGCTTCTATCTGGCCTCCAGCCTGGGGCTGTCGAAGCAGGTCACCGGCACCTACCAGACCGGGCTTCTCATCTTCGCCGCCCTGGCGGTGCTGGCGCTCATCGGTCTCACACGGGTCAAGACGCGCTGGCGCACCACCTGGGGCGCGGTGGGCGTCAGCGCCGCACGGATTTGAAAGGGGGCCGGGCCCGCCGCCCAGGCTGTGCATGTGGGGAAGGCTTGAAACATGGTTCCGGGAGGGATGGTCCGGCGTTAGGGTTGGATCACCCCTCCCGGAGCCCTTCTCCGGGCAGGCACCGACCCCGGCGGAGGAAGAAATGCCGAACGACGCCCCGAAGCCGACACCGGAGCTGGACGAGGAAACCCTCGCCTTCGCGGCCAAGGTGTTCCACTACGCCCGCATCGGGGCCACGCAGGAGCTGTCGGAGCTGCTGGAGCAGGGGCTGCCGGCCAATCTCCGGAATGAGAAGGGCGACAGCCTTCTGATGCTGGCCAGCTATCACGGCCATGCGGAGACCTGCCGCGTCCTGATGCGGCATGGCGGCGATCCGGAGCTGGCCAACGACCGCGGGCAGACGCCGCTTGCCGGTGCGGCCTTCAAGGGCGACGAGGATGTCATCCGCGCACTCCTGGAAGGCGGGGCCAAGGTGGATGGCTGCGGGCCGGACGGGCGCACCGCGCTGATGGTTGCCGCCATGTTCAACCGCACCGGCATCGTCGATCTTCTGCTGGCCCACGGGACCGACCCGCAGGCGCGGGATGCCGGCGGCCACACCGCCTATGACGCCGCCATCGCCATGGGGGCGGCCGATACGCCGGGTCAGCTCTCCCGCTGGCACGGGTGACGAATCCTGCCGCTGCCGGTTATTGCGCCGCAGCATCATGCAGGAGAAACCAATGAGCCGCTCATTCTCGGGACTGGTCGCCGTCATCACGGGAGCGTCCAGCGGGATCGGCCGCGCCACGGCGCATGCCTTCGCCCGGCAGGGTGCTACGGTGATCCTGGCCGCCCGCCGCGCCGAACGGCTGGAGGATGTGGCCCGCGAATGCGAAAGCCTGGGCGGCCGCGCGCTGCCCGTCCCCACCGACGTGACCCGTGAGGAACAGGTCCAGGATCTTGCCCGGCAGACGCTGGACCGGTTCGGCCGGATCGATGTCTGGTTCAACAATGCCGGCGTCGGCGTCTTCGGCCGCTTCAAGGACATTCCCAGCGATGTCTGGCGGCGGGTGATCGATATCAACCTGTTCGGTTACGTCCACGGCGCCCGCGCCGTCATGCCGGTGTTCCGCCGGCAGGGCCATGGCGTGCTGATCAACAACGCCTCCATCGTCGGGCGGCTGGCCAAGCCCGACAGCACCGCCTACGCCACCAGCAAATTCGCCATTCGCGGCTTTGCCGAGGCGTTGCGGCAGGAGGTGCTGGACCAACCGGACATCCACATCTGCACGATCCTGCCCGCGGTGATCGACACGCCCTTCTTCCACCACGCCGCCAATTTCAGCCATCACAATGTGCGCGCCGCCCCGCCGGTCTACACGCCGGAGAAAGTGGCCCGCACCGTCCTGGGCCTGGTGCAGCGCCCGCGGGCGGAGGTGATCATCGGCGGGGCCGGAAAGTTCGGCGCCGTCCTGAAACGGGTGGCCCCGTCCCTGGGCACCCGGCTCAATGCCCGCGCGCTGAATTACGGCTTCCTCAGCAATGAGCCCAGCGGGGAGACCACCGGCACGCTGTTCGAACCCGCCCGCGATCGGTTCACGGTGCGCGGCGATTGGCGCAAGGGGCCCAACAATGGCGGCGTGCCGCTGCTCGCCACCCTGGCGCTGATCGGCATACCGCTGGCGCTCGCCGCCTGGAAGCAGCCATCCTTGCCCATGCATCGCCGCCGCTGATCCGGGATGTTCAGCACGTTCGGCGCTCCCGGCTGTTGCTGCCGGCGAAGCAGACGGCGGAGGACATGATGCACGATTGGGACAGGGGATCGACCGGCGTGATGGACCATGGCCGGCCCGGCCAGCCCATGGCTTGGCGGGAGCGGTATCCCCGCCATGGCAACGGGCGCGGCCAAAGGCGCGGTATGAGCGGCCCGGTAAGCCATGAGCATCGGGGGGGAAGCGGGATTCCCAGCCGGGCCAACATCTTCGGGCACCCGATCCATCCCACCCTGATCCCCTATCCTCTGACCTACCTGACCTCCGTGCTGGCGACGGACATCGCCTACCGGCGCACCCGCGATCCGTTCTGGGCCAGGGCGTCCGGCCTGCTGCTGAAGGCGGGGCTGGCGACCGGGGTGGTGGCCGGCGCGGTCGGTGCGGTCGATTATGCCGGCGTGAAGCGGGTCCGGCGGCATCCGGAAGGGCATCTCCACGCTTTCGGCAATGTGGCGGCACTGGCCCTGTCCGCCTGGAGCCTGAAGCGGCGCAACGGTTCCCATGAGGTGCAGCCGCGCGACACGGCGCTGTCCGCCACGGTGGCGCTGCTGCTGGGCGTCACCGCGCTTGCCGGGGCGGAACTGATCTACCGGCACAAGGTCGCCCCCATCGGCCGCGAGGACCCCGACGAGGACTGATCGCCGGGGGCGCGCTGCCATTGATCCAGCAGGAAAGCGCATCGGTCAGATTTGAAATATGCGCTGTCCGAATTGATGCGCCTCTGGCAACCTTCCCTGTCCGTGCTCCCGGCTCCGGCAGGAAGGTCGCCATCGCCATGCGTTATCCGGACCTCGAACTCGATCTCCTGCGCGCCTTCGTCGCCGTGGCCGAAACAGGCAGCTTCACGGCGGCGGCGGAGGTGGTGGGGCGCTCCCAGTCGGCGGTGAGCCAGAAGGTGCTGCGGCTGGAGGAAATCCTTCAGCGCCGCGTCTTCGACCGGACCAGCCGCTCCCTCAACCTCACCCGGGATGGGGAGCGGATGCTGGTCACCGCCCGCCAGATGCTGGAATTCAACGACAAGGTCATGCGGGAACTGCGGGAGCCGCCGGCCGCCGGCACCCTGCGCCTCGGCATTTCCGAGGATTTCATCCCGCGCCAACTCCCGAAGCTGCTGGCGCGGTTCAGCCGGCTCTATCCCAGCGTCCATATCGAGCTGATGACCGGCCTGAGCTGCAATCTCCTGGCCGCCTATGACGACAATCTGCTGGATGCGGTCATCGCCAAGAAGGACGGGTCGGCGCAGCGCGGCCGGGTGATCTGGCGGGAGCCGCTGGTCTGGATGGCTGCCGCCGATTATGAGGCCGATCCCGCCCGTCCGGCGCGGCTGGTGATGCTGCCGCAGCCCTGCACCTACCGGGAGCTGATGATCTCCGCCCTGGACTCGGTCCGGCGGGAGTGGCAGCCGGCCTGTACGGCCAGCAGCCTGATGGGCATCCAGGCCGCCGTGGCCGGTGGGCTGGGCGTCACGGTGCTGGGCCGGTCCTTCGTCCAGGACGGCATGAAGATCCTGCCGCCGTCCGAAAGCTGGCCGGCCCTGCCCATGACGGAAATCACCGTCCTGGGAGAGGAGAGGGCGGCCGAGCTGGTCGTGCCCTTCATCACCTTCCTGACGGAGAGCCTGTCCGGCGCCGCCGCCCTGCCGCTGGCGGCCTGAGCCTCGGCAACCGGTCAGGCCTGCGCCTTCTCACGGCGGCGGGCCGCGATGCGCCGGGTGCCGACCTCGGCGGAACGGCCCGCCGGGCCGTCGGACCTACCGCCGCCCCGCGCCATGGCGCCCACCGCAAGGGCGGCAAGGCCGGCCAGGACCATGCCGGTCGCCAGCGGGTGCGTAACGGCCTCGGTGTAATAGCTGCGCTCACGGACCATGCTGTGCCGGCCGGCGCGCTCGCGCCCGTCGCGGCTGGGGCCGTACAGGCTGTGGGTGAAGCGGCGCTGCGGTCCCCCGCTCTTCTCGAAGGGAATCAGGAACCGCTCCATCAGCCGGTCGGTCAAGCGCGGCGCCAGGGTTTCTGACAGGGACAACATTTTGCCGCCGCTGCCCACCACCAGGTCGCGGCGGGGATGCTCCGCCGCGTACAGGATGGCGCGCGCCACCGTTTCCGGCGCATAGATCGGCGGCGGGTTCATCGGCTCATGCTCGGTGAGGATCTTGCCATGTTCCTCATACATGCTGTCCACCGCACCCGGCTTGATCAGGGTGACGGAGATCGGCAGGTTTTCCGCCTCCAACTCCATCCGCAACGCCACGGTGAAGCCCTTTACCGCATGCTTGCTGGCGCTGTAGACGCCTTGCAGCGGCACCGCCCGGTCGCCGACCGAGCTGCCGACATTGATCAGCGCGCCGCCGCTGTTCCGCATGTACTCGACCGCGACTTTGCTGCCGTTCACCACGCCCCAGTAATTCGTTTCGAACAGACGCCGGTGGTCCTCATCCGGCGTGTCCAGGATGCGGCCGTAGATCGCAACACCGGCATTGTTCACCCAACTGTCGATCCGACCGAAGGCGTCGATTGCGGCCTGCGCCACGGCGCGCAACTGGTCCTCGTCGGCCACATCCACCGCGACGGGGATGGCTTCTCCGCCCTCCATCCGGATTTCATCGGCGATCCTGGCCGGCGCCGCATGGTCCCGCGCGCCCAGCACCACCCGGGCGCCCCGGCGGGCGGCCATGCGGGCGGTGGTCAGGCCGATGCCGCTGCTGGCGCCGGTGATGACGATCACCTGCTCGCCGATGGGCTTCAGATGCGGGCGCATGTTTCTTCTCCGTGGAACGGGTTGCGGTGGAGCGGGGGGCAGCGGGGCGGGCCGGAACCCCCTTTCCAACAGCATCCGGGCGGCTCCGTTGCCGATATCCCGTCCGCCGGGCAGCGGATTGCCGCATCCATGCTTCTGCACTGCAACGGAGGGCGGCGCTGCCGGTTGGCGGAAGGACCCTGCCGTCGCGGCGGTTGGGTCGGGTCGACTGCATCGCACGATGCGTCGTCCCCGGCCCGGTTGCCCGTGCCGATGTCATCAGAACAGATTCCAGGAGACGAATGATGGACCCCAAGGACCCGACCATCGTACCCACGCGCCGTGTCGTCGTCGGCGGGATCGGAGCCGGTCTCGTCGGCGCGTCCGCGACGCTGGCCGGTGCGGGAACGGCTGCGGCCCAGACGGGGCAGGGTTCCGCCGCCCCGCCGCCCCAGGCCGCCATGCAGAACCCGCTGGAGCAGTATCCGAAGCCGCCCTTCCCGCGGCAGCAGCAGGAATGGCCCGGTCTCGCCCAGAAGATGGAGCTGCGGCCGGATCACGGGGAGGAGAGCTACAAGGGGTCCGGCCGGCTGATGGGCCGCAAGGCGCTGATCACCGGCGGCGATTCCGGGATCGGGCGCGCCGCCGCCATCGCCTTCGCGCGGGAAGGGGCAGACGTGGCCATCAACTACCTGCCGCAGGAGGAACCGGACGCGCGCGAGGTGGTTGAGCTGATCCGCGCCGCCGGCCGCAAGGCTATCGCCCTGCCCGGCGACATACGCGACGAGGCCTTCTGCCAGAAGCTCGTGTCCGATGCGGTGGAGGGGCTGGGCGGCCTCGACATCCTGGTGAACAACGCGGCCAAGCAGGCGTCCCAGCCCTCGATCCTCGACATCTCGACCGAGCAGTTCGACGCCACCTTCAAGACGAACGTCTATGCGATGTTCTGGATCACCAAGGCGGCGCTTCCCCACCTGCCGGCGGGGGCTTCCATCATCAACACGTCGTCGATCCAGGCCTATGAGCCGTCGGAGAACCTGCTGGACTACGCCCAGACCAAGGCCTGTATCGTCGCCTTCACCAAGTCCCTGGCAAAGCAGCTCGCCCCGAAGGGCATCCGCGTGAACTCCGTGGCGCCGGGGCCGATCTGGACGCCGCTTCAGCCCAGCGGCGGCCAGCCGCCGGACGCCATTGTCAGCTTCGGGGCCTCCGTCCCGTTCGGCCGGCCCGGCCAGCCGGCGGAGCTCGGGCCGACCTACGTGCTCCTGGCGTCCCAGGAGACGAGCTATGTCACCGGCGAGGTCTACGGCATCACCGGCGGCAACGCGACGCCGTAGACGAGGCCACGGCTCCGTCCCACGCGGCACAGCTTTGCCGCAAACTGCGTCTCAGACCGCTTGTGGAGACGCGGCCAGCCGGAGTATCACCGCCACAACCGCGGAGGCGGGGCCGTTTCCGGCTTTCCGCCCCCGCGGGGATGGTACAGCCGGTCGGAACGAGGCGTCAGCGCGTCGGGCTGTACCGGCGGCTGCCGGGAATGCTGGCGATCAACCGCTTGCAATCGGCCATGCTGCGGCGCAGCATCGTCCGATGCGGGCGTTACAAGGACGGAGGCCGCGTTGGCCCATCATCAGAGTTTGCAGGATGCGGTCCTGGGAAACCTCATCCAGGAAAAGATCAGCGTGACGGTGTTCCTGGTCAGCGGCATCAGGCTGGTCGGCCGGATCGTCGCCGCGGACAAGTTCTCGATCCTGCTCGAAGGCTTCTCCAGCGAGCAGTTGATCTACAAGCACGCGATCTCGACGCTCGTGCCGCAGCAGAATCTGGTTCTCTGGAACGCCGATGGGGAGCAGGCCGAAACCCAGAAGTCCGCGCCGGAACCAGCGCCCACGCCGGCCCCGACCCGGATTTCGCCCGAGGTGATCAGGGCAGGGCTACGCCCCCGGCGGAAGCAGCCGCAGGAGTAGCGGGCGGCAGGAGACGGGCGGCTTCCGGTCTACAGATCGGGTGTGCCCTATACCAACGGTTAATAAAACCTTACGAAAGTTGAGATATCGCTGACCCGTCTACGGGTGTTCAATCGCTCTTGTACGCGGCATGCGTGCCGGAATGGTCCGGCAGCCGCAGCGCAGGAGAGCGGGAATGATCATCCACATCCGCACCGGGCTTCCCCATGGGCATCTGCTGAACCATGCGGAAAACATGAAGGTCCACGCGCATCAACTGACCCAGTGCGCTACCCAGCTCCGTGAGGCAGGCGAGCGCCTTCAAGAATGCCTGGTCGGCTTCAAGAGATTGGTGGAGCATCTCTGACAGTCAGATTCCAGCCGGCCGGACGTGCCAAGGCATGGCGCATCTGCGCGCGTCTGGCCGGCAGTACCATCATTGTTTGAAGCTTGCCGCGGGCTCAGCGGCTCTCAGGCCGTACTGCCGCAGGAAGTGAGTGGTGCCCCGAGTCGGATTTGAACCAACGGCCTACCGCTTACGAAGCGGTTGCTCTACCGCTGAGCTATCGGGGCACAGCGCCTCACAGGCCGCGGTATCTAGCAAAGCCGGACGGGCTTGGCAACCCATAGATCGCAGGGAATTTGCGCGGGGCGCAATTGACGGCATTGCGGGTTCGGGATACAGCCAGCGCCATGACCGCCAAGATGCCCAAATCCGCCGATCCCGCCGCTGCCGCTGGCACCGCTTCTGCCGCGCCGGCGCTGGAAACCCTGTTCGCCACCCGCATCTACCGGGCCGAGCTGGCCGAAGCCGCGGCCCTGAATACCGAACTCGCCGCCTGCGCCCTGTCGGCCGCGGAGGATGACGAGGCCGGGCAGGCCTGGTCGGAGGAGCATGGCTATCCCGGCTACACCTCCTACGCCTCGCTGGACGACCTGCCCTGGCGCTATCCGGCGGTGAAAGCGCTGAAAGCCCAGCTCGACCGGCATGTGAAGGCCTTCGCCAAGCTGATGGAATGGGACCTCGGCGGGCGCAAGCTGGAGCTGGACTCGCTCTGGATCAATGTGCTGGAGCCGGGCGGCTTCCACGGCTCCCACATCCATCCCAACAGCGTGGTCAGCGGCACCTATTATGTGCAGGTGCCGGACGGCGCCAGCTCCATCAAGTTCGAGGACCCGCGCCTTGCTCTGATGATGGCCGCCCCGCCGCGCAAAGCCAAGGCCGGCCGGGAGCTCCAGCCGTCCGTGCCGGTGGCGCCGAAGTCGGGCACCGTGCTGCTGTGGGAAAGCTGGCTGCGCCACGAGGTGCCGCTGAACCGGGCGGAGACCGAGCGGATCAGCATCAGCTTCAACTACGCCTGGCGCTGAAGAAGCCCCGCCCCGGTGGGGAGGGCTTCACGCCCTAGGTATGCTGCAGGATCACGTCCAGGAAGTAGTCGCCGTAGCGCTCCAGCTTCTTGGCCCCTACGCCGGGCAGCAGGCCCAGCGCCACGGCGTCGTGGGGCTTTTCGCGAACCATCTCCATCAGCGTGGCGTCGTGGAAGATCACATAGGGCGGCACGCCCTGCTCGCGGGCGAGGTCGAGGCGGAGCGCCTTCAGCGCGTGCCAGAGCTCGTCATCCTCCTTCGACAGGTCGATGGGCGCGGTGCGCGGGCGGACGGCTCCGCCGCCGCCATAGCCGCTCCGTGAGCTGCCGCGCGCACTCTTCCGCTCCGCCGCCGGGTCCTTGCGCAGCCGCACCGATTCCTGGCCCTTCAGCAAGGCCGGCGCCTGATCGGTCAGGATCAGCCCGCCATGCCCCTCCGGATCGGCGGCCAGGAAGCCGTAGGCGACGAGCTGGCGGAACACGGTCTGCCATTCCTGCTTGGAAAGGTCCTTGCCGCAGCCGAAGGTCTTCAGCTTGTCGTGCCCGCGCTCCGTCACCTTCTCGGTGGCAAGGCCGCGCAGCACGTCGATCAGATGGCCGACGCCGAAGCGCTGGCCGGTGCGGTAGACGGCGGACAGGGCCTTCTGCGCCGGGATGGTGCCGTCATAGGTCTCCACCGGATTGGCGCAGGTATCGCAATTGCCGCAGGGCTTGGGATAATCCTCCCCGAAATAGCTCAGCAGCGTCTGCCGGCGGCAGCGCACCGTCTCGCAGAAGCCCAGCAGCGCCTCCAGCTTCTGCCGTTCGGTGCGCTTGTAGTTGGCCGGGCTGTCCGATTGCTCCACCATCTGGCGGAGCTGCACCACATCGCCGAAGCCGTAGAGCATCAGCACCTCGGCCGGCAGCCCGTCGCGGCCGGCGCGGCCGGTCTCCTGGTAATAGGCTTCCAGGCTGCGCGGCGGGTCCATATGGACGACGAAGCGGACGTTCGGCTTGTCGATGCCCATGCCGAAGGCCACGGTGGCGACCATCACCACCCCTTCGGCCTTGATGAACCGGTCCTGGTTGGCCTGCCGCACCTGGGAATCGAGCCCGGCATGGTAGGGCAGGGCGTCCAGCCCCTGCTGGCGCAGCCAGTCGGCGATGGCGTCCACCTTCGCCCGGCTCATGCAATAGACGATGCCGGCATCCTCGGCATGGTCGCGGCGGATGAAATCCAGCAACTGCCGCCGCTCCGCATCCTTGGACAGGATGCGGTAGGTGAGGTTGGGCCGGTCGAAGCTGGACAGGAACAGCTTCGCCCCGTGCAGGTTCAGCCGGTTGACGATGTCGGCCCGGGTCTGCGCGTCCGCGGTGGCGGTCAGCGCGATGCGGGGCACGATCGGGAACCGCTCGTGCAGGATGGAGAGCTGGAGATATTCGGGGCGGAAATCATGGCCCCACTGGCTGACGCAATGCGCCTCGTCCAGCGCGAACAGGGCGATGCGGCTGCGCTCCAGCAGATCCAGGAAGCGCGGCGTCACCAGCCGCTCCGGTGCGACATAGAGCAGGTCCAGCTCCCCCTGCTCGCAGGCCCGCTCGATCTCCTGCGTCTCGCGCCATTCCAGGGTGGAATTCAGATAGGCGGCGCGCACGCCCAACTGCCGCAGCGCATCCACCTGGTCGCGCATCAGGGCGATCAGCGGGCTGACGACGATGGTGACGCCGTGCCGGACAAGGGCGGGAATCTGGTAGCACAGGCTCTTGCCGGCCCCGGTGGGCATCAGCACCAGGGCGTCGCCGCCGGCGCAGACATGCTCCACGATGTCCGCCTGCTGGCCCCGGAAGGCCGGATAGCCCCAGACCCGCCGCAGGACATCCTGGGGCGCTTCACGGAAGAGGGGGAGCCGGGCATCGGGCATGCCGGAGACAGCTATCGATTGTGATCGGTTCGGGCGGCAGACCGCAATATCTGGGTCCGCCCATCTTCTACGGAAGGGGCCCCGCCGGGTAAAGGGGATTGCGGCGGGACACGGGCCTGCCGACGAAGCAGGGCGGGGCGGCCCAGGGCGGCGGTTGCGGCGGTTGACCGCGACCGGGCCGCCCGGCACCTTGCGCCGATCCGCCGCAACCCGCCCAGACCCATGCAAGACGCCCAGACGATCTTCGCCCCGGCCAAGTTGAACCTCTATCTGCATGTCACCGGCAGGCGGGAGGACGGCTACCATTTGCTGGACAGCCTGGTGGCCTTCGCCGATGCGGGCGACACGGTGACCCTGCACCCGGCGGAGCGCCCGGCCTTCCGGATCGAGGGGCCGTTCGCCGGCCCGCTCCGGGCGGAAACGCCGGAGCGCAATCTGGTGGTCCGGGCCGTCCGCGCCCTGGCCGACCATCTGGGCCGGCCTGCCGATCTGGAGATTGTGCTGGAGAAGAGGCTGCCGGTCGCCAGCGGGATCGGCGGCGGTTCGGCGGATGCGGCGGCGGCCCTGCGCGGGGCCGCCCGCCTCTGGGGCGTCGCGGAGGACGAGCCGGAGCTTTACCGCATCGCCCGCACCCTGGGGGCCGACGTGCCGGTCTGCCTTCATGGCCGCACCGCCTATTTCGCCGGAACGGGGGAGGAGCTGACCCAAGGTCCCGCCTTGCCGCCGGTCTGGCTGGTGCTGGCCAATCCGGGGGTGGCGCTGGAAACCCGCGCCGTCTTCACCGCCCGCACCGCCCCCTTCACGGCGGCGCACCGGCTGGAGCGCGATCCTGTGGATGCCGCCGATCTCGCCCGGCTTCTAACCCTGCGCGGCAACGACCTGGCCGAGCCGGCGCAGCGGCTGCGCCCGGAAATCGGGCAGGTGCTGGCGGCGCTGGACAATGCGTCGGGCTGCCTGCTCTCCCGCATGTCGGGCAGCGGGGCCACCTGTTTCGGCCTGTTCGGTACGGCGGCGGAGGCGGAGCGGGCTGCTATTGGGCTGAAGGCCGGCCAGCCCGGCTGGTGGGTGCGGGCGGCACAGTTGCTCAGTTGACCCCATCCCGCCCGCGGCGGAAGTGAGCATCGTCACCCGCCAGCCTCATGGCACCCATCACAGCTTCCGGGTCGACGGGGCGGGGGAGGAGGGATAGCGTGCCGACCCTGATGCCAGAGCCGGGAGCGAACCCGATGCCGCCCTCAACCCAGCAATCCATGACGCCCGCCGACTGGCTGCTGCTGGGCATCCTGTCGATCCTGTGGGGCGGGTCCTTCCTGTTCATCGCCGTGGCCGTGCGGGAGGTGCCGCCGCTGACGCTGGTGCTGGTCCGCACGCTGATCGGCGGCCTGATGCTGCTGGCCGTGGCGCGGCTGGGCGGGCAGGCGCTGCTGGGGGTGGTCGGCAACCTGATCCCCTTCAGCCTGATCTCCTTCGGCCAGACGCTGATCCCCTCCGGCCTCACGGCCATCCTGAACGCCACCACCCCGCTCTGGACCGTGGTGCTGCTGTGGCTGATCCGGGGGGAGCGGATCGGGACGGTGAAGCTGGCAGGGCTTTTCCTGGGCGTCGCCGGCGTCGCCCTGCTGCTGGCGCCGAAGGTGGCGGGTGGCGAGCAGGCGCGGCTGGTCGGCGCGCTGGCCATTCTGGGGGCCGCCCTGTCCTATGGCACCGCCGGGGTCTGGGCTGTTCGCTTCAAGCATCTGCCGCCGGCCGTGATCTCCGCCGTCACGCTGCTCGCAACGGCCGCGATGGTGACCCCGGCCAGCCTGATCCTGGACCGGCCCTGGACCCTGTCGCCCGGCCTGGAGGCGATCGCGGCCCTGCTGGCGCTGAGCCTGGTTTCCACGGGCTTCGCCTATCTGCTGTTCTACCGCATCATGAACCGTGCCGGCCCCACCAATGCCAGCCTGGTCACCTTCCTGGTGCCGGTCAGCGCCATCCTGCTGGGCGCGCTGGTGCTGGGCGAGCGGCTGGACTGGACCGCCTTCGCCGGCATGGCCGTGATCTTCGCCGGCCTGGCCGCCATCGACGGGCGGCTGTTCCGGCGGCGGACAGGGGTGGCGCGGGCCATGTGATTGGGCGGTGGGTTTGGAGGGCGGAATGCGGCTGGTAGCCAGATATCCTCACCCTGAGCCTGTCGAAGGGCGAGGGTATCTGGCGGGATGTAGGGCTCCGATCGGCTCGGACGCCGCATGGCTCTATCGTCGACACCGCCCCACCCTCGCCCTTCGACAGGCTCAGGGTGAGGGTGGGGCTGGAGAAGGGGGTGGCAGTGGGGCGGTGCCGACGGAGAAGCCGCGCCCGATCCCCGCCACGCCTTGCGGCCCCGGAACCTGCTATGGTTCAAGAAGCCACCTCTTCCGCTGGAGCACAGGCCCATGGCCCGCATCGACGAATCCCGCCCCTTCCTGCCGGTCAAGATCGCCGTGCTGACCGTGTCCGATACCCGCGACCTTGCCAGCGACAAGTCCGGCGACACGCTGGCGGAGCGGTTGGCGGCGGATGGGCATATCCTGGCCGACCGGGCCATTGTCCGGGACGATGTCCGCGCCATCGTGGACCGGCTGCGGGGCTGGATCGCCGATCCGCAGGTGGATGTGGTGATCTCCACCGGCGGCACCGGCCTGACCGGGCGCGACGTTACGCCGGAGGCGTTCGAAAGCCTGTTCGAGAAAAAGATCGACGGGTTCGGGGAGTTGTTCCGCATGCTCTCCTACGAGAAGATCGGAACCTCGGCGTTACAGAGCCGCGCCACCGGCGGACTTGCCGGCGGCACCTACCTGTTCGCCCTGCCGGGAAGCCCCAGCGCCTGCCGCGACGGCTGGGACCTGATCCTGAAATGGCAGCTCGACAACCGCCACCGCCCCTGCAACTTGGTCGAGCTGATGCCCCGCCTGCGCGAGCATGAGGGCTGAGCGCACCGTCGCCACAAAATAGTGGTATAATCCGCTCGAGCGGGCGGGAGCCGTTGAAGGACCTATCCGAAAAGCGTAATCATTGTGCGCCCGGTGGAGGGGTTCCATGGCAAGAGGAAAGCGCCGTCGCATGGCACGGCAGGCGGCCCGGACCTATGCGCGGGCCAATCCGGACAGGCATCCGGAGCCTGTGGCGCTTGCCGCCGATATGAAGCCGGTTCCGGCGGGCGGAAACTTCAGCGGTGAACAGGATATGGTGGCGGCCAAGGCCCCACCGGCGTGCGAGCAGGAGAGCACAGGCATGACGCGGACCTTCATCTCGATGGCCAAGACGGGCGGGCAGGGCAAGACCCTGGTGGCCCAGATGCTGGTTCTCCAGCATGAGCAGAAGGGCGTGCCGACCAAGCTGGCCGCGGCGGACAGCGACACGCTGAACAACCGCTCCAAGTTCGGCCGGCTGTTCACGGGCGTGAAGGAGCTGGGCATCGGCGAGGAGCTGACCCGGATCAAGACCTCCACCGACCCGAATCTGGCGATCAAGTACTGGGACGAGTTCGGCCGCACCTTGCTGGATGGAGGCACCATCATCGATGTGGGCGCCAATGTCGCCGCCGGCCTGTTCTCCTGGGCCGAGGCGCGCAATGCCGGCGCCCTGCTGCGCCGCCGCAACTCCGCCCCCGTCGATCTGGTGGTGACCACCAAGGCCGAGGGGCAGGCGATCGAGGATGCCCGCGCCCTGATCCAGTACAGCTTCGACAAGAACGAGTGGCTGCCCATCGGCCGCCGCTTCGTGATCCTGAACGAGGTGGCCGGCGGCTTCGAGACCTACGAGTCCGACCCGGCCTTCCGCCGGCTGAAGGCCTTTGCCGGCATGGGCGTGCAGATCATCACCATGAAGCGCTGCGAGTCCGATATCTGGACGCTGATGGAGAAGGAGATGATCTCCGTCCGCGACGCGCTGAAGCTGACCGAGACGGACCTGGAAAAGCGCTACGGGATCGACGTATGGACCGGCCATGGCGGCCTGACCGACCTGAAGTCCTGGGCGGAGGAGACGCTGGCCAGCTTCGAGCGCGCCGGCCTGACCCCCTCCCGCGCCATCATGGACATGCCGGAGGCGGTGAGCGCAGATTGAGGCGGGGATCGTAGGTCGGGTCGAGGCGACGCCGACGTCCGATTTCGTCAGCACCGGCTTCATGAGGCATGAGGCCGGACCTCGCCTCCCCTGACCTACGGCTTTCCTTCCGCACACGTCACAAGAGGCGCCTTTCCCGTGGTCCGTTTCGAGAATGTCGGTCTCAGATACGGCAATGGTCCGGAGGTGCTGCGCGACATCAGTTTCGAGCTGGCGCCCGGCTCCTTCCACTTCCTGACCGGCCCCACCGGGGCCGGCAAGTCCAGCCTGCTGAAGCTGCTCTATCTGTCGGAGCGGCCGAGCCGCGGACTGATCACCCTGTTCGACCAGCCGCTGAGCAAGACGCCGCGTCCCAGGCTGGCGGAGCTGCGCCGGCGCATTGGCGTCGTCTTCCAGGATTTCCGCCTGCTGGACCATCTCACCGTCTTCGACAACGTGGCCCTGCCGTTGCGCATCGCGGGCTACAGCGAGAAGAAGGTGCAGGAGGGGGTGACGGACCTGATCGGCTGGGTCGGGCTGGGCGACCGGATGCAGGCGCTGCCGCCGACGCTTTCGGGCGGTCAGAAGCAGCTCGTCGCCATCGCCCGCGCCGTCATCACCAGCCCGAAGCTAATCATCGCGGACGAGCCTACCGGCAATATCGACCGTGAGATGTCCATGCGCATCATGCGGCTGTTCATCGAGCTGAACAAACTCGGCACCACCTGCATCGTGGCGACCCACGACATGTATCTGGTGGACAGGCTCCAGAAGCCGGTGCTGGAAATCTTCGAGGGCAAGCTGGCGGAGGCGAGCTGGTGGCTCGACCCCGCCAAGGGGCGCCCGCCGGAAGGGAACGCCGCGCCGCTGGGCTTCGAATAGAATGGATGCCCTCTCTCCGAGGAGAGAGGGATAGATCACTGAACCGTCAGGACCGACGCCAGGGCCTGCGCCTCCGGCCGGTAGAACTGGCGGTCGACCAGGATGCCGCGCGGGGTGGTCTTCTGGCCGTAGAAGGTGTCATTCCACTCCTGCCGCGGGGCGACGACGGAGCCCTCGACCGCGGCGCCGCCGAACAGGCCGCTGCTCTTGGCATAGACATACATGTCCGCCGACAGTCCGACGCCATAGGCGGCGCCGACCGCGGTGCCGATCTCCCCGATCGCGACATTGGCGTCGGCGCCCAGCTTGAACTTCCGGTCGATCACCGCGTCCAGGCCCTTCTGGGTCATGATCACGATCATCATCTGGCTGGCCTGCCCGCCGAACTGCAGGCCGAAGCTGGCCTCCGCCATGGTGTAGAAGGCGGGGCCGGACCAGTTGCCGTCGTCACCGCGGGCGACCAGCACGCCGGTGCCGCCGCCGCCGCCCAGGAAGAAGCCGGCCTGGATCACGTTCGGCAGGATCAGCACGGCCCGCGCCCGCTTCATCAGCGAAACCAGATTTGCGTATTGCGGGTCGTTCAGCAGCGACATGGCCGTGACCCGCGCCCGCTCCACCAGGATTTCCAGCTCCGATACGCCCTGCGCATAGGCCGGGCGGGCGGGACCGGCGACCGTGGCTCCCGTGGCGATGCCGAGGCCCAGCATCATCAGCGCCAGGCCGCGCTTCAGGCCGAACTTCCTCATATGACTGCTCCCTGAACCTGAGACATGGTCTTATCAGCGGGCGACCCTAGCAAAACGTCCGGGGCCGGCCCACTGGCTCGAAGATGCTGCCCCGAATTCGTGGCAAGGATTGGGCGACCGGCAGGGCCTTTCAGCAGGGCGGGGCGTTGACCTGCCCGACGCGCCAGAAGCCATCGCCCCCGTCCGCGATATGGTCCAGCCGCGTCAGATGCAGGCAGTCCACGCCCAGCGCCAACATGCGGGTGGGGGTAAGGTCCAGCGCGAGGCCGATGGCGGCGCGGATCGGGCCGGCATGGCCCACCATGACGATGTCGCGGCCGGCATGGCGGCTGGTCAGGATACGGATCGCCTCTGCGCTGCGGCGGGCCAGATCGGCGAAGCTCTCCCCGCCCGGCGGTGCGTTCAAGGCGGGATCGCGCCAGAACCCGGCCACGGCCGGATCATCGGCCAGTTCCCCATGGGTGCGGCCCTGCCACGCCCCGAAATCCTGTTCCAGCAGGCCCGGCACCGCCTCCACCGGCCCGACCCCGCCCATCGCGGCCTGGAGCCTGCGGGCGGTGTCCCGGGTGCGGGACAGAGGCGTGGCCAGCCAGACGGCGGCGGCGGGCAGGCGTGCTGCCAGGGCGTAGAATGCGGCTTCGTCGGACAGGTCGGCCGGCAGATCCAGCCGGCCGGCGATGGTGCCCGGCGTTGCGATGACCGGCGCGTGGCGGACCCACCACCAGCGCGTGACCGCCGGGCCGCCCACAGGCTACAGCCCCGCGTGGGACAGCGCGCCGACCAGGGCCAGCAGGAAGGCCAGTTCCGACACCTGCTGCGACGCGCCGAGCACATCGCCGGTGATGCCGCCGAGTTGCCGCCGCGCCATGGCGATCAGCGGCGATGCGGATGCGGCCGACACCGCCAGTATGAGCAGTCCCGCCCCGCCGCCCATCGGGTCCAGCTTGCCGAGAGCGGTTGCCGCCAGACTGATGCCGATCACGGCTGCCACCAGGGCGCGGGCATGGTTGGGGCGGCCCTGGGACGCGCTGGCGCCGGTGGGGCGCGCATCCGGCAGGACCGCCTTCAAGGCCGGCAGCAGGCCGCGGGAGAAGGCATGCGCGCCGATCAGGGCCAGGGCCACGGCCCGCGGCTCGGCAATGGCGGCCAGCGCGCCGATGCGCATGGCAAAGGACAGGATCAGGGCCGCCGCGCCATAGGTGCCGATGCGGCTGTCCTTCATGATGGACAGCTTCTGCTCCCGGTCGCGGCCGCCGCCCATCCCGTCGGCCACATCGGCCAGACCATCCTCATGCAGGGCGCCGGTCAGCCAGACCAGGGCGGCCACCGTGCAGGCGGCGGACAACCAAGGCGGCAGGCCGGCGCTGGAGAATGCCCAGTAGGCCACGCCGCCAGCGGCGCCGATCAGCCCGCCGACAAGGGGAAACCAGGCGAAGGCGCGCTCCGCCAGGTCCGCCGGCCAGTTTCCGCGCCAGGGAATGGGAATGCGGGTCAGGAAGATGACCGCTGCGGTGAATTCCATCAGGGGAGAGGCGCGCCGCGGCCCGGTTGCATCGCTCATTCCAACGGTATACGGGAGAGGCGGCCGGACCGCCAGCGCCGTTCCCTGCGAAAAGGAGGGAGCCGCTTGCCGCTGTCCGGCGAGGCAACCACCTTACGCGCAGCATCATCAGGGACAGCCCGCCATGCCCGCAGACACCACCGCCAGCCTGGACGAGGTCCGCCGCATCATCCCGGAACTCCCCGGCCCGGACCTGGAGGCCATGACGGCCGCCACCCAGCGCGAGGTGAACCTGCTGAAGCCGCCGGGATCGCTGGGAAGGCTGGAGGAGATCAGCGCCTGGATGGCCGCTTGGCAGGGGCGCACCCCGCCGGAACTGACCCACCCCCGCATCGCCATCTTCGCCGGCGCCCATGGCATCGCCCGGCGCGGCGTCTCGGCATATCCGCCGGAGGTGACGGGGCAGATGGTGCAGGCCTTCATCGACAACCGGGCCGCCATCAACCAGCTCGCCAAGGCGGCCGACGCCGATCTCAGGGTCTATGAGATGGCTGTGGAGCGGCCGACGGAGGATTTCACCCAAGGCCCGGCCATGAGCGACGAGGCCTGCGCCCATGCCTGCGCCTACGGTATGATGGCGCTGGAGCCGGGTCTGCACCTGCTCTGCCTGGGTGAGATGGGGATCGGCAACACCTCCGCCGCGGCCGCACTCTGCATGGCGCTGTTCGGGGGGGAGGCGGCGCAGTGGGTCGGACCTGGCACCGGCGTCGACCCCGCCGGCCTGAAGCGCAAGATCGAGACGGTTGAGGCCGGCCTCGCCGCCAACCCGGGCGCTCTGACGGACCCGTTCGAGGCGTTGCGCTGCCTCGGCGGGCAGGAGTTCGCGGCCATCGTCGGCGCCATTGTCGCCGCCCGGCTGGCCCGCGTGCCGGTGGTGCTGGACGGCTATGCCTGCACGGCTGCGGCGGCCGTGCTGCACAAGGCCGATCCCAAGGCGCTGGACCACTGCATGGTCGCGCATCGCAGCCGGGAGCCGGGCCATGCCCGCCTGCTGGAGGTGATCGGCAAGCGCCCGCTGCTGGATCTGGACATGCGGCTAGGCGAGGCATCGGGGGCGGCGCTCACCATCCCGCTGATCAGGATGGCGCTTGCCTGCCATACCGGCATGTCCACCTTCGCCGAGGCCGGTGTCAGCGGGAAGGGCGGCGGGCAGATGCATTGAGGCGCAGGCCGGGTCGGGCGCTGCGCCGATCCGGCCTATGACCCGCGGTCCGACGACGGCCGATGCCGCCCTGTCACACCTGGAACCACACGCCCCAGATGACCAGCGCCAGCGCCCCGAACAGGAACGCGGCGATGTAGGTGGTGACAGGAACGGGGACCTTCTCATCCGCCTGCACAGGCCTGACGGGTCTTCCGACCGGTCTTGGCGGCGCCCGCAGGGTCTTGCGGGCCGCCTTGCCGGTAGATGAGGAGATCACCCGGAGGTTCGGCCGGGGACCCTTGCCCTGGAACGGGTCGTGAAGGTCGATCAGACGCCAGTCATAGTCCGACAGGGCGTCCGGACTTCTGAACTCCACCTGGATCAGCCGGACATAGCCGGAGCCGAAACGCCCCACGGCGTCATGGAACTCCCGCCGGCCTGTCTTGGGATCATCCACCAGGGCCAGGGTCTCCCATTTGGAGCCCTTGGGCTTCTGCACAGCGAACTTCAGCAGCGCGGCCATCTGCGTCCATCCTCCCTGGCCTTTCCGGCGCTGTATTATTCCCCGGTCTGGAGCAGCGCGCCGCGCGTCCGCGCGTTCTGGAAGGCCCGCAGGAAATATAGGCCGGCAAGCACGATATAGAGAAGATTCAGCAGCACGGCCCACCCGAAATGGCTCCAGGAGAAGCCGTGCCCGAATAGCACGCCGCGCATCCCTTCGAACACATGGGTGGTGGGCAGGGCAAGGCAGATGGCGGCCAGCCAGCCCGGAAGGCCCTCCACCGGCCAGTAGACGGCGCTGAAGGGGGCCAGCACGAACACCGCCATCCAGGCCAGCCCCTCCGCCCCCAGCCCGTGGCGCAGGATCATGCCGGAGGTCAGCAGCCCCACCGTCACCCCCGTCAGCATCAGCATGGCGAAGAAGGCGATCAGCGGCAGTCCTAGGGAGAACAGGTTGAAGCCGAACAGCGGGATGGCGAGCAGGATGGGCATGGACAGGCCGATGGCCGCCCGGATCACGCCCACGGCCATCAGGGCGGCCACCCACTCCCAGGCCCGCATGGGGCTGACGAACAGGTTGCCCAGGTTCCGGCTCCACAGCTCCTCCAGGAAGGAGATGGTCATGGATATCTTGGTGCGGACCAGCACCTCCCACAGCAGCACGGCCCCCAGCAGCACGCCGGCGGCCTGGGCCACCCAGCTCGAATTGCCCACCAGGAACTGCGACAGCAGTCCCCAGATCAGCAACTGCACCGTGGGCCAGTAGGCCAGCTCCAGGATGCGCGGCCAGGAGGCGCGGATCAGGTACCAGTGCCGCAGCACGATAGCCCCGATCCGGCGGGCGGAGGAGGCGCGCAGAGGCGGGCGCTGATAGGCGAAAGCCTCCGGCGGGGGCGGAGCCGGACCACGCCGTACGGCGGCATCGGGCGCGGGCTTCGGCGGGGAATGATCAGGAGGCATGTCCGGTCACTTAGACCGGATCGGCTGTATGGGCAAGGGAGGGAACCCTCTTCCCCTCGCCAGGATTACTGCAGTGCGGCAAGCATGGCCGCCAGCACCAATCCCGACGTGATGACCCCCGCCACGGCATAGAGGGAGATGGCGGGGCGGAGGTCCTTGACCATGGCGCGGGCGCGGCCTTCGCCCAGCCAGGGCTGCTGCACCACGATCTCCCCCTCCCGCCTGGGGCCGGAGAGGGCAAGGTCCAGCGCGCCGGCCAGGGCGGCCACGGTCCAGGCCTCCGCCCCCAGCGGATGGCAGCGCGCGTCCTTCGCGGCGGTAGCCAGCGCGCGGCCGGCCCGGCCGTTCGGCACGAACAGGGATGAGAGCGCGATCACGCCGGCGGCGATCCAGGCCGGCACGATTGCCAGGAGGTGGAAGAGCGCCGCGGCCGCTCGCCCGAACTGCTGGAACCGGGGCAGGCCGGTATGGCCGATGCTGTCGCGCATGGCGAGCGCCGTAACCCAGAGCAGCAGTCCCGGCGGCCCCAGTGCGGCATGGAACAGGACAGGGGCCACCAGCCCCGTCAGCAGGCCGCGCGCCCCGCTCTCCACCGCCGCCCGGATGACGCCGTGGAAATCCAGGCTCCAGGCCTGCCGGTCGGTGAGGGGGCCACGGCCAGCCGCCCGGCCTCCACCCCGCCGCGCTCAAGCGCCGCCCCGACTTGCCGCATGCCGGCCCAGGGTCGCCGCACATCCAGGCAGCGCGCGGCCAGCACCATCTCCACCATCCAGCCGCCGGGCGTCTGGCGCGTCGCGAAGGCCAGCAGCAGCCCCGCGGCTACAGCCCCGGCGGCCAGCAGCATCACGGTCAGGGTTCCGCGGGCGCGGCGCGTCGAATCCGTACGCTCGATCCGGTTCAGCCTGCGGTCGAACCACTCCGCAAGCCGCGCCAGCAGCTCCACCGGCCGCGGGAACAACCGGTTCAGCCAGCGGATATCGCCGATGCAGGCATCCAGCAGCAGCGCCATCAGAAGGACGAGCAGCGACTCCGCCGCACCGGGAAAGGGAAGAAGCATGGAATGGCGGTTCAGGTTGGAACAGGCCGGGCAACCCTAGGCGGTCAATGGCATGGTTGCCAAGGCGGACGCCCGCGTCGGTCACTGTTTTCCAGCAGAAACGTAGGTCGGTCGCGCGATGCGTGGCCGACAGCCATCTGAACCATTCAACGCCGTCCTCCCCGTGGGGAGGGTTGGTTCGGGTATGGGAAAGGATGAATAGGATGGATGGGATGACGGAGAGCACCTCATCTGCCGATGCAGGCTGGTGCTGCAAGATTGGCTCCGCCGGATTGGCGTGCCATCCTATTTATCCTATTCATCCTTTCCAGATATCAAATCGGCTGTCGGAGCCCGCGCGGAAGGCGTCAAATGGCTGGGCCGGTGACATCTAGAAAGATGAATAAGATGAACAGGATGAAAATGATGGGCCTGCCGGTTCCCGGTAGCGCGCCGACCTCATCAGAATAATAAGCGGCTACGCCGCCGCGCCGCAGGCGCAGTCAGCCGAGATGATCTCCGCGACTGGAGCCCACCGCACCGCTCCACCTTTTCTATCCCTCAAAAAGCAGGCTTTTCTCCGTCACGCCCGTACCCGGCTATGTAGCCGCCGGAGCCGCGGCGGGCAGGGGGGCGGAAGCCGGGGCGCTTACAGGGATGGGGGCTGCTTCCGGTGCGGCCAGCCGCAAAGCGGGGCCGGGCTGCCGCCAATCCAGCGTGTCGAAGCCGCCGCAATGGCCGCACACAGCACCCCAGGCCGCGGCGATGGTGCCGCAGGAGCCGCAGACCCAGGCGGGGTCCGGTTCGGCCCCGGCCAGCTTGGACAGATATTCCCGCACCTGCGGGCCGTCGCCATGCTCCAGCCGCTCCGCTTCCGCCAGCAGGCGGTAGATGCGGGCGCTGGGCGCAATCGTGCGAGCCTGATGCAAATGGTTGCGGGCCTGTCCCCACAGGCGGGCGCGCATGCTGGCCTCCGCCAGGGCAATATGGCCGTCCGCCGCCTTTGGATTCAGCGCCACCAACTCCTCATACCGCTTCACCCGCACCAACGGATCGGCGCTTTCCGCCGTGTCTCCCCAGGCTGCCGCAAGGTCGGGATGGGGGGCGATGCGCCAGCAGGTTTCCAGCACCTTCGCGGCCGGCTTCGGCTTGCCCACGGCAATCTTCGCGCGGGCGAGCTGCACCGCGGCTGGCACAAAGCCGGGGCAGAGATCGTGCGCCTTCTGGGCCAGGATCATGGATTGCTCCGCCTGCCCGGCGCCGGCGGCCTGCCGGCTCTCCTCCACCAGCAGGGCGGCGCGGTCGCGCTTGGCCCGTTCGGGCGGCAGCGCCTTGATGCGGGCGGCCTTCTGCAGGGCGATCTCCGCCTCTCGCCAATGGCCGCTCTGCGCCTCCAACTCCACCAGGGCGGTGGCCGGCCACTGGCTCTTGGGCTGAAGCTTCTGGGCGCGGCGGGCCAGCTCCAGCGCCTCCGGTCGGTTCCCGGCGCGCAGCGCCTGGGTCAGAAGGCCGCGCAGGCCCAGGAACTCCGTCTCCGGCCGTTCCAGCATGGCCTGGAAGTACTTGCGGGCGGCTTGGTCATCGCCCTGCAACTGCGCGGCCTGGGCCGACAGCAGCAGGGTCAGCGGCGGCTCGTTCAGAAGCACGTCCGCCTTGCGGGCATAACGCGCTGCCGCCTCCGCATCGCCAGCGGCCACGGCCACCATGCCTTGGGTCAGCGCCTTGTAGCCGCGTTCCCGCTTGGCCTGCTGGCGATAGCGGCCGAAGGCGCGGGGGCTGCTCACCAGGGCGCGCCATAGCCGGTAGATCAGCGCCGCACCGACCACCAGCACCAGCACCGCCACGGCCAGGACGCCGGTGCTGGTCTGGATCAGATAGCCCTGCCACTCGATCTCCACCTGTCCCGGCCGATCGGCCAGCCAGACCGCCGCCGCCACCAGGATGGCGATCTTCAGGAAAAGCAGGATGGCGCGCTTCATTGCCCGGCACTCCCGCTCAGCCGCGCCACCGCGAACTCGCCTGCGGCCCTGGCAGCTCGTTCCGCCGCGACGCGGGTACGGGCGTCGGTCAGCCAGGGCGCGGCAGCCTCGGCCGCAGGGCCGGACAGGGTGGACAGCTCCTGCACCGCATGGGCCAGATCGCCGGTATCCAGGGCGGCCTCGGCCCGCGACACCACCGCCTGCACCGAGTCCCCCGCCACCTCGCCGGAGGCGCGGCGCACGGTCACCAGGGAGGACATGCGGCCCAGCGTCTGGTCCATCCAGCTCGCATCTGTGCGCAGCCGTTCGGCCTGGATGATCTCCGTCGCCAAACCGTCGAAGCGGGTGCGGAGCGCGGTGGCCGTGGGCAGGCCCTGCTCCGCCCGCGGGGCCAGATCGGCCAGCGCCGGTTCAAGCTGCGGCACCCCGGCGGCCAGCGCCTGCACGGCCCGCAGCTCCGCCCCGTAGGGCCGGCCCGCATTCAGGGCGGCCTGCAACTGGTTGGCCGCGACCAGCAGCGCTTCCCCCTCCGCACCGCCGGCAAAGGCCGTCGGCAGGCTGGACACCCGGTTCTCCAACCGCTCCAGCCGGGAGCCGAGGTCGCCCAGCGCCGATTCCAGCGCCGCGACACGGGCCGGGTCCGCCCCGCCGCCTTCCGCGGGCGGGGGCGGCGCGCTCTCCAGGGCGGAGACACGGCTACCAAGGTCGTTCACCGCCTGGACGACCGGCGACAGATCCACCGGTTCGCCGCCGGACGGGGCGGGCCGGCTTGCCAGTGACTGCACCTCGCCGGCCAGCCGCTCCACATCTTGGCGCAGGGCGTCCAGGGCGGCGGGATCGGACGCATTGCCCTCCGTCGGGGTGGCGGGAAGGGCCTGGACCACACCCCGCAACGACTCCAGTTCGCGGGACAGGGCGCTGACCTGCTCCGGCAATGCGGCGACAGGGGCCGGAATTTCTGTCGGAGGCGGGGCGTCCGCGGCCTGTTGCTGAAGCCGGCCGATCTCCGCCCGCGCCTGCTCCAGATCGCCGGAAAGTGCCGCCACCTGTGCCCGCGTGGCCTCCAGCTCCGCAGCCCAGGCGGGCGCTTCGGCGGTCCGGCCCAGCCCCGGCAGGTCGCCATGCCGCATCAGCCCGAACACGCCGGTGCCCAGCCCCACCAATGCCACCACGAAGGCCGCGGCCCCGATGCGGCTGGTCCGCTGGGCAGTATCGCGGGCCGGCGGCTCCGGTGGTGGGGCGTGGGGCGGCGGCGGTGTTTCGGCGGGGCCGTCCTGCTTCGGGTCCGCATCCGGGTCCGGCACGGCGGTCGCCGGACGGCTGGGCATCTTCGGCGGGGGCGTGGGAGCGACCGGGTCCGGGGCAGGGGATGGGGCGATCTGCTCCGGCTCCACATCGATGATCCGCGGCTCCGGGTGCGGCGGGGGCGGGGTTTCGCCGCCTTCCGCCTCCTCCGGCAGAAGGCTGATGGCGCGGTCCAACTCTTCCTGCGTCAGGGAGATGTCGTGCGAGGCTGCGGCGGCCATGATGTCGGCGCGGCGGTTCCCGGGCACATGGCCGCGCTTCTTCCAGCCCTGCACCGTGGTCACGGGAATGCCCAGCTTGCCCGCCATGGGCCGGATGCCGCCGAACTTCTCCACCAGCGCTTCTGTAGCGCGGGCGGCTTCTTCTCCCATGCCGGGGCTGTGCGGGTTGGCCATCGATGCTCCCTCCGGTTCCGGTTATCCGGTTCTTCCCGGCCGATCCAATGCCGGCCGTACGTGTCCATCCCGCGTACGCTTCAGCCGGGCAGCAGCTCCAGCATCGCTTCCGCCTCCATGCGGTCGGCCGTGCGGACCTCCTGAAAGCGCAACCCGTCCAATCCTGCGGCGACCGCGGCGCTGAGGCAAAGCGCAGTGATCCTTGCACATGCCGCCTGCCGGCCATGGGACGTCAGAAGGCTAGCAAACGTACGCGCCGTCCGGGGAGAGAAAAACATGGCGTACCCGATCAGGCCTTGATCCAGCGCATCCAGCGAGGCGGCGGATAGGGTACCCGCCGCAACCGCCTCGTACCCGACGACGCGGGTAAGATTGATGCCATGCGGGCGCAGCAGTGCGCCGATATCCACAGCCACCGCCGCCCCGCCGACATGCAGCAGCCGGCCCTTCGCCGGGTCGATCATGCGGGTTAGATCGGCAGCCAGGGCCTGCCCGTCTCCCGCCGCGGCGGTGACATGGACGAAGCCTGCCTGCCGCGCGGCGTCCGCTGTCTTGCGGCCCACGGCATGGACCGGCAGGTCGCGTATGTGTGTCCGGCCCGCTGCAGCACGTACGCCGTTGGCGCTGGTGAAGACCAGCGCCTGCACGCCGGTCAGGTCCAGCGGCTCCGTCCCGGTGAACCGGATATCCAGCAGCGGTTCGATGAGGGGGGTGTGTCCGCGCCGGCGTAGCGCTTCCGCCAGTTCCGCCGCATCGGCCTCCGGCCGTGTGACCAGGACGCCCGCCATAGCGGCGGCCGGCCTCAGGACCATTCCGGCGGGCGGAACCCCGGCGTACCCGGCGGGCCGAAGAAGTCCGGCGGCAGCAGACTCTTCAGCTCCCGGCCGGCATCATCGCCCATCTCCGCCGCGTCGGCTGGATCACCGGTGCGGCTGGTGCGGAACCATTGGCTGCCGTCGCCGCGGATCACGAGAGCCTCCAGCGACAGCCTGTCCCCGTTCAGGGTGGCGAGTGCGGCGATGGGGGTGCGGCAGGACCCGTCCAGCGCCGTCAACACGCCGCGCTCCGCGGTGACGCGGGTGAAGGTCTCGGCACAGTTCAGGGCGGCGAGATACCTGTTGGTCCGGGTGTCGTCGGCGCGGGATTCGATGCCGATGGCCCCCTGGGCCACGGCGGGCAGCATGATTTCCGGCTCGATGATGCTGGTGATGCGGTCGGCCGTGTGCAGGCGGCGCATGCCGGCCACGGCCAGCAGCGTGGCGTCCACCTGCCCCTCCTCCAGCTTGCGCAGGCGGGTCTGAACATTGCCGCGGATGGGCACCACGCGCAGGTCCGGCCGCCGGGCGAGCACCTGGGCCTGACGGCGCAGCGATGCCGTGCCCACCACGGCGCCCGGCGGCAGGTCGTCCATGGTCTTGGCGGTCAGGCTGAACCAGGCATCCCGCACATCCTCGCGCGGCAGCATGGCGGTGAGCTGCAGGCCGGTGGGCAGCCAGGTTGGCACATCCTTCATGGAGTGGACGGCCAGATCGATGCGGCCGTCCTGCAGCGCGTCCTCGATCTCCTTGGTGAACAGGCCCTTGCCGCCGGCTTCCTGGAGCGTGCGGTCCTGGATGCGGTCGCCGGTGGTCTGGATTACCACGATCGCAATGGCGTCGGGGGCGGCCAGCTCCGGCCAGGCCTTCGCCAGCCGGTCGCGGGTTTCATGGGCCTGCGCCAGCGCCAGCGGGCTGCCGCGCGTCCCGATGCGGAGAAGGGCGTTCGTCATGACTGTCTGCATATCGCCGAATGGCTGCGTTGGGAAGCGGCCGCTTGTCGCGAGCCTGCCGCTTCACTAGCTTCCGCGCCATCATGAAGGTACTCGGCATCGAAACCAGTTGCGATGAGACGGCGGCGGCCGTGGTGGAAGCCACCGGAAGCGCCGCCAGCGGCACCGTTCTGTCCAATGTGGTGTTGAGCCAGCTCGATGACCACGCGCCCTATGGCGGCGTCGTGCCGGAAATCGCGGCGCGCGCCCATCTCCAGCATCTGGACGGCCTTGTCCGCCGCGCGCTGGAGGAGGCCGGGACGGGGCTGGAAGATATCGACGCCATCGCCGCCACCGCCGGTCCGGGCCTGATCGGCGGGGTCATGGTGGGGGTGATGACGGCCAAGGCCATGGCCGCCGTGACGGGCAAGCCCTTCATCGCCGTCAACCATCTGGAAGGCCACGCGCTCACTGCCCGCCTGACGGACGGGGTGGCGTTCCCCTACCTGCTGCTGCTGGTCAGCGGCGGGCACTGCCAGTTGCTGGCGGTGGAGGGTGTGGGGCGCTACCGGCGCTTGGGAACCACCATCGACGATGCGGTGGGGGAGGCGTTCGACAAGTCCGCCAAGCTGCTGGGGCTCGGCTATCCCGGCGGGCCGCGGATGGAGCAGGCGGCGGGCCGCGCCACCGATCCCGGCCGGTTCGAACTGCCGGTGCCCATGAAGGGCAAGCCGGGCTGCGACTTCAGCTTCAGCGGCCTCAAGACCGCCGTGCGCCGCCATGCGGAGCTGCTGGGCAAGGCTATGACCGATGCGGATGTGGCCGACCTCGCCGCCAGCTTCCACCGCGCCGTGGGCGACAGCCTTGTGGACCGCTGCAACCGCGCCATGAAGCTGTTCCGGGCGGAACATCCGGAGGGACGGGCCCTGGTGGTGGCCGGCGGCGTCGCCGCCAACAAGGTGCTGCGCGCCCGGCTGGCGGAGCTGTGCGCGGCCCGCCGCTTCGATTTCGTCGCACCGCCTCTGCAGCTCTGCACCGACAATGCGGCGATGATCGCCTGGGCCGGGCTGGAGCGCTTCCGCCTCGGCCTCACCGACCCGCTGGATTTCGCCCCCCGCCCACGCTGGCCGCTCGATCCGGCAGCCAAGGCGGCGCCCTTCGCGGGGGTGAAGGCCTGAACAGGGTCAGGGGTATCTTTCGCGGGCGTGATGCACCGTGACGATTTCTATGTGGTCGGCGCGCACGGCATAGACGACGATATAGTTGGGGTGCGCCACGATCTCCCGTGTGCCGGGAACCCTGCCCGCCCTGAAAATGTACGGGTATGACGAGGCCGGAAGCACGGACGTTTCCAGCCGCTCCAGCAACTCCTCTGCCGCGGTCGGATTCCGCTCCAGGATGAAGCCGATGATCTGGTCGAGCTTACGGCGTGCCGCCGGACTCCAGATGATCGGCAGCATCAAGTCCGCCCGAGGCGGGCTTTCGCTGCGGCGATCTTGGCCCGCATCTCGGCCATGACCTGGTCATGGGGTGCGCGGGGGCCGGTCTCTTTCAGCGCAGCCTCGACTTCCGCACGGAACCAGCGGTCATACTCCTCCGCCTCCTGCGCGGAGGGGAATTCCGATTCGATGGGCGAATAGGTGTCCATGGCGACAGGTTACCATTGAGCTGTTGCCCTCACAACAGACCGCGGCGGCGAAGCGCTCCGCCTCTCCGCATTGCGCCGGCCTGCCGCCCGCGCTAAGCCTGTCCGAAAGTTGGAAGGGGTCGGGAAATGCAGCGGATCGGCGTGATCGGGGCGGGGGCTTGGGGAACGGCGCTGGCCATGGCCGCGGCGCGGTCTGGGCGCGAGGTCACCCTCTGGGCGCGCGAGGCGGAGGTGGTGGAGAGCATCGCCAGCCGCCGCGAGAACACCGCTTTCCTGCCCGGCATCCCGCTGGAGCCGTCCATCCGGGCCACCGGCGAGCTGGCGGAGGCCGCCGATGCCGACGCCCTGCTGCTGGTCACGCCGGCCCAGCATCTGCGCGCCGGCTGCCGCGCGCTGAAGCCGCATCTGAAACCCGGCGTGCCGGTCGTGATCTGCGCCAAGGGGATCGAGCTGGACACCGGCTCCCTGATGACGGACGCGGTGGCGGCGGAGCTGCCGGGCACGCCGGTGGCCGTTCTGTCCGGCCCCACCTTCGCGGCGGAGGTGGCGAGGGGCCTGCCCACCGCGGTGACGCTGGCCTGCGCGGATGAACCCGTGGGCCGCGCGCTGGTGGAGGCGCTGGGCGGGCGCACCTTCCGGCCTTATCTGTCCGACGATCCGGTGGGCGCGCAGGTGGGCGGGGCGGTCAAGAATGTGCTGGCCATCGCCTGCGGCATGGTGGAGGGGCGGAAGCTGGGCGACAATGCCCGCGCTGCCCTGATCACCCGCGGGCTGGCGGAGATCGCGCGGCTCGGCCTGCGGCTGGGCGCCAGGGCGGAGACGCTGATGGGCCTGTCCGGCCTGGGCGACCTCACGCTCACCTGCTCCTCCCTCCAGTCGCGCAACATGTCGCTGGGCTATGCGCTGGGCGAGGGACGGGCGTTGGCCGACATATTGGGGGAGCGGCGTTCCGTGGCGGAAGGGGTCTTCACCGCCCGCGCCGTGGTGGAGCTGGCAGCCTCGAAGGGCGTCGACATGCCGATCTGCGCCGGGGTGGACGCCATCCTGAACCGGGGCGCCGACCTGGACCAGGTGATCGAGGCCCTGATGGCTCGGCCCTTCCGGGTGGAGGGCGTCTGAACCGTCCCGCATGCCGGGCCGGTGCAGCAGCCCCTTCACCCGCCCGCACCCCTTCGGGTAGGGTGCCGCCCTGACTTAGCGCTCACGCAGCAGAGGCGGAGAAGACAATGGCCTTCATCATCGAGTGCCTGGACAAGCCGGGCAGCCTGGACATCCGGCTTTCCACCCGCCCGGCCCATCTGGCCTATATCGAAGCACGGATCGACAAAGTGGTCGTGGCCGGCCCGATCTTCGCCGAGGACGGCAGCACGCCCATCGGCAGCCTGCTGATCATGAATTTCGACAGCAAGGCGGATGCCGAGGCCTTCGCTGCCGAGGACCCCTATGCCAAGGCCGGTCTGTTCGCTTCCGTAACGATCCGCCCCTGGCGCAAGGTCTTCCCCGCCGCCTGAGCGCGTGCATCCACCTCCCCACGCACGACCAAGTAAAAAGGACAAGGCGGGTCATGGCCTACTGGCTGGTGAAGTCTGAGCCGTTCAAATATTCCTGGGATCAGTTCGTGAAGGACGGCCGCACCCATTGGGACGGCGTCCGGAACTATCAGGCTTCCAACAATCTCAAGGCCATGCGGATCGGCGACCGCGCCTTCTTCTACCATTCCAACGAGGGGCTGGAGATCGTGGGCGTGGCGGAGGTGGTCAAGGAATACTACCCGGACCCCAGCGACGAATCGGCCCGTTTCGGCATGGTGGACCTGAAGCCGGTCGTCCCGGTGAAGACCCCCGTCACGCTGAAGCAAATGAAGACGGACCCGGTGCTGTCGGAGATGCAGTTGATCCGCCAGTCCCGCCTGTCCGTCTGTCCGGTTTCCGATGAACAGTGGCGCTACGCCTGCGGGCTGGCGGGCATCGACGCATAAGGAGGGTGGACATGGAGGCGTTCTTCGAGGCGAACCGCACCAACTGGGATGAGCGGGTCGCCATCCACCTGAAGGACGCCACCGGCGTCTACCGTCTGGCGGAGTTCCGGGCCGGCATCGACACGCTGCATCCCATCGAGGCGGCGGAAATCGGGGATATCGAGGGCAAGCGGCTGGTCCACCTGCAATGCCATTTCGGCAAGGACACGCTGACCCTGGCCCGGCGGGGAGCGGTCTGCACCGGCCTGGACTTCTCCCCCGCCGCCATCGCCGCCGCCCGCACCCTTTCGGCGGAGGTGGGCGTGCCGGCCCGATTCGTGGAAGGGAACGTCTATGACGCGCCCGCCTTGATCGGGGAGCGATTCGACATCGTCTATGTGACCTGGGGAGCCATCAACTGGTTGCCCGACCTCAAGCGCTGGGCGCAGGTCGTGGCGGACCTGCTGGTCCCCGGCGGGCGGTTCTATCTGGTGGAGAGCCACCCCTCCATCCTTCCGTTCGAGCAGGTGGAGGGCGTGATCCGGCCCCATTACGACCGCCGGACTCCTGCCGACCGACCGCTCGCCACCGATGAACAGACCAGCTACACCGGGGCGGCGGAGACGATCCGGAGCACCCGGACCTATGAGTGGATCCACCCGATTTCCGACATTCTGAACGCGCTGATCGGAGCGGGTCTGCGGCTCGACTTCCTGAATGAGCATGAGGAACTGCCCTACCGGCTCTATCCCTGCATGGTCCCGACGGGAACCGGGGGCATGTACCGGCTGCCGGACGGCATGCCGCGGCTGGCCCTCTCCTTCTCCCTCCAGGCCACGAAGGCCTAGCCGTGGAGGCCGTGCTCTGCCGGCTTGACGATATTCCCGACGGGCAGGCCCGCGGCTTCGTCCGCGGGGAGGGGCCGTCGCAGGTGCGCCTGCTGGTGGCGCGCCGGGGCGAGGAGGTGTTCGGCTACCGCAATGAATGCCCCCATGCCCGGCTGCCGCTGGACTGGACGCCCGACCGGTTCATGAGCCTGGATGGGCAGTTCCTGCAATGTTCCGCCCATGGCGCGCAGTTCCGGGTGGATGACGGATTCTGTGTGCGCGGCCCTTGTACTGGGCGCAGCCTCCGCGCGGTGCCGGTCCGGGTCGAGGATGGAACGGTGGTGCTGGCCGGTCAGCCCTGATCCTGGCGAATCGTCGCCTCGAAGTCCGCCGTGACCTGGGCCATGCGGCGGGCCACCACCTGCGCCTCCAGCGCCGCGTTCGCCCAGCCGTCGGGTCCGCGCGGGATCACGCGAAGAATGGCATCGATGGCCATCTGGTTGGTACGGCTGCTGATCTGGCTCAGCCGGCCCGCGCCGTCCGCCGCCATACCGGCATTGCTGCTGTCGCCGCCCATCGCCGCTCCCCTTGATCCTACCGCGCCGCCACTCCGAAAGCGGAGGGGCGACCCGCCCGCCTGCCGGAAGTTTTACCACATCCGGAAAAGCGGCGCATCCGCGACATGTGCCGGGGCAGGGCATCCCGAAACGCCCGCCTGCACGGGGTAAGCGGTTGGGCCTGCTCGCTTTTGCCTCATACCTTGGTCCGGGTTGGGCATGACGCGCCGGTATGGTTATGATTGTGTTGCACCGGGACTTGCGCGGCTTCCGCCTGTTCGGGGAAGCCCGGGCGGCCAAATGTCCGCCGGCGATTCCGGCGTCGGGACGTTCATCGCCGCATCGACGCGGCAGAGTGTCTTGAGTGAGCGTCCAAGCCGGTGAATAATCGGCCCCAATCAATGGGCTGAAGGCGCCCGGTCCGGTTCCGGCCGGAACGGGCGGTCCTCACAGCAAACCCGAACCGCGGGGGGAAACCACATCCATGAGCAACACCTCCTATTTCCCGGTGCCCGACGAACTCGCCGGTTCCGCCTGGGTCGATGCCGCCAAGTACCAGCAGATGTACGACCGCTCCATCTCCGACCCGGAGGGGTTCTGGGGTGAGCATGGCCGGCGCATCCACTGGTTCAAGCCCTATACAGTGGTGAAGGACACCAGCTTCACCGGCGACGTGAAGATCCGCTGGTTCGCGGACGGCACCACCAACGTCGCCTACAACTGCATCGACCGGCACCTGCCGACCCGCGCCGATCAGACCGCCATCATCTGGGAAGGCGACAGCCCGGATGAGCAGAAGCACATCTCCTATGCCGAGCTGCACCAGAATGTCTGCCGGCTGGCGAACGTGCTGAAGGCGCGCGGCGTCAAGAAGGGCGACCGGGTCACCATCTACTTGCCGATGATCCCGGAAGCGGCCTATGCGATGCTGGCCTGCGCCCGTATCGGCGCCGTCCACTCCATCGTCTTCGGCGGCTTCTCCCCCGACAGCCTCAAGGACCGCATCGTCGACTGCGACAGCAACGTCCTGATCACCGCGGATGAGGGGCTGCGCGGCGGGCGCAAGGTCCCGCTGAAGAAGAACGCCGACGAGGCGCTGAAGAGCTGCCCCGGCGTGCACACCGTGGTCACCGTGCGCCGCACCGGCGGCCAGGTGAACTGGGTGGACGGCCGCGACATCTGGTACGACGAGGAGTGCGCCAAGGTCTCCAGCGACTGCCCGCCGGAGGAGCAGAACGCCGAGGACCCGCTGTTCATCCTCTACACCTCCGGCTCCACCGGGAAGCCCAAGGGCGTGCTGCACACGACCGGCGGCTATCTGGTCTACGCCTCCATGACGCACCAGTACGTCTTCGATTACCATGACGGCGACGTCTACTGGTGCACGGCCGATGTGGGCTGGGTCACGGGCCACAGCTACATCGTCTACGGCCCGCTGGCGAACGGCGCCACCACGCTGATGTTCGAGGGCGTGCCGAACTATCCGGATGTCAGCCGCTTCTGGCAGATCATCGACAAGCACCAGGTCAGCATCTTCTACACCGCCCCCACCGCCATCCGCGCCCTGATGCGCGAGGGGGAGGGGCCGGTGAAGAGCACCAGCCGCAAGAGCCTGCGCATCCTGGGCAGCGTCGGCGAGCCGATCAATCCGGAGGCCTGGCTCTGGTACCATCAGGTGGTAGGCGACGGGCGCTGCCCGATCGTGGACACCTGGTGGCAGACGGAGACGGGCGGCATCCTGATCACCCCGCTGCCGGGCGCCATCGGCGCCAAGCCCGGCTCCGCCACGCTGCCCTTCTTCGGCGTGAAGCCCGTGGTGGTGGACAATGAGGGCAACCGGCTGGAGGGCGAGACGGAGGGGAACCTCTGCATCGCCGACAGCTGGCCCGGCCAGATGCGCACGGTCTTCGGCGACCATGAGCGCTTCATCCAGACCTATTTCAGCACCTTCAAGGGAATGTACTTCACCGGCGACGGCTGCCGCCGGGACAAGGACGGCTACTACTGGATCACCGGCCGCGTGGACGACGTCATCAACGTTTCCGGCCACCGCATGGGAACGGCCGAGGTGGAAAGCGCCCTGGTCGCCCATCCCAAGGTGGCCGAGGCCGCGGTGGTGGGCTATCCGCACGACCTCAAGGGCCAGGGCATCTACGCCTATGTCACCCTCAACGCCGGCGAGGAGCCGACGGAGGAGCTGCGCAAGGAGCTGGTGACCTGGGTGCGCAAGGAGATCGGTCCGATCGCCAGCCCCGACCTGATCCAGTTCGCCCCCGGCCTGCCCAAGACCCGGTCCGGCAAGATCATGCGCCGCATCCTGCGCAAGATCGCCGCCAACGAGCATGAGGCCCTGGGCGACACCTCCACCCTGGCCGATCCCGGCGTGGTGACGGAACTGGTGGACAACCGGATGAACCGCGGCTGAGGCATCGGCCCGCGCGAACCGAAGCGGCGGCCGGGGCGACCCGGCCGCCTTTTTTATTGGATTTCCTGCGGGACGGCGGTGATCCGGCGTCTCTCCCATCTCGACCTCGCCCCGTTGAGCCGTTAGGTTTGGGCGAACCCCAATTCAGAAGGGACGAACGAAGCAATGATGTTGGAACGCGTGCGTGGGGCTGCGCTGGCGGCTGCCGTGATCATGACTGCGGCCCTTCCGGCGGCCGCTCAGGAGCAACCCGCCCAGCCGGCCCAGCCGGCAGCACAGCCGCAGGAAGGCCAGCCGGCCGCGCCGGAAGCTCCGCAGGGCCCCGTCTCCGGGCCGAACTCGCTGGTGGTTTCCCATACCTTGTCCAATCTCACCGCCTCCCCGGTCCAGGTGGTGATCCAGATGGATGGGCAGCAGCTCTTCACCGGCCGCCTGGAAGCCCGCCGGCCGAACGCGCCGGAGGATGAGCCGGCGCCGGAGATCAAGCCGATCCTCACCTTCGACATCCCGCAGGAGAAGACCCTGTTCTGGGAAGTGCTCTACACCGCCATTCCGGAGGAGCAGGGGCGTCAGCAGCAGGCCGCCCGTCCGGCGCCGCCGAAATTCTGCCGGCAGGCCTGGACGGCCGTGGTCGCCCCGGGCGCGCAGGAGCCGCAGATACTGATCCCGGTGCAGCAGGTCAACAAGTTCGGCTCCTGCGACTACACCATTGAGACCAATGACGAGGCGGTCTACGACGTGGCCGTGAAGCTCGCCAGCGCGCCGCGCTGACGGGTCGGGGCTCGAGCGGAAACGGCCGGGATGCCCGATGGGGCGTCCCGGCCGTTCGTCTTTGCAGCGAAGATACCGCGCCTCAGCCCGGCGGGGCGGCGGTCAGGGCGGCGGGCGTGCCCGGCATGACCTGGAAGCCGCTGGGGAAAAGCTGCTTCGCCACATCTCCCACCAGGAACCTGAAGCTCGCCTTGTCCGGCATCACTTCCCCGGTCATCTGATCGGTGGCGGTGCTCAGCGTCTCCTGATCCCGGCAGAAGGCGGCGGCCACCTTGGTGGTGGTGGTCAGCGCCTGGAACTCCGCCGGCGGGGCCTCCGGTATTGCTGCCTGCCCGTTCATGGTCCGGGCGCAGAGCCCGGCCATTTGCGGCTCTTCGGCGCCGCCATGGAAAACCATCAGCAGCCGGTAGTCGGCATTCCGGTCGTAGCTTTCCGTCCGGCTGAAGTTCTGCTCGGGGTTCAGCAGCTCCTCCGGCAATGCCGCAAGGACCGCCTGGGCGAAGGACTGTTCGTCCATGTCGTTGGGGACGCCCTGTATTTCCACCCGGAAGCCCGGATCGGGCGCGCCATCCGCGGCGGGCTGCTGCGCCGATGCGGACAGGATCGGGCCGGACAGGGCCAGCACGGCGACAAGGGACATGAGGACGGGAGTCGTTCTACGCACGGGTTCAGCCTCCGCGGCGGCAGGGGGCGGGCTCCCATGGGCAACGGGCGGCGCGACAGGGGGTTCCTCTGTCCCGCCGATGTCACTCCAGTCCGGGATCAGTCCGCCGCTTTGCCGAGTTGCAGCTCACCCGGCTTGTCGACGCTGTCCGTGCCTTCCGCCGTAGGGCCGGTGCACCATGGCTTGCGCTTGCCGCCATCATACTTCCGGGCATGGCCCTCGGCGATCAGGGCCGCCGCGAGATCGGTTCCATCCGGCAGCAGGACGCGGGCGCGCACGCGGCCGCCATATTTGTCGTGCGAGATGTCGCGCAGCAGCACGATGTCCTTGGCACCGGTGACCAGGCTTTCCAGCCGGCCGCGGGCACGGCGGGCCATCTCCTTCTCCGCCTTGCAGCGGCTGCGGGATTCGGGCGTGTCGATCCCATCCATCCGCACCTTGGTCAGGATTTCCTGGTCCAGCCAGATGCGCACCCGCACATCCAGCGTGTCGCCATCGACAACCTTCACCACCTCCGCCGCCACGGGTCCGGACAGCACCTCCGCCGCACGCGGCGCGGAGACCCACCCCGAGATGAGGGCGGCCGGCACGATCAGGGAGAAGAGGCGAACCAGACGGATCAAGGCGGAAACCGGACAGGGTTGGACTATGCCCAGCCTACGCCTTTCAGGGAGGAAACGAAAGTAGAACCTAAGAACCCTGTCCTAGCACCCCAAATTTCTTACAAGAGTATGGGGACTTTAACCCGATCTTAGGGCTATATGCACGTCATGCGGCAGCGCTGGCGAACAAGCCCAACCCGCAGTAGGCATGACGCCGACGTTCAGGGCCCGACCAGTGGGGAAGGTCAGAAATCGCTGCAGCGGCCGCCGATTTCCCAGTCGCCGAAGCGCGTCGGCTCCGGCCCCTGCGGCCCGCCGATTTCACCCTGCTTCTGGGGCACCGTGCTCTTGGGATCGCCGTTCCGCGCGAGACCGGGCGTGGCCGGCGCGTCGGGCACGACATCGGCGGCGGTGACGGGATCGGCGGTTCGGCTGTTGGCGGGGGTCGTGTCCTGGCTCATGGCGCAACATATGGCGCTTCCCGACGCCGCCGCCAAGTCTTGAAGCGTGACCGGGACGGGAACCATATCAATCGGGTCAGGGCCGTTCCGGGCCCTTGCAGAAGGAATGTCCAAGCCATGTCCGGCTATTTCCGTACCGCCATGCTGCTGGCCGGCCTGACCGGCCTTTTCCTGGCGGTGGGATATCTGATCGGCGGGCAGGGCGGCATGATGATCGCGCTGCTCTTCGCCGTCGGCACCAATGTCTTCGCCTACTGGAATTCCGACAAGATGGTGCTGCGCATGTATGGCGCGCGCCAGGTGGACGCCCGCACCGCGCCGGAGTTCCACGGCATGATCGAGCAGCTCAGCCGCAATGCGGGCCTTCCCATGCCGAAGGTCTTCATCATCGAGAATGAGCAGCCCAACGCCTTCGCCACCGGCCGCAATCCGGAGAATGCGGCGGTGGCCGCCACCACCGGCCTGCTGAAGCGCCTGTCGCCGGAGGAGGTGGCCGGCGTCATGGCGCATGAGCTGGCCCATGTGAAGCATCATGACACGCTGATCATGACGGTGACGGCCACGCTGGCCGGTGCCCTGTCCATGCTGGCCCAGTTCGGCCTGTTCTTCGGCGGCGGCAACAACCGCGACAACCCGCTGGGTCCCATCGGCGCCATCCTGATGGTGATCCTGGCCCCCATGGCCGCCATGCTGGTCCAGATGGCCATCAGCCGCTCCCGCGAGTACGAGGCCGACCGGCTGGGGGCGGAGATCTGCGGCAATCCGCTGTGGCTGGCCAATGCCCTGGCCGGCATCCAGAACGCCGCCCGCCAGAGCGTCAACATCCCGGCGGAGCGCAACCCCGCCACCGCCCACATGTTCATCATCAATCCGCTGAACGGGCGGAACATGGACAACCTCTTCTCCACCCATCCCAAGACGGAGGAGCGCATCCGCCGGCTCCAGGCCCTGGCGATGGAGATGGAGATGGGGAACAGCCGTGCCGCCAGCGTCGCCCCGCCGACCCAGGCCGCGAGCCCGACCGCCCGGCCGCGCCGCAGTGCCGGCATCGTGCCCGATGCGGGCGGCACGCCCCGCCAGCCGCGGGGACCGTGGAGCTGACTTGACGCGCCACTTTTCCGGCGGGAGCATGGGGCCGCATCCCTTCGGGGTTGCGGCCCCTTCCTGTTTCCGGAGCCTGCATGCCGACCAGCACCCCCGCCCGCCCCGAGGTCGTTGCCGCGTTCGAGACCCAGATCGGCTGGTGCGGCCGGTTGGGCTCCCCCCTCACCGCCGATCTGCTGCGGCATGCGCTGGACGACATCCGCGCCGGCGGGCCGGTCGCGGCGCTGCTGGGAAGCTGGCCGGGCGACCCCAAGGCGGATGCCCTTGCCCTGCGCTTCGCAGGCGCTTTGCATGCGCTGGTGCTCACCGGAACCGACGCGGATCTGGCCGGACACTACCCGCCGCATGCGCCGGGTCCGGACTTCGGCAATGCTATCCTGGCGGTCGTGCGGCGGCATGAAGGCTTCATCCGCGATTGGCTTGAATCCCCGCCGCAGACCAACGAGGTCGGGCGTTCCGGGGTGCTGCTGGGCGGGTTCCTGGAGGTGGCGAGGAGCTTCGGCAAGCCGCTCCGCCTGCTGGAGATCGGGGCCAGCGCCGGGCTGAACATGGCCTGGGACCGCTTCCACTACCGGCTGGGCGATGCGGAATGGGGCGATCCCGGCAGCCCGGTCCGGCTGGCGCCGGACTGGACCGGCCCGCTGCCGCCGCTGGATACGCCCATCACCGTCGCCAGCCGCGCCGGCTGCGACCAGCGGCCCATACGGCTCGAGGAGGAGGGGGAGCGGCTGCGCCTGCGGGCCTATGTCTGGGCGGACATGCAGGCCCGGGCCAAGGCCCTGGACGGGGCCATAGAGCTGGCCCGCCGTCTGGACGTGCGGGTGCAGCGCGAGGATGCCGCGGATTGGGTGGAGAGGCGGTTGGCGGAACCGGAGACGGATGCGGTGGCGGTGCTCTACCACACCGTGGTCTGGCAGTATCTGCCTACGGAAACACAGGCCCGCATCCGCGCCTGCCTGGACCGGTACGGGGCAGGGGCGCCGCTTGCGTGGCTGCGCCTGGAAGCCGCCCCGCCGGACCGGTTCGAACTGACGCTGACGTCCTGGCAGGACGGCATCGCCCATGAACGCACCCTGGCCGACGCCCATCCCCACGGGGCTTCCGTGGCATGGCGGGCATAGGCTGGAACGCGGGTTTATTTTGAAGGATGGAGCGGCGATGACCCCTCCGGCTTGATTGCGCCTCCGGCGCAACGCGGCCGGCCAAGCCTAAGAGATCGGCACCCCGCCGACACCCGGCAGGTTCATCATTTCCATCATTTTCATCTTGCGAATCGTCACCGACCCCACCATTCCACCGGCGATCCGTAGGTCGCAAGAAGGCCGCAGGCCGGATTGCGACGCGGCAGGGCGGGGGAGATGTCGCAATCCGCTCCGCTCCTTGCGACCTACGGCACGTCCCCGCTTCTCGGCCGCCGGCGCAAGGCAGAGGGAACGTCGCAATCCGCTCCGCTCCTTGCGACCTACGGCACCGTCCTCATTCGGCGGCGGTCTTCTTCGGCAGGGTCCAGCTCGGGCGCACCCAATGGCAGGTATAGCCGTTGGGATGCTTCTCCAGATAATCCTGGTGGAAGGGCTCCGCCTCCCAGAACTCGCCGGCGGGCACGATCTCCGTCACCACCCGGCCCGGCCACACGCCGCTGGCATCCACCTCCGCCACCACCTCGCGGGCCACGCGCTCCTGCTCGGGCGTGGTGAAGAAGATGGCGCTACGGTACTGGGTGCCGATGTCGTTGCCCTGGCGGTTCTTCGTCGTCGGGTCGTGCATCTGGAAGAAGAATTCCAGGATGGCGCGGAAGCTGGTCTTCGCCGGATCGTAGCTGACCTCGATCGATTCCGCATGGCCGGTACGGCCGGTCTTCACGTCGTTGTAGGTGGCCTCGGGCGTGCTGCCGCCCGTATAGCCGACGCGGGTATCCACCACGCCGGGCAGGCGGCGGAACAGATCCTCCATTCCCCAGAAGCAGCCCCCGGCCAGAATCGCAGTCTCGGTCGCCATGTCGGTCCTCCGTGACGAAATCTCCAGCCCATCAGATGGGGGCGGAGTGGGCGTCTGTCCAACCGCCCGCTTGCCTGCGCTCTCCACCGCGCGCCGCCCAGCCCTGCACACGCCCGAACGTGACAAGCACCGCCCCGGCGCGTTACATCCCGCGCATGCGTGACGATACCACCCTTGCCGCCCGTTCAGCCGCGCTCGACCTGGTCGAGTCGGTGCTGGCCCGCCATGTGCCCTTCGACGATGCCTGGGAGGCGCACAAGGGCCTTCGCGAGTTGGAGCCGCGCGACCGCGCCTTCGTCCGCCTGCTCTGCGCCACCGTGTTCCGGCGGCTGGGCCAGATCGACGTCTTGATCCAGTCCAGCCTCGCCAAGCCCGGCGACCAGTTGAAGGCGCCGGTGCAGAACCTGCTGCGGCTGGGCGCCGCCCAGCTCCTCTTCCTCTCCACCCCCGCCCATGCCGCCGTGGACACGACGGTGGAGCTGGCAGTGGCGCGCAGGCAGGCACCCTACAAGGGGCTGATCAACGCCGTGCTGCGCCGCCTGTCCCGCGAAGGGGCGGAGCTGGCAGCGGCGCAGGATGCCGGCCGGCTGAACACGCCGGACTGGCTGTGGCTGGCGTGGCGCAAGGCCTTCGGCACCGGTGCCACCCGCGCCATCGTGCAGGCCCATCTGGCCGAAGCGCCCCTGGACATCACCCTCAAATCCGACGCCGCCCTCTGGGCCGAACGGCTGGAGGCCGACCTGCTGCCCACCGGCACGCTGCGCCGCACCGCCGGCGGGCAGGTCACGGAGATGCCGGGCTTCGCCGAGGGCGCATGGTGGGTGCAGGATGCGGCCGCCGCCCTGCCGGCCCGCCTGTTCGGCGATCTCTCCGGCAAGACCGTCTACGATCTCTGCGCCGCGCCCGGCGGCAAGACCGCCCAGCTCGCCGCCGCCGGTGCGCGCGTCGTGGCGGTGGACCGCTCCGACAAGCGGCTGGACCGGCTGCGGGAGAACATGGCCCGGCTGGGGCTGGAGGCGGAGACGGTGGCCGCCGATGCCGCCGCCTGGACCCCGGACGGCCAGGCGGACGCCGTGCTGCTGGATGCGCCCTGCTCCGCCACCGGCACCATCCGCCGCCACCCCGACGTGGCCCGCCTGAAGACCGAGGGGGATGTGGAGAAGCTGGGCCGGGTGCAGGCCCGGCTGCTGAACCGCGCCGCCGACATGGTGAAGCCGGGCGGCCTGCTGGTCTACGGCACCTGCTCCCTTCAGCCGGAGGAGGGGGAGGCGCAGGTCGCCGCCATCCTGTCCCGCCGCAGCGACCTGGAGCGGGTGCCGGTGCAGGCGTCGGAGGTGGGCGGGTTGGCCGAGTTGCTCACCCCCGACGGCGACCTCCGCGCCACCCCCGGCCTTCTGGCGGAGAAGGGCGGGATGGACGGGTTCTTCGTCAGCCGGATGCGGAAGCGGGGGTAGGGTCGGAGCGGGGTCGGAGAGCACCGGCTTCACCCCACGCCCCGCCTATGACCATCCCCCTTATCCACATTTATCCACAGCCTTTGTCCTTGAGCGTCGCGCTTCTTGTGGTAACCTCCCCGGCAACCATCAAGATATTGTGTGAGCGCCGCGCCTATGTCCTCCCTGCTGACGCCGAACCCGGTCTACAAGCCCTTCCGCTATCCCTGGGCCTATGAGGCGTGGCTGACCCAGCAGCGCATCCATTGGCTGCCGGAGGAGGTGCCGCTGGCCGACGACGTGAAGGACTGGCGGCAGAAGCTCACCCCGGCGGAGCAGAACCTTCTGACGCAGATCTTCCGCTTCTTCACCCAGGCGGATGTGGAGGTGAACAACTGCTACATGCGGCACTACAGCCGCGTGTTCCAGCCCACCGAGGTCTGCATGATGCTGGCCGCCTTCTCCGCCATGGAGACGGTGCACATCGCGGCCTACAGCCACCTGCTGGACACCATCGGCATGCCCGAGGCGGAGTACTCGGCCTTCCTCCGCTACAAGGAGATGAAGGACAAGTACGATTACATGCAGGAGTTCAACGTGGACTCCAAGCAGGACATCGCCAAGACGCTGGCGGTGTTCGGCGCGTTCACGGAGGGGCTGCAGCTCTTCGCCAGCTTCGCGATCCTGATGAACTTCCCCCGCTTCAACAAGATGAAGGGGATGGGCCAGATCGTGACCTGGTCGGTGCGCGACGAGTCGCTGCACACCCAGAGCATCATCAAGCTGTTCCGCACCTTCGTGCATGAGAACCCGGAAGTGTGGAACGAGGAGTTCCAGCGCGAGCTTTATGTCGCCTGCGAAACCATCGTCCACCATGAGGACGCCTTCATCGACCTCGCCTTCGAGATGGGCCCGATCGAGGGGCTGACGGCGGAAGAGGTGAAGCGCTACATCCGCTACATCGCCGACCGCCGCCTGACCCAGCTCGGCCTCCAGGCGGTCTACCGGATCGAGAAGAACCCGCTGCCCTGGATGGACGCCATCCTGAACGGCATCGAGCACACCAACTTCTTCGAAAACCGCGCCACCGAATACTCCAAGGCCAGCACCAAGGGCACCTGGGAAGAGGCGTTCGGGGATTGAGGGCTGGCCGCCGCCTTCCGTGGCGGCGCAACCTCAGCCTTGGAGGAATAGGTGCGGGGATGCTGTTCCCGGCACCTATTCCGTTGGGCGGATGACTTCCACCTCGACATCGACCGTCGAGGCCACACGGGACCAGACACGGTCGGCGGTCAGGGCTTTCACGTTCAGGGATTTGGCGAGTGCCAAGCAGGCGCGGTCGCCGAAGGAAAGGCCCGCCGCCCGCGTCGCGACCAGCAACAGGCCGGCGGAGTAGGCCTGCTCTTCATCGAAGAGACGCCGATCCAACGGCAGCGGGTCCAGGACAGCCCGAATGTCAGGTTCACTTGCACCATGTCGGGCGAAATGGGCGACCACCTCGCCAAGGTTGACGGTGCTGATTGCCGATCGGGACAACACCTGCTTTACCCGTTGGCCGCCGGGTTCATTCAGCAGCAGGGCAAGCAGGGCGGAAGCGTCCAGAACGACCAGGGTCATTCTCGACCGGCATCCTGCCGACGTTCCGCCAGAAATGCATCTACTCCTGCCTCGGGTGCGCCGCCCAGCAGCTTCCGAGTCAGTGACTGGGCATGGTCAATGACATCGTCAACCCGACGGATGCGGATATCGCGGCCATCCAGTTCGACGATGACATCCCCGCCCTGATCCAGTCCGACCGCATGGCGGACAGAGGCCGGCAGATTCAGATCGCCATTCTCGCTGACATGCCTCTGGATGAAATTCATCCCGAACCTCCATAGTGCCCGGGTGCAGTTTACTGCCGTCCAGGAACACATACCGTAATGTATGGGCCTCTGGCGAGACGGTCAACGCAGCGCGCCATCCCCACATTGTATCCGGATTGTATCCGCATCTTTATCCCTGCACGTCGGGGTGCTACCTCACTGAAAGAGGGGCGGCAGTGCCCGTGCGAGGGAGACAGGACCGGATATGGCGTATCGTAGACTTCTTCTGGCCGCCGCCGCGGCTTCCGCGTTGTTCGTAACGCCGGCGCTGGCGCAGACCTCCGCCGACGCTACCACCAGCACCACTCCCGCGGCCGACAAGGAAGCCATGACCGACGAATTCATCTGGCTGGAAGAGGTCGAGGGCGAGAAGGCCATCGGCTGGGTCAAGGACCGGAACGAACAGGCCTTCAAGCGCCTGAAGGACGATCCCCGCTTCGAAGGGCTCCGCGCCGATGCGGAGAAGATCCTCACCGCCAAGGACCGCATCCCCTACGGCTCGCTGAAGGGCGACACGGTCGATAATTTCTGGCAGGACGAGACCCATGTGCGCGGCATCTGGCGGCGCACCTCGGTGGCGAGCTACCGCACCGCCGACCCGCAATGGGAAACCGTGCTGGACATCGACGCCCTGTCCACGGCGGAGAATGAGAACTGGGTCTACAAGGGCGGCTCCTGCCTGCCGCCGGAGAACCGGCGCTGCCTCGTCACCCTGTCGCGCGGCGGCAAGGACGCCGCCGTGGTGCGGGAGTTCGATGCGGAGACGAAGCAGTTCGTCGAGAACGGCTTCACCCTGCCGGAGGCCAAACAGTCGGCCGAATGGGTCGACGGGGACACGCTGCTGATCTCCACCGACACCGGCCCGGACAGCATGACCACCTCGGGCTATCCGCGGCAGGTGCGCCTCTGGAAGCGCGGCCAGCCCCTGTCGGAGGCCAAGCTTGTCTTCGAGGCGGCCAAGGAGGACATGGGCGCCTGGCCGGCCGTCAGCCACCGGCCGGAAGGCACGGTGATGTTCGTCAGCCGGCTGCCTGACTTCTTCACCCAGGAAATCCGCCGCGTCGCCCCTGATGGCACGGCCACCAAGCTGAACCTGCCGCTGGAGATCGACAGCCAGGGCGTTTTCGGGGACAATCTGCTGATCCTGCTCCGCGCCGACTGGACCGTGGGCGGCAAGACCCATGCCAAGGGCTCGCTTGTCGCCGTGCCGCTGGCGGAGGTGGAGAAGGGGCCGGCCCGGACGGTGACCGCCCTGGTCGCCCCCACCGAGACCAGCGCGATCGAGCAGGTGCGCTCCACCAAGGACGCCATCTATGTGGCGGTGCTGGACAACGTCACCGGCAAGCTGCTGAAACTGACCCGTGGCGCATCCGGCTGGCAGACGGCGGAAGTGGCGATGCCGGAGAACGGCAGCCTGTCCATCACCTCCACCTACGACTTCTCCAGCGATGTGCTGGTGAATTTCGACAGCTTCCTGCAGCCCAGCACGCTCTATCTACTGGCCGATGGCGACAAGCCGGAGGCGATCAAGTCCCTGCCGGCCAGGTTCGACGCCGCCCCCTTCACGACGGAGCAGCGCTTCGCCACCAGCAAGGACGGCACCCGCGTTCCCTATTTCGTGATCCGCAGCAAGGAGCTGAAGCAGAACGGCGACAACCCGACCCTGCTCTACGGCTATGGCGGGTTCGAGGTGGCGATCACGCCGAGCTATCTCAGCCCCATGAGCAAGCAGTGGGTGGAGAATGGCGGCGTCTATGTGGTGGCCAACATCCGCGGCGGCGGCGAATTCGGTCCCCGCTGGCATCAGGCGGCGCTGAAGGAGAACCGGCAGCGCGCCTTCGACGACTTCATCGCGGTGGCGGAGGATCTGGTCGAGACCAAGGTGACCCGGCCGGAGCGGCTGGGCATCTATGGCGGCTCCAACGGCGGGCTGCTGATGGGGGCGGTGATGACCCAGCGGCCGGAGTTGTTCGGCGCCACCGTGATCGCCGTGCCGCTGCTAGACATGCTGCGCTACCACACGCTGCTGGCGGGTGCCTCCTGGATGGGCGAGTACGGCAATCCGGAAATCCCGGAAGAGCGGGCCTATATCCAGGCCTACAGCCCGTATCAAAAGCTGTCCAAGGGCGCGTCCTATCCGGAGCCCTTCATCTACACCTCGACCAAGGATGACCGGGTGCATCCCGGCCACGCCCGCAAGTTCGCGGCGAAGATGATGGCCCAGGATCACCCGGTCATCTATTTCGAAAATATCGAGGGCGGCCACTCCGCCGCCGCCAACCTGAAGCAGCGGGCGCAGAACAATGCCATGCTGGTGGTGTACCTGATGCAGAAGCTGATGGACGCGCCGGGCAAGACGAACTAGCGGCCCGGCGGCTCGCAGCCTGAAGCCCGCGCGGAAGATGCTCCGCGCGGGCTTTTTGTTCGGCAGAGCCTTACAGCGCCGCCATCACCAGCACGGCCGCCACCACGCAGACCACCACGCCGACGCCCAGCGTCATGCCGAAGATGCGGCCCGTGCCGGACTGGCGGCCGGCGGCGTGGCCGGCCGGGTGGTAATGGGCCTCGGCTGTCCCGCCCATCGGGCTGGTCGGGTCCATGGACCCTTCGCCGGCCCGCGCGCCCGAAGCCTCGCTGTCGGTGCCGAGCGGGGAGGTGGCCGGGTCCTTCACCGGAATCTTGTCGCGGTACTGGCCGTCATCGTGCATGGCCCGCGCCTGGGAGGAGCGGCTGCCGGCCGACTGATCGCCGGCCATGCCCTGCTGGGTCGGGGCACGGTTCGGAAGGCCGTCGCCCTCCCGCTGGTTGGCGGGACCCACGCCGTCGCTCCCGACCACGCGCTCATTGGCATTCCCACGAGGTGTGGCGCTGCGCGGTGACTCGGCCATTTCGCATCCTCCCTGTTGTTTTTCAGCTCTCGCCAAGGGCGCCGCCGGGCGCGCCGCCGCGCTTCAGCTCCTCCCGCGGAGGGGTAGGCTTGTCTTCGACCGGGCCGGCGCCGGCCGGGCGCAGGTCCTTGGGGCTCATTACCGTAGGCGACTGGTCGAGGTTGCCGGGCACCGTGCGCGGATCGTCCGGCCCGCCCTTTGCTCCGCCGGCATTGCTGTGCGCATCGTCGGCGCCGCTGCTGCTGCTGCGGTTGTCGGCGTTGACGCCCTGGGTGGCGGATTGCTCCTTCGGCTGGGTCATGGGTACTGGCGTCCTGGCGATTTCACTGATGTTGTCAACAGGCAAAGCCGGCCACCGTCGCGGTGGCCGGCTGCCGGTTGTCGCGGAGAACCGGTGACAAAACTCAGCCCAGTTCCCGGTCCACGTCCTTCCAGACCTTGGAGGCGATCGGGCCGGTGTCGCCCATCGTCTCCACATACAGGGCGCGGTCGCCCCGCTTCAGGTCCTTGAAGTCGCTGCCGATCACGCTGTTCGCGTGGAAATAGAGCAGCCCGCCGGTGTTGGTCATCAGGAAGCCGTGGTCATCGGCCAGCTGGGTGATCTGGCCCTGGACCTCGAAATCATGGCGCTTCACGTCGCCGCGCTGCTGCTGCTTGAAGCTCTTCAACTGCCGCTCGGCCGCGGCGAAGGCGTCCCGGATGGAGGTGTAGATGTCCGGGTTCATGTATTTCTGCTGCGCTTCCTTGGGCTCGCGGCTGACCACCAGCTCGCTGCCCGGCACGACCATGTCGATGTGCACGGAATAGACGTTTCCGGTGCGGTGCTGGTTGTGGGTGGCCTCCACCGATACGCGGCAGGCGGTCATCCGGTCATAAAGCCTCTCCAGCTTGTCGAACCGTTCGCGGATAGCGGCTTCCACCGATTCCGATGCCTCCAGATTGTGGAAGGCGATTTTCAGCGGTGTTTCCATGTTCGTCTTTCCGGTCTGTTTCCGACGCCGACGGGCGCCTGATGCATGCCCGCAAACAGGAGGCGGGTCGGGACGGTTCCAGTCATCCGGCTCCGACTGGGTACGCCTGCGGAACGGAACCAGCGCCGAAGGGCTGGGTTGGAGGGGAGGGGATAGCCCGCCCGCGGCATGCAGGGCGGGAGGGGGGCCGTAAACGGGCGGGACCAGATGGCCGAGAATGCGCGTGACGACACCTCATTGGTCGATGGCTACCAAGCCGTGACCTTGGCGACGCAACGGGGGGAGGTGCGGTGCCGCTATTATGCGGCGGACGAGACGAAGCGGGGGGTGGTCTGGATCGGCGGCGTCGGGGGAGGCTGGGATACGCCAGCCCGCGATCTTTATCCGAGACTCGCGGCGGAGCTGACGGGAGAGGAGGTGCTGGGCCTGCGGGTCCGCTTCCGCCATCCGGGCGAGATGGAGGATTGCGTGTTCGACGTCTGCGCCGGCCTGGCCTATCTCCAGAAAAGAGGGGCGAAAAAGCTGGCCGTCGTGGGCCATTCCTTCGGCGGCGCCGTTGCAATCCAGGCGGCGGCGCGGATGCCGGCGGTTACGGCCGTGGTGGCGCTGGCGCCCCAATCCCACGGCGGCGACCTGGCGGCCACTTTGGGGCCCCGGTGCGCGTTGCTTCTGGTCCATGGCAAGGATGATGAAATCCTGCCGCCGACCTGTTCCGAGCATCTACACGCCATCGCTGTGGAGCCGAAGAAGTTTCTGCTGTTCAGCGGCGCCCGCCATGTGCTGGACGAAGTGGCCGACCGGGTCCACCGGGAGATTCGAAACTGGCTGCTGACCTACCTGGAGTAAGTCCCGAACAGCCCCGACCTGATTGTCCCTCGGAGCCGGATAAGAGATGCAGTCCCCCGCCGAACGGAAGCATTCCGACACCACATCCAGCGCTGGGCGCGTTCTGCCCCTGGAACCGCCGGAACCAACACTGCCCGACGGCACGCCCCGGCGGGTGGGGGTGGAAATCGAGTTCGCGGGGTTGGACGCCGCCGATACCTCCCGTCTGGTCCGATACATCTATGGCGGGCGGATCGAGATCGAAGATGAGCACCGCCGTCACATCGTGGGCACGTCCCTGGGCGACTTCACGGTGGAGCTGGACTGGTTCGCCGCCCATGGCAGCCGCAAGAACGATGAGCAGCCCAAGGGCACGCTGGACGAGATCGAGGAGAAGATCCGTGCCGCCGTCGGCGATGTCGGCAGCATGGTGATGCCCTACGAAATCTCCTGCCCGCCGGTGCCCATCGACAAGTTGACGGAGCTGGACGCGCTGGTCGAGGGGCTGCGCCGCAGCGGAGCGCAGGGGACGGAGGGGCGGTTCTTCTATGCCTTCGGTCTGCATTTCAACCCGGAAGCCAGCCGCCGGGATGCCGACGGCATCCTCAATGTGCTGAAATCCTATCTTCTACTGTCCTCCTGGCTCCGCGAGCAGATGGACATCGACATGGCGCGCCGGGTGGCGCCGTTCGTCCACCGCTTTCCCGACCCCTATGCCGCCCTGGTGCTGGAGCCGGATTACCGGCCGGATCTGCTGCGTCTGGCCCGCGACTACATGCACTGGAACCCTTCCCGGAACCGGGAGCTGGACCTCTACCCGCTCTTCGCCTGCATCGTGCCGGAAGCGCTGACAAACATGCGCAGCGACCCGCATGTGAAGGCGCGGCCGACCTGGCACTGGCGGCTGCCCGACAGCCGCGTCGGCGTTCCGGGCTGGTCCATCGTGCCGGATTGGAACCGCTGGGTGCAGGTGGAGCGGCTGTCCATCGATGGCTGGGCTCTGGACGAGTTGGGTGCGATGTGGCGGGAGCGGTGGAAGGCGGGGGCGCTGACGGAATGGCCCGGCATCGTCCAGCGCTGGATGGCACCGTAAGGGGGCGGGCGTGGCACGGCGCAGAAAACCGCTGATCGGGGTGACCGCATCGGCGACCGGCAGCATCGTCCCCTGGCTGTTCAACCGCATGGCCGTGTGGCGGGCAGGCGGCGAGGCCGTGCGGCTGACCCCGGACCGGCGGTGCGGCTTCTCCAACCTGGACGGGCTGGTCATCGGCGGCGGTGACGACATCACTCCCACCCTGTACGGCGCGCAGGTGGAGCCCACCATCAAGATCGATCCCGAGCGCGACGCGCTGGAGCTGGAGGCGCTGGACTGGGCCGACCGGTGCGGCAAGCCGGTGCTGGGCATCTGCCGCGGCTCCCAAATGATCAATGTGCATCGGGGCGGTACGCTGCACACCGACATCTACAAGGTCTATGTGGAAGCGCCGCGGCTGCGCACGGTGCTGCCGCGCAAGATCGTCTGCATCGATCCGGAAACCCGCCTCCATGCCGTGCTGGGGGAGGGGGAATGCCGGGTCAACGCCCTGCACCACCAGTCGGTGGACAAGGTCGGCGCCGGCGTCCGCATCGCCGCCCGCGACATCCACGGCATCGTCCAGGCAGTGGAGGTGCCGGACCGCAGCTTCTGGCTGGGGGTACAGTGGCATCCGGAGTTCCTGCTGCTCGATGGCGGCCAGCAGCAGCTTTTCCGTACCCTGGTCCGCACCGCGGCAGGCGTGGATACGCGCCGGATGGCGGCGGAATAGCCCTTCAAATCCAGCGCCGGCCGCGTCAGACTTCCGCGAAAGTGGCAGCCGAAGGCGCAGGGAATGGCGGAGCAGCGGATATTGGCGCGCGTGGCGTTCGACCCGAAGCTGCGCACCTATGTTTTCCTTCAGGCCGTGCTCGTCGGCACGCTCTCCATCGTCGGGCTGCTGACCCTACCTTTGTTCCTCTGGCTCGCCTGGTGGTGGTCCGGCCGGCATTTCCAGTCCCTCTCCTGCACATTGACCGAGCGGCGGCTGCTGACCGGCAAGGGCGTGCTGTTCCGGCGCGAGCGGGCGATACCGCTGGACAAGATCCAGGATGTCAGCCTGATCCGCGGGCCCTTGCTCAATGCGCTTGGGCTGGTGAAGCTGCGGGTGGAGACGGCCGGGTCCGGCAGCCATGGGGAAGGGGCCGCGGCGGATCTGACCGGCGTGGCGGGGGCGGAAGCGTTCCAGGAGCTTGTCCTGGCCCAGCGCGACCGCGAGGCGGAGCGGCACGGGCCGGCCGTCCCCGCTCCCGACCGTCAGGAGCCCGCGGGGATCGGCGGGACACTGGCGGAGATGCTGGAAGTCCTGAAGCGGATCGAGGCCAAGCTGCCGGCCGGCTGAGCGGTGCCGGCGGGGCTCGGCCCCGCCGTGCGTGGCGGCCCTACCCGAACAGGGCGTCGATGTCCGCCTGGGACACGGTCCCGCCCTTCGCCGGAGCCGCAGGAGGCGGCGGAGGTGGTGGTGGTGGGGGCGGAGGTGGAGGCGGCGGCGGAGTTGCCGGCTTGGCCTCCGCCAGCGCATCGCCCCAGCCATCGTCGTCCGCAGCCTCCGCCGCGGCGGGAGGAGCGGGCGGCGCAGGCGGCGTGGCCGGCGCTGCGCCGATCACGTCGAAAAGGGCGTCGATATTGTCCTGGGTGACGCCGCCCTCGGACGGGCCGTGCAGCAGATGCGCGTCGGGGCGGCTGTCGCCGGGCTTGGTGGCGAACAGGCCGTCATCGCCCAGCCCCATGGCCTTGCGCTCCTCCACCCCCCAGATCTCGATCATCGTATTCACCCGCTGCTCGATGTAGCGCAGGGTGTTCACGACCTTCGTGGTGCGCTGGCCGGTGATGTCCTGGAAGCTGCAGGCCGTCATGATCTCGATGGTCTGCATCTCGATGTCGCTGACGGTGTCGGACGGCGGCAGCTTGCCCAACAGCGCCTGGATGCGCTCGGTGGCGTTCAGGATGTCGCCGGTGGCCCGTTCCGTGGCGGTGACGATGGCGTCCAGCTCATTGGTGGCCGCCATGATCCGGTTGGCGCCGGCATCCATGGGGCGGAGCTGGGCGATCTCCATCCTGGTCTGCTCGATATAGCTGGAGAGCTGCTTCAGCTCCTCCCGCATGATCCGCAGATGGGGGGTCTGGCCGGCCACTTCCGGCGGCAAGCTGCCTCCGGACAGGCTGGCCAGGCGCATCACCTGCTCCGTCATGGCGGACAGCAGGGCGCGCCACTCCTCCTGGGCGACGATGCGGGTACGCTGGTCGCGCGTGCGCAGGAAGGCACGCCCCCGCGCCGACGACATCAGCGCCTCTTCCAGCGCCTCGTATTCCCGCTCGCTCAGCTGTCTCGAATCCATCCAACTCTCCGCCCGCGCAAGCCCTGATGCCAACCGCGATCAAGGTAGCGCCACCTATATAGCCTCATCCAACCGGTTAAGATTACCTCAATCTGTTCGCTTGCAACTTCATTCTGTTCCTCGGCACATAGACATTGCACATCCTGTAGCCCCCGCCCGCCGGGGAGCCGCAGGCTGATGGAAGAGTGGGAGAGTGCATCATGACGGACGGGCGGAACGGAGACTCCGCGCTGCTGATCGGATTCCCGGATGGCGGCGATCTTGCGGAGCGTCTGGCCGGTACGCTGGGCATGCCGTTCCGGCAGGCGTCGCTGCACCGTTTTCCCGATGGGGAAAGCCTGGTGCGCCTGGACGCGTCACCGCGCCGCGCGGTGATCGTCCGTTCGTTGGACCAGCCCAATTCCAAGCTGGTGGAGCTGCAGTTCCTGGCCGCCGCGCTCCGTGAGCGGGGGGCAGAACGCATCGACCTCGTCGCTCCCTATCTCGCCTATATGCGTCAGGACCTGGAATTCAATCCCGGCGAGGTGGTGAGCCAGCGCATCATGGGCCGCTGGCTGTCCGGGCTGTTCGACAGCGTGGTGACGGTGGAACCGCATCTGCACCGCACCCACGACCTGACGGAGGTCTTTCCCGGACGCCGGGCGCTCGCCCTGACTGCCGGGCCGCTGGCCGGCGAATGGGCGCGCGGACTCGGCGCGGATGAAGGCTGGACCGTGCTCGGCCCCGATGAAGAGGCGGCGGATCTGGTCGCCAGCGTGGCGCGGGCCGGAGGCATGGCCGGGCTCTGCGGCCGGAAGGAGCGGCGGGGAGACCGGGACGTGACGGTCACGTTGCCGCCCGGCACCGATCTCTCGGGCCGCACGGTGCTGTTGGTGGATGATGTGGTCAGCTCCGGCGGCACGCTGCTGGACGTGGCCCGCGTGGCGAAAGAGCATGGGGCCGCGCGGCTGCTGGCCTGCGCCATCCACGCCGTCTTCCCGGAGGAGATGATGACGACGTTCCGGGCCGCCGGGATCGAACAGGTCATCTCCGCCGACGGCATTCCCCACCCGACCAATGCCATCCCGCTCACCGGCCTGCTGGCCGATGCGGTGCGCAGCCTGGGGTGAGCCGCCTGCCTCACCCCTCAGTCGCCAAGAGCCGCCCCGTCCCGGCGCGGGTCGACGCCGCCTTGCAGGCCATCGGGCGTGACAAGAATGGCGTGCAGGCCGCTGTTCAGGTCCGCCCGCTCCACCTCATGCCCCAGCGCGCGTAGCGCTTCGGCCAGGGCGTCGCCTTCCGCTCCCGCCTCCACGACGGTGGAACCGTTGCGGTTGACGAGGTGCGGCAGGTCCAGCGCGGCCTGCGGGTCCATGCCCCAGTCCAGGATCGCCACCATGGCCTGCGCCACAAAGGCGATGATCGCTGTTCCGCCGGGGGAGCCGATGGTGAGCACCGGTCGTCCCTGCGCGTCGAACACCACCATAGGCGCCATGCTGGAACGGGGCCGCTTGCCGCCCGCGGGCGCGTTGGCTACGGGCAGCCCGCCCGCGCCCGTGGGCACGAAGGCGAAGTCCGTCAGCTCGTTGTTCAGCACCATGCCTCCGGCCACGATGCCGGAACCGAAGGCGAACTCCACGGAGTTGGTCATTGCCACGGTGAGTCCATCCCCATCCACCACCGACAGGTGGGTAGTTGAGGGAACGTCCGGTTCGGACCCCGGCGCATAGGCCCGGCCCTCCCGCCAGGGCGGATCGCCGGCAGGCACCGTCCCCCTGGTCGCCTGCGCCGGTTCAATGTCGGCGGCCCGTCCGGCAAGATAGCCGGGATCGATCAGGCCGCGCACCGGCACCTTGACGAAGGCCGGATCGCCGACGAAAACCTCCCGGTCGGCATAGGCGCGGCGGCTCGCCTCCGCGAAAAGGTGCCAGGCGGCGGGACCGTCCGCTCCCAGCTCCGCCATCGGAAACGCCTCCAACATACCCAGAATCTGAAGAACGGCGATGCCCCCGGCGGAGGGCGGAGCCATGCCGCAGACCTGCCACTGCCTGTATGGGGCGCAGACCGCGTCCCGTTCCAGCGCGCGGTACTGCGCCAAGTCCTGCTCCGTCGGCGTCGCGAGGCCGTCCGGGCCGGCCAAGCTGCGCAGGTGCCGCACGATCTCCTGCCCGATGGCTCCCTCATGCATCGCCTGCGGCCCGTCCGCCGCAAGCCGGCGCATGGTTTCGGCCAGGGCGGGATTGCGGAACATCTCCCCGATGGCAGGCGGACCGGCGCCGTTCCGGTAATACGTCGCCCGCATGTCCGGACGCGTCTCCAGCAGGTGTCGCCAACTGGTCAGCACCTCCACCATGCGCGGCTGAGCCGGAAAACCTTCCTCCGCCAGACGGATCGCGGGCTGGAACAGGTCGGCCCAGGGCAGCCGGCCGTGGCGGTCATGGGCCAGCTTCATCATGGCCGCCAGTCCGGGAACGCCCACCGCCCTCGCGTTGTCCAGCGCCTCGAAGAACGGCATCGGCTGGCCATCGGGCAGCAGGAACCGGCCGGGGCTTGTGGCGGCAGGCGCGGTTTCCCGCCCGTCATAGGTCGTGACCTCCCCGCCAGGGGCGGCAACCACCATGAAGCCGCCCCCGCCGAGCCCGCTGGACTGCGGTTCCACCAACCCCAGCACGAGTTCCGCCGCGATAGCCGCATCCACGGCGCTGCCGCCCTGGCGCAGCATCTCGCGCCCAGCCTCCGCCGCCAGGGAATTCGCGGCGGCGACCATGTGCTGGCCGGCGGTGGAGAGGGTGCGCTCCTTCCGGCCCGTCGCGGGCTCCGGCCCGGAAAACTGCGCCGCGGCCGTGAACGGAGCCAGCAGGCAGAAGCCGAGGAGCAGGGGAAGGGCAGGGCGGAAACAGCGTGCGGGGAGGTCTGTCATGGCGGAAAGTGTGCCATGCCTTCGCACTTGCGAAAACCCGGATCGGAGCACGATCCCGAACGGATTGCGTGGGCTCCAAATGCGGAAAGGGCGCCGACGAATTCCGTCGGCGCCCGAACCACTCCGCAAGCGCAGATCAAATCTTGTAAAGAGCTGCGCGCGGGAAGCGGGTTCCCGCGCACGCCGACCAAACGGATCGGAAGCCCTGATCTATGGCCTGTAGCCGTGGATCAGATGACTTCGACCTTGTTGGCCTGCGGACCCTTCTGGCCCATGCTGGTCTCCAGACGCACGCGCTGCTCCGGGGCCAGCGTGCGCACACCGGAACGCTCCAGCGCGGTGACGTGCACGAACACGTCCTTCCCGCCGCCATCCGGCGTGACAAAGCCGAAGCCCTTGTCGCTGCTGAAGAACTTCACGGTGCCCTCGATGGTCTCGGTCGGGCCGGCATCGTAGCCGCCGCCGAAGCCGCCAGCGCGCGGGGAGCGCGGACGGTCGCCGTAGCCACCGCGGTCGCCATAGCCGCCGCGATCGCCGCCGAAGCCGCCACGGTCACCGTAGCCGCCGCGGTCGCCGTAGCCGCCACGATCGCCGCCGAAGCCGCCGCGGGCGCCGAAGCCACCGCCGCCGCCAGCACGCGGAGAAGCAGTCGCGGTGGACTCGTCCACGCTGCTGATGGAGGCCACCTGCGGGCCCTTCTGGCCCTGGGACAGGTCGCACACGATGGTCGTGCCGTCGGCCAGGGCCTCATGGCCGGCGGACTGCACAACGGACGCGTGCAGGAAGGCGTCCGGAGAACCATCGGACAGGGTAACGAAACCGAAACCCTTGGTGGGGTTATACCATTTGACGGTGGCGGTGACGCCCCGACGGGTGATCTGCGGGCTCTGCGGAGAACGGCGATCGTACATGTGGTCTTGAACTCGACTGGTCGAACGATTGAGGAACTTGACCGGCTTGCCGGCTGCAAGGACGAAAGCCGGACCCCTGCGCCGAACCGTCGGACGCGGTAGAGCCGATCAGCCACCCCAGACTGACCTTATACCGACTCGCCTCCGCTTGCACCATGAAAGCCGAGGGGTGCTCCGGAAGGGCTATAGCCCTACAGGATCAGCCGGACGGACGGGATGTGGGGGCACGAAGGCCGAGAATCCGCCACCCCTTGTCGAATTCGGGTCCGGCCGCCTGCAACCCGACGCAATGCGGTCAGATCATGGCCGGTATGCAAAATCCGGAAGGTGCCAGGCCGGGGCCTTCCAGACAGCGCCATATTCCGCACCCTTACTTAAAATAATGGCGGTTTCCTGGTATATTGTTCCTTAACGCATCCAGTATGGGTAGATTATGTCGCAGTCGGCCGTTCACGGCATTGCGCAGACACATGACCGGACCAAGAAGCTCCGATAACGCTCCGCAGGCGGCCCTGTCGCTGAAGGATCGGTTCATCGCCTGGTGGGAAGGGTACGACCTTTCCGCCATCCTGAGCCGCCGTCTGCGTGATTCGGATTTCGGGTCGGTGATGGACGGCTCGTCCGCGGCGGCGCATGGGGCCGTCGGAAACGGGCGACACCTGAACCGCCACAACAAGCCGCTCTGGACCGCGTCCCGCATCCAGGTGGCGGAGAAGATCTGGGGCCATGGTTTCGCCACCCCCGGCGGCACCGACCACATTCCAACCCTGGTGAAGCCGCTGGGCCTGAATCCGGCGATGAGCGTGCTGGATATCGGCGCCGGACTGGGCGGGTCCAGCCGCGCCATGGCCACCCAGTACGGGGCCTGGGTCACCGGTCTGGAGTACAATCCCGTCCTGGCGGAGGCGGGCATGTTCCGTTCCCACAAGGCCGGCCTCGCCCGCCAGGCGCCCATCAGCCAGTTCGATCCGGAGCATTTCACCTTCAACAAGCGCGTGGACGCCATCTTCTCGAAGGAGGCGCTCTATACCGTGCACAACAAGGACGGGCTGATCGACGCGATCGAGGCCTGCCTGAAGCCGAAGGGACAGCTCCTCTTCACCGACTATGTGATCGACAACAGCCGGCAGCGGGGGCGGGACTTCGATGGCTGGGCCGCGCACGAACCGGTCGAACCCCATCCCTGGTCGGTGGAGCAGTATTCCGCCGCCTTGCAGCAGCGGAACCTCGACATCCGCATCGCGGAGGATATCTCCGACGCCCAGGTCACCATGATCGTCACCGCCATCCAGCAGCTCGTGAAGCATCTGGAAACGGTTGCCATGGACCGGGAAACCAAGCTCGCGGTGGTGGAGGAGGTGGAGCTCTGGGCCCGCCGCGTCGCCGCCCTGTCCAGCGGGCTGCGCTGCTACCGCTTCTACGCCATGAAGCCTGCGGACCTTTCATAAAGGAAACGGAACCGCGGCGTCCGCCACGGTTCCGTCCATACCTTTGCACTTGTGCGCGTCCGCCTCAGCCCTGGTCGGGACTCAGCGGCAGCGGCACGAAGACCGCGCCCTGTTCCGTCTGGCGCAGCACCACCAGCGAGTCGCGGCCGTCCTTGCGGGCCTGCTGGATGGCCTGGGTCAGATCCTCCGGACCCTGGACCGGCTGGCGGTTGGCGCGGGTGATCAGGTCGCCGGGCTGGAAGCCCCGCTCCGCCGCCGGTGATCCGGGCTGTACCCCGACCACCACGGCGCCGGTAGCGTCGTCCGGCAGGCCGAACTGCTGCCGCACCTCCGGCGATCCGGCGGGCGCCAGGGCCAGTCCCAGCGGGCTGCCCTGATCCTGCGGCGCGGCCTCCGCGGTCTGCTGCTCACGCGGCAGCTCGCCGACCTGGGCCTGGATGGTCTGCCGCTCGCCCTCGCGCAGAACCTCCAACTGCACCCGCTCGCCGGGGTCGATGTCGGCCACCCGGCGGGACAGGTCGCGCGGTTCCTCCACCGTCTCGCCGTTGACCGACACCACCACGTCGCCGGTCTGAAGCCCCGCGCGGGCGGCAGGGCTGTCGGGGGAGACGGAGGAGACCAGAGCCCCCTCCTGGGCCTGGAGCCCCAGCGCCTCCGCGATCTCCTCCGTCACCGGCTGGATGGTGACGCCCAGGAAGCCGCGGGTGACGAAGCCCTGTTCCCGCAGCTCCGCCACCACCGAGGAGGCGATGGCCGAGGGTACGGAGAAGCCGATGCCAACACTGCCGCCGGTGCGGGAGAAGATGGCGGTGTTGACGCCGATCACCCGCCCGTCCATGTCGATCATGGGGCCGCCGGAATTGCCGCTGTTGATGGCGGCGTCGGTCTGGATGAAGTCGTCATAGTTCCCGGCCCCGATGTCGCGGGCGCGGGCGGAGATGATGCCGGCGGTCACGGAGCCGCCCAGCCCGAACGGGTTGCCGATGGCGATGATCCAGTCGCCCACCTCGGCCGCATCCGAGTCGCCCCAGGCCAGGGCCGGCAGCTCCTCGCCCACATCCACCCGCAGCAGGGCGATGTCGGTGGCGGGATCGGTGCCGACTACCTCGGCCTGAATGGTTCGGCCGCTCTCAAGCGTGACCTGCACCTCGGTCGCGCCTTCCACAACATGGTTGTTGGTGACGATGAAGCCGGACGGGTCGATGATGAAGCCGGAGCCCAGGGACCGTGTCGGCCGGCTCTGGGGCGGCTGGCCGGGAGCGCCCGGCGCACCGCCGCCAGGGCCGCCCGGCGGCTGGCCGAAGAAGTCCTCGAAGAAATCCTCGAAGGGCGAGCCCGGCGGGAAGGGGGAGGCGGGACCGCCCGGTATGCCGCCCGGCCCGGCCTGGGCCTCGCCGGACGCCGTGATGGTCACCACGGCGGGCAGCTTGGCCTTGGCGAGCTGGGAAAAGCTCACCGGCCGCTCGCCGTGCTGCATGCCGGTGGTCGCCGCCTCGCGCTGTTGCTGCTGCGGCGGAGCCTGCTCCGGCCCGCGCTGGGCGTTCGCAGCCGGGGCAGCGAGCGCCAGAGCCAGGGCCGCCGTGGCCCCCATCAGCAGGGACCGCCCGGGCGCCCGGCGCCGGTCAGGAATTCTGTGCGGCTGTGGGCGCGCATGCGGACATGCCATAAGCGGGTCCTCCCTTGTACACTGGGTAGAATGGTCGGAAGGAAAACGGCTGGCGGGGCGGAACGTCTCGCGCGGGCACGGAATCGCGCCCGCCATGGTTGACAGGCCGGATCGGCGCGATTATGGTCCGCGCCTCAAATTCCAGGCCCCAGCACCGAGTACCCGAAAATGAAGATCGTCAACTCTCTCAAGTCGATGAAGACCCGCCACAAGGCTTGCCGCGTCATCCGCCGCAAGGGCCGCGTCTACGTCATCAACAAGCAGAACCCCCGCTTCAAGGCCCGCCAGGGCTGAGTTCGGTTCAGGTTCGGCCGCAGGCGCGATTTGGCCCTGCGGATTGCGACAACCGCGCCATCCGGCGCGGTTTTCGTTGTTGGGGCACGCCGTTCGCGCACCCCGGGAGTAACGCTTCCACACTGTGGAAAAGCGTCTCAGATTCCTTGAAAGCACGGCTCCGCCCGCCCATCATCCCGGCCTGAACACCAGACAAGGCGGGGAGAAACGGCCATGCTGATGCCGGCGCCGGATCAGAGCGTGATCCGCAACCGCGCGGCCCTGATCGCGCGGCTGCAAGAGGCCGTGCCCAACGGCGTGATCGCCGATGAGCGCTCCCTCAAGCCCTATGAGACCGATGCGCTGACCGCCTACCGCCAGCTTCCGCTGGTTGTGGTGCTGCCCTCCAACACCGAACAGGTCGCGGCGGCGCTGAAAATCTGCAAGGAGATGGGGGCCAGGATCGTACCCCGCGGGGCCGGCACCGGCCTGTCCGGCGGCGCCTTGCCGCTGGCCGACGGGGTGACCATCGGCCTGTCCAAGCTGAACAAGATCCTGGACATCGATTACGAGAATCGCACCGTCACGGCCCAGCCCGGCGTCACCAACCTCGGCATCACCCATGCGGTGCAGCATGCCGGCTTCTATTACGCGCCCGACCCGTCCAGCCAGATCGCCTGCACCATCGGCGGCAATGTGGCGGAGAATTCGGGCGGCGTTCACTGCCTGAAATACGGCGTCACGGCCAACAATATCCTGGGCGTCGAGTTCGTCACCATTGATGGCGAGATCCTGCGCCTCGGCGGCAAGCACATGGATGCCGAGGGCTACGACCTGCTGGGCATCCTGACCGGGTCCGAGGGGCTGCTGGGCATCGTGACCGAGGTCACGGTGCGCATCCTGCAGAAGCCGGAAACGGCGCGCGCCGTGCTGGTGGGCTTCCCCACGGTGGAGGCCGGCGGCGAGACCGTGGCCGCCGTGATCGCCGAAGGCATCATCCCCGGCGGCATGGAGATGATGGACAACCCCGCCATCAACGCGGCGGAGGATTTCGTCGGCGCCGGCTATCCGCGCGACGCCGCCTCCCTCCTGATCGTGGAGCTGGACGGGCCGGCGGCGGAGGTCGACCACCTGATCCAGCGGGTGGAGACCATCGCCCGCGCCCGCGGGGCCACCTATATCCGCGTCAGCGCCAGCGAGGAGGAGCGCGCCGCCTTCTGGGCCGGTCGCAAATCCGCCTTCCCGGCCGTGGGCCGCATCAGCCCCGACTACATGTGCATGGACGGCACCATCCCCCGCAAAGCGCTGCCCCACGTCCTCCAGCGGATGGAGGAGATGCAAAGCGAGTTCGGCCTGCGGGTCGCCAACGTGTTCCATGCCGGCGACGGCAATTTGCACCCGCTGATCCTGTTCGACGCCAACAATCCCGGCGAGCTGGAGCGCTGCGAGGCCTTCGGCGCGGCCATCCTGAAGCTGTGCGTGGAGGTCGGCGGTGTGCTGACCGGGGAGCACGGAGTCGGCATCGAGAAGCGGGACCTCATGACCCACCAGTTCGGGGAGGAGGATCTGGCGCAGCAGCAGCGGCTGAAATGCGCCTTTGATCCGGCCGGCCTGCTGAACCCCGGCAAGGTCTTCCCGCAGCTCCACCGCTGTGCCGAGCTGGGAAAGATGGTGGTGCATCAGGGCAAGCTGGCCTTTCCGGACATCCCGCGGTTCTGAGGGCCGGCATGATCCAGCTATCAAGGACACACCGTAGGTCGCAAGAAGCCGCAGGCGGATTGCGACACGCCCCGCCACAGCCACAGCCACCGTCCCAATCCGCTCCACGCCACACCCCGCTCCGGGCCGCCCACCTATCGGGAAACATCGCGCCATGACCACCTTCAAGCCCGAAACCGACGCCCAGGTGATCGAGGCCGTGCGCTGGGCGGTGGCGGAGAGCCAGCCGCTCAGCATCCAGGGCAGGGGCACCAAGGCGGCGCTGGGCCGGCCGGTCCAGGCGGCCCACACGCTCGACCTCTCCGCCCTATCCGGCATCGTCTCCTATGAACCGGAAGAGCTGATGCTGGTTGTGAAGCCCGGCACCTCCATGGCGGAGGTGGAGGAGACGCTCCGCGGCCGCGGCCAGGAGCTGGCCTTCGAGGCGCCGGATTACGGCCCTCTTTTCGGTGCCGGAACGAACGAGGGCACGATCGGCGGCCTGATCTCCGCCGGGCTGTCGGGCCCGCGCCGGGTGAAGTGGGGGGCGGCCCGCGACCATATCCTGGCGACCTCCGCCGTGTCCGGCCGGGGGGAGCTGTTCAAGGCCGGGGCCAAGGTGGTGAAGAACGTCACCGGCTACGACCTGCCCAAGCTTCTGACCGGCGCCTTCGGCACGCTGGGCGTGCTGACGGAGATCACGCTGAAGGTGCTGCCGGCGGCGGAGGTGACGCGCACCTGTGTGCTGGCCGGGATCACCGCCGCGGATGCGGTCAAGGCCATGTCGGATGCCCTGGGCAGCGGGGCGGAGGTGTCCGGGGCCGCCTGGGTGCCGGCCGAGCTGGCCTTCCCTGGCCTGCCGCCGCGCACACCCTGCGCGCTGCTGCGGCTGGAAGGGCCGGAGGTCAGCGTGGCCGCCCGCCTGACCCTGCTGGAAGGGCTGCTGGCCGGCCGCGCCGCCATGGCGGTGCTGGATGTGATGGAAAGCCACGCCCTCTGGGCGGCCCTGCGCGATGCCACACCCTTCGCCGAGCGGCAGGAGATGGTGGTCTGGAAGCTGTCCGTGCCCCCGATGGAGGGGCGGCGGTGCTGGACCGGGTGCGGCAGGCCGTGCCGGGTGCGGTGGGCTGGCTGGACTGGGGCGGCGGGTTGATCTGGATCGGTCTGCCGGAGGGCGAGGCTGCGGAAGCCGCCGTGCGCGGCGCCATCCTCCCGCCCGGCCGCTTCAGCGGCGGCGGCCACGCCACCCTAATCCGCGCGCCGGAACCGGTCCGCGCCGGCATCCCCGTCTTCCATCCGCAGTCGGCCGCCGTGGCCGCCCTGTCCGCCCGGATCAAGCAGCAGTTCGACCCCCAGGGCGTGCTGAACCCCGGCCGGATGGTGGCGGGGGTGTGATGCCCGGCACTGACCGCCCATTTTATCGGAACATGCCGCGGCCGGTTTGCCGCGCAGCCTCGCAAAAGGCGATCTGACCCAAATGCAGACGAATTTCACCCTCGCCCAGTTGGCCGACAGCGATGTTGCGGAGTCGGAGAAGATCCTCCGCAAGTGCGTGCATTGCGGCTTCTGCACGGCCACCTGCCCGACCTACACCCAGTTGGGCGATGAGCTGGACAGCCCGCGCGGCCGCATCTACCTGATCAAGGAGATGCTGGAGAACGACCGGCCGGCGGACGAGGTCACGGTCAAGCACATCGACCGCTGCCTCTCCTGCCTGTCCTGCATGACCACCTGCCCCTCGGGCGTGCACTACATGCATCTGGTGGACCATGCCCGGCACCATATCGCGGAAACCTACCAGCGGCCGCTGCCCGACCGGGTCCAGCGCAGGATGCTGACGGAAATCCTGCCCTATACCGACCGCTTCCGCTGGGCGCTGCGCGGGGCGAAGCTGGGCAAGACCTTCGCGGGCGTGATGCCGGCGCGGCTGAAGACCATGCTGACCCTGGCGCCGGGCAAGATCCATGGACCGAGCCGGCAGGAGAAGCCGGGCGTGTTCCCGGCGGAAGCGCCGAAGCGCATGCGCGTGGCCCTGCTGTCCGGCTGCGTGCAGCCGGTGCTGGACCCCGACATCAACGAGGCCACCATCCGCCTGCTGAACCGGCTGGGGGCAGAGGTGGTGATCGCGGAGGGAACCGGCTGCTGCGGCGCGCTGACCCATCACATGGGGGCGAAGGAAAGCCAGTTCGCGCCGAACAATGTCCGCGCCTGGGTGCGGGAGATGGACGGCAAGGGGCTGGACGCCATCGTCATCACCGCGTCGGGCTGCGGCACCACGGTGAAGGATTACGGTTTCATGCTCCGCGATGATCCGGAGCTGGCGGAGAAGGCGGCGAAAATCTCCTCCATCGCCAAGGACATCACGGAAGTGCTGGCCATGCTGGGCCTGCCGGAAACGGCGAAGGCGCCGGAAAAGCTGCGGGTCGCCTATCATTCCGCCTGCTCCATGCAGCACGGTCAGAAGATCAAGGAGCTTCCGGGCAACCTGCTGAAGCAGGCCGGTTTCGAGGTGGTGGGCGTGCCGGAGGGGCACATCTGCTGCGGCTCCGCCGGCACCTACAACATCCTCCAGCCGGAGCTGGCCGGCCAGCTCCGCGAGCGCAAGGTGCGGAACATCGAGAGCGTGCGGCCGGACCTCGTCGCCACCGGCAATATCGGCTGCATGACCCAGATCGCCCAGGGCACCGGGATTCCGCTGGTCCACACGGTGGAGCTGCTGGACTGGGCCACCGGCGGCCCGAAGCCGGCCAAGCTGGCGGAGGCCCGGGTGCCAGAGGTGGCGGCGGAGTGATCTCCGGCGGAAGTAAGTCCTCACCCTGAGCCTGTCGTCGCGTCAGCGGACGAGGGAGGCAGCCAGGGCGAGGACTGACAGATCTAAACCCCGAATTCCCCTACTTCTTTCCGATCAGCGTGCCGGCCCCGCCCTCGGTGAAGATTTCCAGCAGGATGGCGTGGGGGACGCGGCCGTCCAGGATGACGGCGGCTTCCACGCCGCCCTCCACGGCGGACAGGCAGGTCTCGATCTTCGGGATCATGCCGCCGGTGGCGGTGCCGTCGGCGATGGCGGCCTTGGCGGCATCCACCGTCAGCTCCGGAATCAGCGTCTTCGTCTTGTCCAGCACGCCGACCACGTCGGTCAGCAGCAGCAGGCGCGTGGCCTTCATGGCGGCGGCGATGGCGCCGGCCGCCGTGTCGGCGTTGATGTTGTAGGTCTGGCCGTCCTCGCCGATGCCGATCGGGGCAATGACCGGGATGATGTCGGCCTGGCGCAGCTTCAGCAGCAGGCCGGGATTGATCCGGAACGGGTCGCCGACGAAGCCGAGATCGATGATCTTCTCGATGTTGCTGTCCGGGTCGCGCTTGGTGCGGGTGACCTTGCGCGCCTCGATCAGGTCGTCATCCTTGCCGGACAGGCCGATGGCATCGCCGCCGGCATCGTTGATCAGGGCCACGATCTGCTTGTTGATGGAGCCGGACAGCACCATCTCCGCCACCTCGACCGTTTCCCGGTCGGTGATGCGCAGCCCGTCCACGAACTCCGACTTGATCTTCAGCCGCTCCAGCATCTGGCCGATCTGGGGGCCGCCGCCATGCACCACGATGGGGTGGATGCCGACCTGCTTCATCAGCACGATGTCGCTGGCGAACTTGATGGCCAGCGACTCGTCGCCCATGGCATGGCCGCCATACTTCACCACGATGGTCTTGCCGGCATAGCGCCGCATATAGGGCAGCGCCTCCGACAAGGTGCGCGCCTTCGCGATCCACTCGTCGCGGGACAGGCTGGGGGCGGCGGGTGCGGTCATGGCGGCTTCCCGATGCTGGGGGGAGGGGGCGGGCAAACGGTCAGGTGCATAACATCACAGGCCGGCTCTGGGCAATGCCGCGGGCCGGCGGCCATCGCCGGAAAGGACAGCGCCCCTGGACAGGCTGCGCGGAGGAAGGGTGGCGCGGGGAGTAGCTCAAACGCTTGGTGGCATCCCCCGGACGTGGCATCCTCTACCGCTTCGATTGTCACCAGGACGCCCAGCGATGCGATCACGCCGACTCCTTATCCGCCCGATTCTCGCCACCGCCGCCGCGGCCCTGCTGCTCGGCCAGTCGCCGGCGGCGTTCGCCCAGTCGACGGCGAAGCCGGCGGCCGCGGCAAAGCCGGCCGCTGCGGTGGACATCCCCTATGAGCGCATCACGCTGCCCAACGGCCTGCGCGTGCTGGTCCATACCGACCGCAAGGCCCCGGTGGTGGCGGTGGGCGTCTGGTACCATGTCGGCAGCAAGGACGAGAAGCCGGGCCGCACCGGCTTCGCGCACCTGTTCGAGCATCTGATGTTCCAGGGGACGGAGAACTACAAGGGCGAGTGGTTCGCCCCGTTCGAGCAGGTGGGGGCGACGGACCAGAACGGCACCACCAGCCTGGACCGCACCAACTACTTCCAGACCGTGCCGACCACGGCTCTGGACATGGCGCTCTGGCTCGAATCCGACCGCATGGGCCATTTCATCGGCAGCGTGGACCAAGCCAAGCTGGATGAGCAGCGCGAGGTCGTGAAGAACGAGAAGCGCCAGGGCGAGAACCAGCCCTATGGGCGGGTCTGGGCATCCCTCCTGTCCGGGTTGTTCCCCTCCGGCCATCCCTACAGCTGGACCACCATCGGCTCCATGGAGGATCTGGCGGCGGCATCGCTGGACGATGTGAAGGAGTGGTTCGGGCGCTATTACGGCCCCGGCAACGCCGTGCTGGTGCTGTCGGGAGACATCGACGCGACTACGGCCCGGCCGCTGGTGGAGAAGTATTTCGGCGATATCCCGCCGGGCCCGAACCTTGTCCGCGACCTGCACAAAGTGCCGGACCGGGCGGCCGATACCCGCACCCGGCTGGAAGACCGGGTGCCGCAGCCCATGGCGCGGCGTGCCTGGGCGGTGCCGGGCATCGACACGCGGGAGAGCGCGCTGCTCGACCTCGCGGCCCAGGTGCTGGGCGGCGGCAAGACCTCCCGCCTGTACAAGGAGCTGGTCTACGACCGTCAGATTGCCACCAGCGCCTCCGCCGGCAATATCTCGTTCGAGCTGGCCTCCATGTTCATGGTGACCGTTATGCCGAAGCCGGGCGCGGACCCGGCGGAAGCGGAAAAGCTCATGGAGCAAGTTATCGCCGAGTTCCTGGAGAAGGGACCGACGGCGGAGGAGCTGGAGCGGGCCAAGACCGTCTACCGCGCCAATTTCGTCCGCGGCGTCGAGAAGGTGGGCGGCCGGAGCGGCAAGGCCACCATCCTGGCAGAAGGGGAGCTGTATCACGGCGACCCCGCCCACTATGCGACCTGGCTGAACTGGATCGAGACGGCAACTCCGGCCGAGGTCCACGCGGCGGCGCGCGAGTGGCTGAAGCGCGGCTGGCACCAGGTCGACGTGGTCCCGGTCCCGGCCTATTCCGTGTCCGGCGGCGGGGCCGACCGATCCGCCTTGCCGGTGGTGGACACCACGCCCGAGTTGAGCTTCCCCGAGATCGAGACGGCCAAACTGTCCAACGGCATCCAGGTGTCGCTGGCCCGGCGTACGGCGGTGCCGACGGTGCAGGTGGCCTTGCAGTTCGATGCCGGCTATGCCGCCGACTCGACCGACAAGCCGGGCGTCGGCTCCTTCGCCGCCGAGCTGATGGACGAAGGCACGAAGAGCCGCGATGCGCTCACCATCGCGGCGGAGCTGGAAGGGCTGGGGGCGGAGCTGTGGCTGCGCAACAATCTGGATGCGGCCTATGCCGGAGTTTCAGCGCTGCGGGACAAGCTGTCTCCCTCCCTGGCCCTGTTGGCCGACGTGGTGCGGAATCCCGCCTTCAAGACGGAGGAGATCGACCGGCTGCGCGGACGCTGGCTCGCCGGCATCCAGCAGGAGAAGGCCAATCCGCGCAATCTCGTCGCCCGCTTGCTGCCGCCGGCGCTCTATGGCAAGGACCACGCCTATGGCAAGCCGCTGACCGGCAGCGGGACGGAAGCCAGCATCGAGGCGCTGACCCGCGACGATCTGGTCGCCTTCCACCGGGACTGGATACGACCGGACAATGTCCGCATCTTCGCCGTCGGCGACATCACCTTGAAGGAGCTGACGGCGGAGCTGGAGACGGCCCTCGGCAACTGGAAGCCGCCCGCCATGGCGCGCCCGGCCAAGAACCTGGCCAAGGTCGCCCCGTCAGGCACCCGCGTCGCCGTGGTGGATCGCCCCGATGCGGAGCAGACGGTGATCATGGCCGGCCGCATCGGCCCGCTGGGATCGGCGGAGAACGACATCGCCCTGTCCGCCGCCAACGACATATTCGGCGGCATGTTCACCTCCCGCGTGAACATGAACCTGCGTGAGGACAAGGGCTGGTCCTACGGCGCGTCCAGCTTCCTGATGGGGGCGGTGGGGCAGCGGCCCTGGGTCATGTATGCGCCGGTGCAGACCGACAAGACCGGTGAATCGCTGGCCGAGATGCTGCGCGAGGCAAAGGCCTTCGCCGCCGACAGGCCTGCCTCGCCGGAGGAGATCGAGAAGGCGGTCCAGAACAATGTCCGCTCCCTGCCGGGCCAGTTCGAGACGGGGAATGCCGTGCTGAACCAGATGCTGTCGGACTCGCTCTATGGCCGGCCGGCGGATTACATCCTGGGCGTCAAGGCGAAGTACGAGGCTCTGAAGCCGGCGGATATCGGCGCCGCCGTCTCCGAGATGGTCCGCACCGACGACCTGCTCTGGGTCGTGGTCGGAGACCGCAGGAAGATCGAAAAGGCCGTGCGTGACTCCGGCCTCGGCCCGGTGGAGGTCTGGGACGCCGACGGCAACCGCATCGACTGACGCGGTTCGTCCACCCCGAATCGAAACGGCCGGCCCCTCGGGACCGGCCGTTTCTTTTTGATTCTTCGGCGCCCGTCCGTCAGGCGGCCGGTGCGGCAAGCCGCGTCAGGCTGGCGCGCAGCTCGGGGATGCCCATGCCGGTATCGGAGCTGGTGAAGACCACCTCGGGATGGGCGGCGCCATGCTTCTTCAAGGCCTCCGCCACATCGCGGCGGGTATGTTCCAGCGCCTTGTCGGTCATCTTGTCGGCCTTGGTGAGGACGATCTGATAGGGCACGGCGGCCTTGTTCATCATCGTCATCATCTCGACATCGGTGGGCTTCAGCCCATGCCGGCTGTCCACCAGCACCAGCGCCCGCTTCAGCGTCACCCGGCCCTTCAGGTACTGTTTGATGAAGTCCGTCCAGGCGGCGGAGCGCTCCTTGCTGACCTTGGCGTAGCCGTAGCCCGGCATGTCCACCATCACCAGCCGTCCGCCCAGATTGAAGAAGTTGAGCTGCTGGGTGCGGCCCGGCGTCTGGCTGGTGCGGGCCAGGGTGGTGCGTCCGGTCAGGGCGTTGATGAGCGAGGATTTGCCGACGTTCGACCGCCCGGCGAAGCAGATTTCCGGCAGCTCCGCCTCCGGCAGCGCCGTGGCCGCCTCCGCGCCCCAGAAGAAGTCGCACTCCTTGGCGAACAGAAGGCGGCCCGCCTCGATCTCCTCCGGCGTGAGGTCGCCGATAAGGGACGGGGTGATCTGGTACTGGCGGGTCATGTCGCTTCCTTGCCTTTCCAGGTGCCGGAGCGCCTTGCCCCTGACTGGCCCAGGAGATGCGATCCGGCAACCTAAATCTCCGTCACCCCGGCGAAAGCCGGGGCCCAGGAGTCCCGAGGGCGGTGCCCGCCGCCCCTCGGTCCCGGCTTTCGCCGGGATGACGGGAGTATCGGGCCCGCTGCCGCCCTGCCATGACTTCCGCTGCGGCAGGGCGCCGGGCCTTACGTCATCTTCACGCCCATGCGGCGCATGATGAGCCACTGCTGCAGGATGGCCAGCGTGTTGGACCAGGTCCAGTAGATCACCAGACCCACCGGGAAGGCGGCCATCATGAAGGTGAAGACGAAGGGCAGAACCAGGAACACCTTCTGCTGCACCGGGTCGGGGTTCGACGGGCTCAGCTTCTGCTGCAGGAACATGGTGACGCCCATCAGCAGCGGCCAGACGCCGATCATCAGCATGCTCGGCGGGTCCCAGGGGATCAGGCCGAACAGGTTGAAGATGGTGGTCGGGTCCGGGGCGGACAGATCGTCGATCCAGCCGAAGAAGGGCGCGTGCCGCATCTCGATGGTGACGAACAGCACCTTGTAAAGCGCGAAGAACACCGGGATCTGGAGCAGGATCGGCAGGCAGCCGGCCAGCGGGTTCACCTTCTCCGTCTTGTACAGCTCCATCATCTTCAAGGAGAGCTGCTGGCGATCCTCGCCGAAGCGCTTGCGCAGCTCCTCCATCTTGGGCTGGAGCTTCTTCATCTTGGCGAAGCTCTCATACTGCTTGTTGGCCAGCGGGAAGAAGAGCAGCCGCAGGAAGATGGTGAAGACCAGGATGGCGACGCCGAAATTCCCGAACAGCCCGCCCAGGAAGTGCAGCGCATGGAAGAACGGGATGGTCAGGAAGAAGAACCAGCCCCAGTCGACGGCATAGTTGAAGCGCGGGATGTTCAGCGCGTCGCCATACTCGTCCAGCAGGTCGGCCTTCTTGGCGCCGGCGAACAGGCGGTGGGTGGTGTCGACCGTCTGGCCCGGCGCCAGGGTGGCGGCCTCGGTGCGGTAGTCCACCTGATAGATGTCGGCGCCGGTGGCGTTCTGATGCACGACGCGGACATCGACCGTCTGGCTCTGGTCCGGGATCAGGCTGACCAGCCAGTATTTGTCGGTGATGCCGAACCAGCCGCCCGTGGTCTTCAGCGGGTCCGGCGTGTCCTGCATGTCCTCATAGTCGAATTCCTGCAGGACGCCGTCGAAGACGCCGACAGCCCCCTCATGCAGGATGAAGAAGCCGCTGGTCTCCGGCGTGCCGCGACGCTGGATGCGGCCATAGGTGGACAGGGCCGCCGGCGCGTCGCCTGTGTTCCGGACGCGCTGGTTCACGGTGAACATGAAGTTCTCATCCACCGCGAAAACCCGCTCGAACACCAGCCCCTGGCCGTTGTCCCAGCTCAGCACCAGCGGGTCGCCGGGGGTAAGCGTGCCGCCATCGGCGGTCCAGCGCGTCTCGGGGCCGGGCACCGGCATGCCTTCCGTTCCCACCCAGCCGAACTCGGCGAAGTAGGGGCTGGGCGTGCCGACGGGGCTCAGCAGCACGACCTCCGGGCTGTCCTCATCCGGGGTCACATGGTAGTTGGCGAGGCTGAGATCGTCGATGCGCCCGCCGATCAGGTTGATCGAGCCATGGAGCTGCGGCGTGCTGATGGGGATGCGGTTGCCTGCGGCGATCACCTCCGCCCGGTCCCGCGGACCTGTCGGCCCCTCGGTCACAGGGGCGGCGCCGGGCGTCAGCCGCGGCTGGGTCACATCCACCGTTTCTTCGGTGAGAGCCTTCTGGCGGGCAAGCTCCGCCTGACGGGCCTCCTGCCGAGGCTTCTCGTACAGGAAGTGGAACCCGAAAACGATGGCGACCGATAGCAGGATCGCCAGGATGAGATTCTTCTGGTCCGTCATTGGCTCTAGGTCCGTGCTCCGGGCCCGGGCCCCGGTCGGGGGCCGGTGACCGGCAATCAAGGTTTGGGGCGGTGGCTGCCGGCCTTATCGGCCGCAGCACCCGCCCCCCGCAATGTGGGTATGACCCTGCGCATCCGTCCGGACGCCGGGCTCAGGGACAGGGTCCCAGCCCGAGCCGCCCCACGGATGGCAGCGGAGCATGCGTCGCAGCGTCAGCCACGATCCCCGCGCCGCCCCGTGCCTAGATAGGGCATCCAGCGCATATTCGGAACAGGTAGGTTGGAACCGGCAGCTTGGTCCCAGCAGCGGGGACAGCACAAGCCGGTAGGCATGCACCAGCCCGCGCATCAGCCATACAGCCGGATTCCGGGCGATCCGGAGCCATCCATGCGGTGCAGCGGGGGCGTTCATGCCGCACCCTCCGGCCGGCCGGCGGATGGCGGCAGATTGCCCGCGCTTTCCGTCGCAGGGGCGGGGGAGGGGGCCGAATCGGCATCGGCCCGGCGGGGCAGCCAGGCTTTCATGCGCTTCAACGCCATCTCCAGGTCGGACTTCAGCGCCGCCCAGGGGCGGTGCACCGTTTCCTGGCGGGCCACCAGCACGAAATCGTGCCCAGGCGCCGCATTGGCCGCCAGCACCTCGGCAACGGCCGCGCGCAAACGGCGACGGGCGCGGTTGCGTTCAACCGCGCCTCCAACCTTCTTGCTGGCGGTGTAGCCCACCCGCACCGGCGGTTCACCGGGGTCCGGGTGCTGCTGCGCGTCATGCGCGCGCGCCTGAAGGATCACGCCGGGGGTGACCTGCTTGCGCCGGGTCCCGGCGACGGCCAGAAACTCCGGCCGCCGGGTGAGGCGCCCCACCTTGGCTGTATGCCGGGGCGCCATCGCGAACCGGCCTCAGGCGGACAGGCGCTTGCGGCCCACGCGGCGACGGTTGGCAAGGACCTTGCGGCCGCCGACAGTGGCCATGCGGGCGCGGAAGCCGTGCCGGCGCTTGCGGATGAGCTTGCTCGGCTGGTACGTACGCTTCACGGCAGGATACTCCAAGGGTTGGCTAGAAAAACGAAGCGCGTTGTATAGTGGCCGTCCGGGTGCGAGTCAATCTCGCGATGGCGCAGCCGCGCTCCGTGCCGGACATGGCGCTCATGCCGGCTCGTCAGGCGGGCCATTTCCGGCCCGCAGCTTGCGAAGCCATACCATGGACCGCACATCTGTTCCCAGGCACTTTGATTTCCTCCAGGCGCTTTGACGGCTACCAGGCCCGATCCGAAGGAACCGCCATGCAGACCACCGGCGCGGCCGGCCATGAGCCAGGAACAGGAACCGGTCGGGCCGGCCTGGTGAAGCGGCTGCTGCCGCTGGCGGCAATCCTCGCAGGCATCGCCCTGGTCTTCGCCTTCGACCTGGACCGCTGGCTGAGCTTCGATGCGCTGGCGGCGAACCGGCAGGCGCTGACGGCGTTCGTCGAAGCCAACCACCTGCTGGCAGCCCTGTGCTTCATCGGCGCCTATGCGCTGGTGGCGGCGCTCAGCATTCCAGGCGCGATCTTCCTGACGCTGGGCGGCGGATTCCTGTTCGGGACGTGGGCGGGGGCGGCCTATTCGGTGACGGGAGCGACGCTGGGGGCTACTGCCATCTTCCTGGCGGCCCGCACCGCGCTTTCCGACCTTCTCCGCGCCAAGGCCGGCCCCTGGCTTCATCGGCTGGAGGCGGGGTTCAGGGACGGGGCTTTCAGCTATCTGCTGTTCCTGCGGCTGGTGCCGGCCTTCCCCTTCTGGCTGGTCAATCTGGTGCCGGCCTTCCTGGGCGTGAAACCCGGCACCTTCGTGCTGGCCACCTTCATCGGCATCATCCCCGGCAGCCTTGTGTATGCCAGCGTCGGCAACGGGCTGGGCTCGGTGTTCGAAGCGGGGGGCACGCCCGACCTTTCCATCATTTTCCGGGCGGAAATCCTGCTGCCCATCCTGGGGCTTGCTGTGCTGGCCCTGATCCCCGTCGCGGCCAAGCGGCTGCGCGCTCGCAAGAGCTGACCCGAGAGGAGCGCGCCGATGGCTGAGACGATCACCGCCGACATCTGCATCATCGGGGCCGGGTCCGGCGGGCTGTCGGTGGCGGCAGGGGCGGCCCAGCTCGGCCGCAAGGTGGTGCTGATCGAGAAGCACCTCATGGGCGGGGATTGCCTGAACACCGGCTGCGTGCCGTCCAAGGCGCTGCTGGCCGCGGGCAAGGCGGCGCACGCCATCCGCACCGCCGGGCGCTTCGGCGTCGTGGCGCAGGAGCCGGAGATCGACTTCGCCAGGACCCACGCGCACGTTCACGGCGTCATCGCGGCTATCGAGCCCAACGATTCGGTGGCGCGGTTCGAGGGGCTGGGGGTGCGGGTGATCCTGGCCGCCGCCCGCTTCGCCGGCCCGGATACGGTGGAGACGGATGCCGGCCATGTGGTCCGGGCCAAGCGATTCGTCATCGCCACCGGCAGTCGCGCCGCGACACCGCCGATCCCCGGCATTGAGGCGGTGCCCTATCTCACGAACGAAACCCTGTTCAACCGGACCGCCTTGCCCGGCCACCTGCTGATCATCGGCGGCGGCCCCATCGGAATGGAGATGGCGCAGGCGCACCGTCGCCTGGGGGCGAAGGTCACGGTGGTCGAGCGCTCCACCATCATGCCCAAGGACGATCCGGAGCTGGTGGCGGTGGTGCGCAAGGCCCTGACCGCGGAGGGCATCGACATCCGCGAGGGGGCGGAGATCCTGCGGGTGGAGAAGGCGGGGGACGGCATCGCCATCGTGCTGAAGTCCGATGGCGGGGAGGAGCGGGTGGAGGGCACGGAGCTGCTGGTGGCCGCCGGGCGCAAGGTCAATGTGGACGGGCTGGGGCTGGAGGCCGCCGACATCGCCTTCACCCCGAAGGGCGTCACCGTGGACAGCGGCCTGCGCTCCACCACCAACCGCAGGGTCTATGCGGTGGGGGATGCCGCGGGCGGGCCCCAGTTCACCCATGTGGCCGGCTACCATGCCGGGGTCGTGATCAAGGGCATGCTGTTCAAGCTGCCCTCCAAGGTGGATTACAAGGCGCTGCCCTGGGTCACCTACACGGACCCGGAACTGGCGCAGGTCGGGCTGACGGAGGCCGCGGCGCGGGAGCGGCATGGCGACAAGGTGCGCGCCGTGTCCTGGCCCCTGCATGAGAACGACCGCGCGCAGGCGGAGCGGCTGACCGAGGGCTTCGCCAAGGTGGTGACCGATGCCGGGGGCCAGGTGCTGGGGGCCGGCATCGTCGGCGCCCATGCGGGGGAGCTGATCCAGCCCTGGGCGCTGGCCATCACCGCCGGGCTGAAGCTGAACGCCTTCACCAGCATGATCGCCCCCTATCCCACGCTGGGGGAGGTCAACAAGCGCGCCGCCGGGGCCTTCTTCACGCCGAAGCTCTTCAGCGCCGGCAGCAGGCGGCTGGTCTCCTTCCTCTCCCGCTTCGGCTAGGCCTCTTGGCAAGCCCCTCCCGACAGGCGCATCAATGCGCCGAAGAAGACGAGCGGCCGAAGAAGACGAAGGGCCGAAGAAGACGAGGGAGGGAGCGCATGGCCTGGGACCCGCAGAGCTACGAACTGTTCCAGGCGGCGCGGCTGCGCCCCGGCCACGATCTGATCGCGGCCCTGCCGACCATGCATCCGGACCGGATCGTCGATCTGGGCTGCGGCACCGGGCGGCTGACCCGGATGCTGGCCGACCGTTATCCGGCGGCCCGCGTGGTCGGCATCGACAGCTCCCAGAGCATGCTGGCGGAGGCGGCGCGCAGCCAGTCCCGCGTGGCGTGGGAGCTGGCGGATATCGGCCAGTGGAAGCCGACCCAGCCGGCCGACCTGATCTTCTCCAACGCGACCCTGCACTGGCTGCCGGACCATTCCCGCCTTTTCCCCCGCCTGCTCTGCGCGCTGAAGGCGGGCGGCGTGCTGGCGGTGCAGATGCCCCGCAACTTCGACGCGCCCAGCCATGCGCTGATGCGGGATGTCGCCGCGCAGGGCCCCTGGGCGGAGAAGCTAGCCGGCAAGCTGGTGCATGAACATGTCCAGCCGCCCCGCCAATACTGGCGCTGGCTCTCCCCGGTCTGCTCCTCGGTCGAGATGTGGGAGACGGAGTACCTGCATGAGCTGGACGGGACGGACCCGGTGCTGACCTGGGTACGCGCCACCGGACTGCTGCCGGTACTGGAAACGCTGAAGGGGGCGGAGCTGGAGGATTTCCTGGCCACATACCGCGACCGGCTGCGCCAGGCTTACCCGCCGGAGAAGAACGGCAACACGCTGTTCCCCTTCCGCCGCCTGTTCCTGATCGCGCGGAACTGACAGGGGGTGAGGCGCCGTCGACGCCGGACCAATACCCCTACGCCGTGTACCGTAATGCATTGAGCAGCTTACGATTCTTCCTTGCGCCCCCGGCTCTCGGACCCACATGGACCTTGAGAAAGGGAGGTCGCGCATGCCCAAGGTGCTGCACAAAGGTCCGCTGGTCTTCTCCGGCTTCTTCGCCGTCGCGTCGCTCGGCATGACCCTGTTCGGATCGCTGCCGACGCATCTGGCGGTGACGGCCAAGATCCTGATGCTGATCTATGCGGGCCTGCTCTTCGCCCTGGCCTTCGCGCCGGTGAAGGAGCCGGGAAGGGCAGTGGCCGCCAAACAGCGGGAACCAGCCTCCTCCAGCGAATTGGGACCGCGCGCAGCCGTTCCGAATCGTATATAAGGGGGTAGGCCCGCCGGCCGGCGTGCCCGTGGAGATGCGCGCCCCATGAACCCGCTTGAGATCGCCGTCTATGTGATGGTGCTGACCTCCGGCACCGATCCCTTCACCTGCACCCGCATCGATCAGACCGTCGCCTGCAGCAATGGTCTCTCGGCCGCGCTGAACGGGGCGGGCGAGATCGAGTTCCAGACCGGTGTTTCGGTGGCGAAGCGCCCGGACGGGTCGCTCGCCTTTTCCAACGGCATCTCCAGCCATTGGGGCAGCGCCGGTTGGGTGCAGTTCTCCAACGATATCGCGGTGCGGCGCACGCGCGACGGAAGCTTCCGCTTTTCCAACCGTATGGTCTGCGCCCCGGCCGCCCGCGACGACCAGAATCGTGAGCGGGCCGCCTGCGCGCCGGAGAGCTAGGCATACCTCTTTAGAGAGTGAGGCGGCATTGCCACAGCCGGACGAAATCACCTGAACGCCGGCCCACGACGTTGACTTGAAACGCTGTGGTAAGCGTTGTACGGCAGATTTTGGCAGCCGCGGCGATCCGCCCCGGCCAACCGCCGGTCCTCCCATGCTGATCAACGCCTTGCGGATCATTCCGCTGCTCCTGATCGCCGCCCTGGCCGTGATGGCGTTCCGTGCGCCCGGCGTCCCGGCGGCCGAGGTGCGATACCTCCGCATCGCGGCCGGGCCGGCCACCTCGCTGTCCTATGAGGCGGGGGCATCGCTGGCAGCCGCGCTGTCGCGTCCTCCCGGAATGCCGCCCTGCGCTCCGGACCGGCCCTGTGGCGCTGCCGGCGTGGTCGCGTTGGCGCAGAGCCTGAACGGTTCGCAGGACATTATCCGCGCCGTCGCGGCGGGTGAGCTGGAAACCGGCCTCGCCCCGGCGCAGGCGGTGTTCGGCGCCCGCTGCCCGTCGCGGGCGGAGGACCCGCGCGCCGATCTGGTCATTCTGGGCGACCTCTATGCGGAAGCGCTGCATGTGCTGGTCCGGCCGGGACTTGGCATCTCGACGCCCGCCGACATCCGTGGTCGCCGCGTCGCGGTAGGCCGCGTCGGCACCGAGGCCCGCCGGTTGGCCGACCGCATGCTGATGGCGCATGGCCTGCGACGCGCCGACGTGCGCATGGTCCAGGTCGGCGGGGCCGATGCGTTGGAGGCGATGCGGCGGGGCGAGGTGGATGTGCTGTTCCGCATTTCAGCCTGGCCGGACCCGGACGTGGCGGAACTTGCCGCGGAAGGCGTCGCCCATCCCGTCCCTGTGACGGGGGAGGGGGCGGAGGCCCTGATGCGCATGCATCCCTTCGCCGGTCCGGGCCTGATCCCCGCCGGCCTTTATGGCGAGACGGGGGAGGTGGAGACCCTGCTTCAGGCCACTGTCTGGTTCAGCCGTCCCGACCTGGACCCTGTCCAGACCCTTTCCCTGACCGAGGCCCTGGCGCTTCCCGCCAACCGCAGCCTGCTGGCCAGCGGGGATGGGCGGCTCCGCCTCGTCGATGCCGCCGGCGCCCGTCTGGCCGCCCCCTGCACCCGGCCGCCGCCAAGGCCTACGGCATGCATGGCGAAGTCCTTCCCTGCCCTGGGGAGTAGGTCGCAAGGAGCCGAAGGCGTATTGCGACGGGTGGGTCCATTCGACGCCGTCCTCCCGGTGGAGGGGGCGGTGACAGTTCGAAAGATGAAAATGATGGAAAGGATGAAAATGATGGACCTGCCGGGCGTCGGCAGGGTGCCGACCTCTTGAACGTGATTGGCGGCTACGCCGCCGCGCCGCAGGCAGGATCAAGGCAACCCGAGTCTTCACCGAGCAACCCGCGCGCTCCGCTCCATCATCTTCATCCTGTTCATCATTTTCATCTTTCCAGATGTCGCCGGCCCGGCCATTAGGCGCTTTCCGCGCGGGCTCCGGCGACTGGCTTATCACCAGGCAAGGATGGATAGGATGGCGCGCGGGACCGGCGGAGCCAGTCCTGGATTACCGACCTGCACTGGCAGATGATGGGGGCTCCGTCATCCTATGCATCCCATTCATCCTTGCCCACATCCCGAAACAAGCCTCCCCACAGGAAGGACGGCGTCCAATGGCGCGGATGAGCGATGAATGTCGGCCACGCTGCGCGTGACCGACCTACGGCTCTGCGGTGTACGAGCCCAGGCGGCGGGGCCGCTACGGACCTATGTCCGGAGTAGGTCAGTCACGCGCAGCGTAGCCGACAGGAGTGTCTGCGCTTCGGCATCGAGGTCCGAGACATCATGAATGATGAAAAAGATGAAGAGGATGAAAATGATGGACCGGGCGCGCCGCAGGCAGTAATCAAGACCGGGCAGGAGCTAAGGCGGAGTTAGATAGCCCCACACCATCATTTTCATCCTCTTCATCATTTTCATCTTTCGAGATGTCACCAACCCAGACATTTGGCTCGGTTCGCGCAGGCTCCGGCAGGCATTCGGTTATCAGGCAAGGATGAATAGGATGAATAGGATGAATAGGATGAGGGAGAGCACTTCATCCGCCGGTGCAGGCTGGTGATACAGGACTGGCTCCGCCGGTCCGGCGTGCCATCCCATTCATCCTATTCATCCTTTCCAAAACCCAGACAAGCTCTCCCCACAGGAAGAACAGCGTCGAATGGCTCAGATGCCTGTCGGCCACGCGGCGCGTGACCGACATACGGCATGAACCGAGGCGGCGCCGTCGCAATCCGCCTGCGGCTCCTTGCGATCTACGGCGTGAGCCTTGACCCTCCTGCTTCCGCATGGTCAGTGTCGGGCGGACCCGAGACGCAGACGAGGACCCGTTCCATGTTCCTTCCCCAGGAAACCATCCGGATCAAGCGCGACGGCGGGCGGCTGAACGACGACCAGATCGCGGAGTTCATTGCCGGCCTGACCGACGGCCGGGTGACGGACGGGCAGGCCGCGGCCTTCGCCATGGCCGTCTTCCTGCGCGGGATGGAGGAGGGGGAGCGGGTGGCCCTGCTGCGCGCCATGACCCGGTCCGGCCGGGTGCTGGACTGGGGGAATGCGCGCCTCGGCGGGCCGGTGCTGGACAAGCATTCCACCGGCGGCGTCGGCGACAAGGTCAGCCTGGTGCTGGCCCCGGTGGTGGCGGCCTGCGGCGGCTTCGTGCCCATGATCTCCGGCCGCGGTCTGGGCCATACCGGCGGCACGCTGGACAAGATGCAGGCCATTCCCGGCTATGAGGCGCTGCCGGACATCGCCACGCTGCGCCGGGTGGTGGGCAATGTCGGCTGCGCCATCGTCGGCGCCACCACCGACATCGCCCCGGCGGACAAGCGCCTCTACGCTATCCGCGACGTCACCGCGACGGTGGAGAGCATCGATCTCATCGTCGCCTCCATCCTGTCCAAGAAGCTGGCCGCCGGCCTCCAGGGGCTGGTGCTGGACGTGAAGCTGGGCAACGGGGCCTTCATGGACAGTGCGGAGCGGGCGGAGGCCCTGGCCACCGCGCTGGTAGAAACCGGCAACGGGGCCGGCCTGCCCACCGTGGCGCTGCTGACCGGCATGGACCAAGTGCTGGGCCGCACGGCCGGCAACGCGGTGGAGGTGGCGGAATCGGTGGAGATGCTGCGCGACGGCACCGGCGACTCGCGGCTCTGGGCCGTGACGCGGGAGCTGGCGGCGGAGATGCTGGTGCTGGGCCGGCTGGCCGACAGCCTGGACGCCGCCCGAATCAAGGCCGACCGGGCCCTGCGCAGCGGGGAGGCGGCGGAGCGGTTCCAGCGCATGGTGACCGCGCTGGGCGGCCCCTCCGACTTCGTGGACCGCTACCAGGACCATCTGCCCAAGGCCCCGGTGGTGCGGGAGGTGCGGGCGGAACGGCCGGGCTTCGTCACCGCCCATGCCACCCGCGACATCGGCCTTGTGGTCGTGGCGCTGGGCGGCGGGCGCACCAAGCCGACGGAACCGGTCGACCATGCCGTCGGCCTGACCGAGGTGGCGGCGCTCGGCACGGAGGTCGGGCCGCAGGGCGCCCCCCTCTGCATCCTGCACGCCCCGGACGAGGAGGCGGCGGACATGGCGGCGGCCGCGATCCGGGCGGCGATGCCGGTGGGGGACAGCCGCCCGGCGGACCAGAATCCCATTGCGGGCCGCATCGCCAAAGGGTAGACGCTCCCCCCGCCGGAAGGCGCGGAGCTGACCGCCGCGCACGGCCAGCGGGAGCGTCCAGCATGATCAAGATCGTCCGCGCCAAGTTTCATGGCATCCGGGTCACCGGGGCCGACCTGGACTATCACGGCTCGATCACCCTCGATCCGGAGCAGTGCGCTCTGGCCGGCATCTATCCGCTGGAATTCGTGGAGATCTGGAACAAGAGTTCCGGTGCCCGCATCTCCACCTACGTGATCTTCGGGGAGCCGGGGTCGCGCGCCTGCGTGCTGAACGGGGCCGCGGCCCGCACCTGCCAGAAGGGGGATGAGGTGATCATCGCCGCCTCCCTCTCCATCGAGCCGCAGCAGCTCTACACCGTGAAGCCCAAGGTGCTGACCTTCCACCCCGACAACCGTGTGGACCGGGTGCTCCAGTACGACGTCTACAAGTCCGACGAGCGCGACTTCGACTTCCGCACCCTCGACATCACCGAGGGGGAGGAGAACGCCCCGGTGCTGAGCGTGCCGATCCGTTAACCACGCTTAACCGGACATACCATTTCCTCGCCCGTGCCATCGCATATGGACCGGGGCGGGAACGGCCACTTCCGCTTATAGTCCCGCCCGCGGCGAAGGGGCGGGCGCGCAGGGGTGCGCCAGTGGTCCCGGCATGCGCCGCCACAGGTGGACCGCGCATGAGCACCGTCACATCCGGCACGGAGGAGAAGATCGCAGGCGGCATCATGCTGGCGGTCGGGGCCTTCGCCCTCTACAGCATGATGGATGTGGCGGTGAAGCTGCTGGCGGGCCGCTATGCCGTGCCGCAGATCATTTTCTTCAACTGCATCTTCTCCCTGTTGCCGATCCTGGCCTATGCGGCCATGACCGGCGGGGTGGTGAACAATGTCCGCACCCGGCGGCCGGGAATGCACATGCTGCGCTCCGGCATCAGCGTGGTGGGCGGTCTCTGCACCTATTTCGCCTATAGCCGCATGCCTATCGCGGATGCCTATGCGTTGGCCTTCACGGCCCCGCTTTTCATCACGGCGCTCTCGGTTCCGATCCTGGGGGAACAGGTGGGCTGGCGGCGCTGGACGGCGGTGGGCGTCGGGTTCGCCGGGGTGCTGGTGATGCTGCGGCCGGGGGCCGGCGTGATCGACATCGGGGCCTTCGCCTCGCTGGGCGGCGCGCTCTGCTACTCCGTCAACATGCTGATCGCCCGGATGATGCGGGGAACGGAAAAGCCGGTCAGCTTCGCCTTCTACGCCACTGTGGTGAACCTGCTGGCCAACGGCCTCCTCCTGTCCTTCGTCTGGGTTCCGCCCACGCTTCAGGACATCGGCGTGCATGCGGCGGTGGGGCTTATCGGCGGGTGCGCCGTGATCGCGCTGCTGACCGCCTTCCGGCAGGCCCCCGCCGCCGTGGTGGCCCCGTTCCAGTACAGCCAGATGGCCTGGGGCGTGCTGTCCGGCTACCTGATCTGGGGCTATGTGCCGGATATCTGGCTCGGCGTCGGGGCCGCCATCGTGATCGGCAGCGGCCTCTACATTCTCTACCGGGAGACGGTGGTGGGCCGCGGCGTGGCGGCCAAGGTGGTCTCCCCTGCCGCTGGCACCGTGCGCCCCGTGGCGGAGCAGGCGGCGACATGACGGCGGAAACCACGGGCCGGAGCACGAATCTCACCGGCATCCTTCTGTTCCTTGGCGCGATCTTCTGCTTCGGCGTCATGGATACGATGATCAAGTACCTGTCGGGCAGCTACGGAACCTGGCAGATCATGTTCTTCCGCGCCTTCTTCGCGCTCGCCCCGCTGGCGGTGCTGGTGGCCCGGTCGGGCGGGATCGTGGCGCTGCGCACCCGAAGGCCGCTGGCGCATGTGCTGCGCTCCATCGCCGGGGTGGCCGCGGTCTTCTGCTTCTTCTTCGCCTTCGCCTACATGCCGCTGGCCGACGTCTACGCCATCGGCTTCGCCGCCCCGCTCTTCGTCACCGCCCTGTCGGTGCCGGTGCTGAAGGAAAAGGTGGGCTGGCGGCGCTGGGCGGCGGTGCTGGTGGGGTTCGTAGGCGTGCTGGTGATGCTCAGGCCGGGGGCCGGGGTGTTCAGCCTCATCGCCCTGGCGCCGCTGGTCGGTGCCTTCCTCTATGCCCTGCTGATGCTCTATATCCGAGTCCTGTCGCGGACCGAGACCAACGCCGCCATCGTCTTCTATTTCATGGTGACCACGGCGGTTGTGGCGGGCATCGCCATGCTGCCGGACTGGGTGACGCCCGGCCCGGCCGATTTTGCCCTGCTGATCGCCACGGGCGTTGTGGGCGGGGTGGCGCAGATCCTGTTCACCCAGGCCTTCCGGCTGGTCAGCCCCTCCCTGGCGGCCCCCTTCGAGTACACTGGCATGCTCTGGGCCGTCGGATTCGGCTACCTGATCTTCGGCGACATCCCCGACCGGGCGATCTGGATCGGCAGCGCCATCGTCGTGGGCAGCGGGCTCTATATCCTGCACCGGGAAACCATGCATTCACGCGAGGGGCAGTAGGGTTCTTCCCTTCCGCCGCGACCTGACCCTTGGCGGAATGGTTGCCGCTTGGCATTGTTGGGTGTCCGCTCGACAGGATTAGACATTTCGAATGCGAACCACCGGAGCTGCGCGCACCACCGTCTGGCCGGGACGTCCCTATCCCCTCGGCGCCACCTGGGACGGGTCCGGGGTGAATTTTGCCCTGTTCTCCGCCCATGCCGAGCGGGTGGAGCTTTGCCTGTTCGATGAAACGGGGATGCGGGAGATCGACCGCGTCACCCTGCCGGACTGCACGGACGAGGTCTGGCACGCCTACCTGCCGGAGGCGCGGCCGGGGCTGCTCTACGGCTACCGCGTCCACGGCCCCTACGATCCCGCCCGCGGCCACCGCTTCAATCCGCACAAGCTGCTGCTGGACCCCTATGCCAAGTCACTGGTGGGGCCGATCCGCTGGTCGGACGCGCATTTCGCCTACCGCCTCGGCTCCAGCCGCGAGGACCTGTCCTTCGACCGGCGCGACAATGCCCGCGGCATGCCGAAATGCCGGGTGATCGACCCGGCCTTCACCTGGGGCGTGGAGCGTGCGCCGAACGTGCCCTGGGCCGACACGGTGATCTACGAGACCCATGTGCGCGGCATGACGCTGAAGCATCCGGAGGTGCCGCCGGCCCTGCGCGGCAGCTTCGCCGGCATGGCCAGCCAGCCGGTTATTGATCACCTGAAGGCGCTGGGCGTCACGGCGGTGGAACTGCTGCCGGTCCAGACCTTCGCCGATGAGCGGCATCTGGTGGAGAAGTCCCTGCACAATTACTGGGGCTATGCCACGGTGGGCTTCTTCGCGCCGCACCACCTCTATATGTCCGGCACCTCGACGCGCGAGTTCAAGACCATGGTGGCCCGGCTGCACGATGCCGGGATCGAGGTGCTGCTGGATGTCGTCTACAACCACACCGGGGAGGGCAACCATCTCGGCCCCACCCTGTCCTTCCGCGGCATCGACAATGCCAGCTATTACATCCTGAACCCGCACGACAAGCGCTACTATCTGGACCATACCGGCACCGGCAACACGCTGAACATCGCGCATCCGCGGGTGCTGCAGATGGTGATGGACAGCCTGCGCTACTGGGTCACCGAGATGCATGTGGACGGGTTCCGCTTCGATCTCGCCACCACCCTGGCGCGGGAGCCGCATGGCTACGACCCCGGCTCCGGCTTCCTGGATGCGGTGAGGCAGGACCCGGTGCTGTCGCGGGTCAAGCTGATCGCGGAACCGTGGGATGTCGGCCCCGGCGGCTACCGCGTCGGCCAGTTCCCGCCGGGCTGGGCGGAATGGAACGACCGCTACCGCGACACCACCCGCCGCTACTGGCGCGGGGATGAGGGGATGCTGCCCGAGCTGGCGGCCCGGCTCACCGGCTCCGCCGACCTGTTCGAGCATGCCAAGCGCAAGCCCTGGTCCAGCATCAACTTCGTCACCAGCCATGACGGCTTCACCCTGGCCGACACGGTGTCTTACACCCAGAAGCACAATGAGGCGAACCGGGAGGGGAACCGCGACGGGCACGACGCCAATTACAGCGCCAATTACGGGGTGGAGGGGCCGACCGGCGATCCGGCCATCCGGGCGCTGCGCCGGCGCCAGTCGCGCAACATGCTGGCCACCCTGCTGCTGTCCCAGGGCACGCCCATGCTGCTGGGCGGGGATGAGCTGCTGCGCACCCAAGGCGGCAATAACAACGCCTATTGCCAGGACAATGAGACGAGCTGGTTCGACTGGACGGCGGATGTCGATGGCGCCAAGGACATGACCGCCTTCGTCCGGCGCCTGACCGACCTGCGCCGCAGGCACCCGGTGCTGCGCCGGCAGCGCTTCCTGCACGGGCGGGAGCATTCGGGCGACGGCGTAAAGGACATCACCTGGATCACGCCGGAAGGCACGGAGAAGACGCCGGAGCAGTGGCGCAACACCCATGCCCGCTGCCTGGGCCTGCTGCTGAACGGTCGGGCCGGGACGCATCTGCGGCCCGATGGCGGGCCTGCCGCCGATGGCGTATTGATGCTGGTGCTGAACGCCCATCACGCGCCCGTACCCTTTATCCTGCCGCGATGGGAGGAGGGCCAGGGCTGGCGCTGCCTGCTGGACACCGGCCACGCCACAGGATCGCCCGGCGACCGGACGGAGCCGGCCGGCCAACCGGTGGAAATCGCCGGACGCACCACCCTGCTGTTCGAGCTGACCGCCCCGGAACCGGCCTCCGGCCCCGGGGATGCGGATGGCTGAATACGATCTCCGTCAGGTCCAGGTCTTCCTGATCGACCGGGAATCCAACATGCGCCGCTTGCTGCGCAGCATCCTGACCCGCATGGGAATGGAGAAGGTGCAGGAGTTCCCGGACGTCGCGGCGGCCATGGCAGCCTTTGCCAGCAGCACGCCGGACCTGATCATCGTGGATGGCGACCCGCCGGAGGGGGAGGGGTTCCGCTTCGTCCAGCAGTTCCGCCACGCCATGAACATCGCCAACCCCTTCGCCACGGTGGTGGCCACGACATGGCAGGCGACGTCCCAGTTCATGTTCCGCTTCACCGCCTCGGGCGCGGACGACATCATCCTGAAGCCCTTTTCCGCGAAGCAGGTTCAGGACCGCGTCGCCAAGCTGGTGGAGCATCGCCGGCCCTTCGTCGTCACCAGCGACTATATCGGCCCTGACCGCCGCCGCTCCCCGCGCGAGGGACAGCAGATCCCGCTGGTGGAGGTGCCGGACACGCTCCGCCTCAAGGCGCTGGGCCAGCTGGATCGCGGCGCGATCGGTGAGCAGATCGGCGCGGCGATGCATGCCGTCAACCATCAGAAGGTCGTGCGGCACGGCTTCCAGACCGCCTTCCTGACCCTGTTCGCCCTGCCGGGCCTGATGTCGGAGCCGCCGGAGCGGATGGCGGTGGACCATGCGCTGCGCATCATGCCGGTGGTGGAGGATCTGATGCGCCGCCTGCCCATGGGGGAGATGCGGATGAAGGCCGATCTCTTCGCCCGGGTTCTGGTCAACGCGGTGGAGACCTTCCGGCAGGACACCCAGCATTCCATCGCGGACCCGCTGACCCTGAAGCGCGCCGCCCTCGGCCTTGCCGCCCTGACCGCCCAGCGTGGCGACCAGTCCGTGCTGGAACAAGAGGTGATGGCTGCTGTTAATTCGTACCGCAACCGGCTTGCAGAGATGGTCCAGGCCAAGGCGCAGGCCTCCCAACCTACCGGGGCCGATCCGGCGGGCCCCATCATGGACGAGCAGGAGGAACCGCCTCCGCGTGAGGGTTGACCGCTCTTCCGGACGGCGGACGGAAACGCCACGGCCGATGACCCTGCCGACCGAATGTGAGGAAGGTGCCATCCCATGACCGTGTCCGCCCGCGAAGCCGATGCCGCCCCGGACACGCCGGACCGCGTCGCCCATTCCATGCCCTTCGGCGCCCAGATCCAGCCCGACGGCCGGGTCCGCTTCCGCCTGTGGGCGCCGTCGGTTGACAGCGTCGAGCTGGCGCTGGCGACCGGCAGCGGGGAGCGGCGGCTGCCCATGAAGGCGGAAGGGGATGGCTGGTTCAGCCTGACCACCGATCAGGCCAAAGCCGGCAGCCAGTACCGCTATGCGCTTCCCAACGGGATGCTGGTGCCCGATCCGGCCTCCCGCTATCAGGCCCATGACGCGCACGGTCCCTCCACCGTCATCGACCCCGCCGCCTACCGGTGGGAGGAGCCCGGCTTCCGGGGCCGCCCGTGGGAGCAGACGGTGCTCTATGAGCTGCATGTCGGCGCCTTCACGCCCCAGGGCACCTATCTCGCCGCCATCGACAAGCTGGAGCATCTGGCCAGCCTGGGCGTCACCGCGGTGGAGCTGATGCCGCTGGCCGATTTCCCCGGCCGGCGGGGCTGGGGCTATGACGGGGTGCTGTTCTATGCGCCGGACAGCTCCTACGGCACGCCGGACGAGCTGAAGCAGCTGGTGGACGCCATCCATGCCTGCGGCATGCAGGCCTTCCTGGACGTGGTCTACAACCATTTCGGGCCGGACGGGAACTACCTGCACGCCTACGCCAAGCCCTTCTTCACGGACCGGCATCACACCCCCTGGGGGGCGGCCATCAATTACGATGGCAAGCATGCGCGTCCCGTCCGCGACTTCATGATCCACAACGCGCTCTACTGGCTGGAGGAGTTCCGGTTCGACGGGCTGCGGCTGGATGCCGTCAACGCCATCGTGGACAGCAGCGGCACCGACCTGCTGACCGAGCTGGGCAAGACCGTGCGGGAGCGCTTGCCGGACCGGCACATCCATCTGGTGCTGGAGAACGACTCCAACGAGGCCCGCCACCTGAAGCGCCGCAAGGATGGCAGCCCCAAAACCTACACGGCCCAGTGGAACGACGACTTCCACCATGTCTGCCATGTGCTGCTGACCGGCGAGAGCGGCGGCTATTACAAGGACTATCCCGACGCGCCCGGCGAGATGCTGGTCCGCGCCCTGACGGAGGGCTTCATCTACCAGGGCGAACCCTCCGCCCACCGCGGCGGCAAGAACCGCGGGGAGCCGAGCGGGGAGTTGCCGCCCACCGCCTTCGTAAGCTTCCTCCAGAACCACGATCAGGTCGGCAACCGTGCTTTGGGGGAGCGGCTGTCCATGCTGGTGGAGCCGCGGGCCCTGCGGGCCATGTCCAGCCTCCACCTGCTCAGCCCCCAGATCCCCATGCTGTGGATGGGGGAGGAGTGGGGGGCGAAGACGCCCTTCCATTTCTTCTGCGAGTTCCACGGCGGGCTGGCCGACTCCGTCCGCGAGGGGCGGCTGCGGGAGTTCGGAAGCTTCCCGGAATTCTCCGCCCCCGAAATCCTGGCCCGCATCCCCGATCCCAATGCCGAGCAGACCTTCATCGCCAGCAAGCTGGACTGGGAGGCGCTGGCCTGGGAGGAGCATGAGGACTGGCTGGCCCATTACGGCGTGCTGCTGAAGCTCCGCCAGAACGCCATCGTGCCCCGGCTGGCCGGCATGTCCGCCCGGGCGGAAGGACGCTGCTGGAACGGCCGCGCCATCACGGTGGCCTGGGAGCTGGCGGACGGCGCCATCCTCTCCGTCGCCGCAAATCTGGGCGAGGAGGAGCGTGACGGATTCGAGCATCCCGGCGGCGACCTGCTGTTCGAGACGGAGGAGGGGCTGGAAGACCTGCTGGACCAGGGCCGCATGCCCCCCTGGTCCGCCGCCTGGTTCCTGACCGCGCCCGAGGCGGGGTGAGCCGCAGGTCGGATCGGCTGCCGTAGGTCGGATCGAGCGTCGGCGAGGTCCGACGCTGCACCGCTGGCATGCTCTCCAACCCACCCCGTCCAGCCCTTGCGCGAACCGAAGCAACGACGAAAGAGCCCATGGCCGCCGACCAGCCGACCCCGCCTATTCCCGCCGTTCCGCGTGCCACGGCGCGGCTGCAATTCTCCAAGGACCTGGGCTTCGCGCAGGCGGCGGAGCTGGCGCCCTATCTCGCCCGGCTGGGCGTCAGCCATCTCTACGCCTCGCCCTTCCTGAAGGCGCGCGCCGGCTCCGCCCACGGCTACGACATCATCGACCATGCAAGGCTGAACGAGGAGATCGGGGACGAGGCCGCGTTCGACGCCATGGTCGCCGCCCTGCACGCCCATGGCATGGGGCTGATCCTGGATTTCGTGCCCAACCACATGGGGGTGGGCGGGTCCGACAATCCGTGGTGGCTGGATGTGCTGGAATGGGGGGAGGCCAGCCCCTACGCCCCCTTCTTCGACATCGACTGGCAGTCCGGCGGGCGGCTGCTGCTGCCCATCCTGGGCGACCAGTACGGAGCCGTGCTGGAGCGGGGGGAGCTGAAGCTCAAGCTCGATGGCGGGGTGTTCAGCGTCTGGTACTGGGAGAACAGGTGTCCCGTCGCCGTGCGCGACTATCCCCGCCTGCTCCGCCAGGCGTGGGAGCGGGTGGAGGATGCGGCCGCCAAGGAGGCGCTGGGCGAGCTGGCCAACGGCTTCTCCGCCCTTTCTTCCACCTCCCGCTCCATCCAGAAGCAGTCGCTGGTCCGCCGGCAGGCCGATGAGCTGAAGGCCCGCCTCGCCCGGCTGTGCGAGGAAGCGCCGGCCGCCGCGCGCTGCATCGACCATGTCTGCGACCGCTTGAGCGGCGTGCCCGGCCAGCCGAAAAGCTTCCGCGAGCTGCATGAGCTGCTGGAGCGGCAGGCCTACCGCGTGGCCTTCTGGCGGGTGGCGGCGGACGAGATAAACTACCGCCGGTTCTTCGACGTCAACGAGCTGGCCGGCCTGCGGATCGAGCGGCCGGAGCTGTTCGAGCTGGCGCACCAGCTCGTCTTCCGCCTGATCGGCGAGGGCAAGCTCCAGGGGGTGCGGATCGACCATATCGACGGGCTGTTCGATCCCAAGGCCTATTGCGAGCAGCTCCAGAACCGCGCCGCCTACCTGACCGACCGGCCGGGCGCGCTGCCGCAGGCCCCCGGCGCCCCGGCGCTGGGCGAACCGCTCTATGTGGTGGTGGAGAAGATCCTGGCCCGGCACGAACATCTGCGGGAGGACTGGCCCGTAGCCGGCACCACCGGCTACGAGTTCATGGTGCTGGTCAACGGGCTGTTCGTCGATACCTCCTCCCAGGAGGATCTGACCCACATCTATGAGCAGTTCCTGGAGCGGGAGGCGAATTACGAGGAGATGCTGGTCGCGGCCAAGCGGCTGATCGTCTCCCGCAACCTGTCAGCGGAGCTGAACGTGCTGGCGGGGCAGCTCCACCGGCTGGCGCAGCAGAGCTGGGACACCCGCGACCACACGCTCACCGGTATCCGCCGGGCGCTGGCCGACATCGTGGCCCATTTCCCGGTCTACCGCACCTACATCACCCCGGACCAAGCGGGGGAGGAGGACCGGCGCTACATCGACTGGGCCGTCAGCCGGGCGCGCAAATCGGCGGAGGCGGCGACCGACCTCACCGTCTACGACTTCCTGCGCGACGCCCTGACCGCCGGCCTGGCGCAGGAGAGGCGGGCCGGGTACAAGGCGGCGGATGTCCACCGCATCGCCATGAAGTTCCAGCAGTTCACCGGCCCCGTCATGGCGAAGTCGGTGGAGGACACGCTGTTCTACCGCTTTGTCCGTCTCGTCTCCCTGAACGAGGTCGGGGGCGATCCGGACCGGTTCGGCACCACCGTCGCCGCCTTCCACCACGCCAACCAGGAGCGCCGGCGGCGCTGGCCCCACCAGCTCGTCACCCTCGCCACCCACGACCACAAGCGCGGGGCCGATACCCGCGTGCGGATCGACATGCTGTCCGAGCTGCCGGACGAATGGCACCGGCATGTGCGCAAATGGGCGCGGCTGAACCGGCTGAAGAAGCGGGAGATGGAGCGGCGGCCCGCCCCCGGCCGCAATGACGAGTATCTGCTGTACCAGACGCTGGTGGGGGCCTGGCCGCTGGACCTCGGGCCGCAAGATGCGGACGGCCTCGCCGCCCTTGCGGAACGGCTCCAGGCCTACATGCTGAAAGCGGTGCGGGAGAGCAAGTTCCGCTCCAACTGGGCGCAGCCCGATACCGATTACGAGGAAGCCCTGCAGCGCTTCATCCACGGCATCCTGGACCCGGAGCGCAGCCAGCATTTCCTGCAGGACCTGACCGGCTTCATCGCCCGCATCGCCCCCGTGGGCGCCGTCAACGGGCTCAGCCAGACCCTGCTGGCGGCGACGGTGCCCGGCGTGCCGGACCTCTACCAGGGCACGGAGTTCTGGGACCTGTCCTTGGTCGATCCCGACAATCGCCGCCCGCCGGATTGGGTCCGGCTGAATCGGGCGCTGGACGATGCGTCATCGCCGGAAACACTGCTGGAGAACTGGCGCGACGGCCGGATCAAGCAGCATGTCTGGGCCACGGCCCTGGCCCACCGCCGGGACGATCCCGCCCTCTATGCCGATGGCGACTATGTGCCGGTGGAGGCGTCCGGCGCGCAGGCGGAGCGGGTGGTGGCCTTCCTGCGCCGGGCGGAGGGAAGGGTGGCGCTGGTAGTCGCCCCGCGGCTGGTGGCGCCGCTGATGGAGAATGCGGCCCTGCCGATGATCCCGCATGAGGCATGGGGCAACACGGTGCTGCACATGCCGGAGCTGCCTGCGGGCATCGACTGCACCAACCTGCTGACCGGAGATGTCGTGCCGAACCCCAATGGCGATGGCCGCCTGCCGGTGGGCGAGCTGCTGCGCCGTTTCCCGGTGGCGCTTCTGCGTTGCGGCTGAACTCCGTCAGTCCTCGATCCCGAACAGGCCGAGCTGGAAGCGCATCTCCTCCTCGCCCAGCGGGTAGTCGGTGCCGTGGCGGGCGTTCAGCAGCCGCTTGGGATGGATGCCCGCCGCCTTGTGCTGCAACAGCCGCGCCCCCCGCATCGACAGCCCTGCCCTCCAGGCCAGGGCGGTGATCGCCTTGGCGCTCTGCGTGTCCAGGATGCGCTGCACCAGCTCCGGCGGAAGCTTCGCCAGCAGCGCCAGGGCGGCGCGGACGAAATCCCGATCCCCCCAGGAGATGGCATCCCAGACCACCTCCTCATCCAGCTCGCCCGCCGCGAACAGCCGGTCGGCGCGCGGCGCCGGCCGTTCGCCGCTGCCATAGCCGCGGGCGAAATCCAGCCGCCGCCGCGCCACATCGGCGATCTCGGTCCCGGTCTCCGGATCGAATGCGCCGCTGCCGGCCAGGGCTTCGCGCATGCCATCCTCGACGAAGTCGGTCAGCTTGGCCGTGATCTCCGGCGGCAATGCGCCGCGCGTCCCGCCTTCCCAGGGCGCCGCCGCCGCGGGACCGCTGGTGAGCACGGCCGTACCGGCTTCCGGCTCCTGCTCCGCCCGCACCGCGTCGGCGACTGCGGCGCTCACATTCGGGCGGCGGGCGATGGCCTCCAGCACCCAGGGTTCGGGATGGGCGGCGATAATGGACAGAAGGTCCTCGTCCGACAGCAGGGCGCAGGTGCGCAGCACCGGCTCCGCCACCTCCCGCGCCACGTCGCGGGCCAGGGTCGCCACCAGCTTGGGCGGGGCGCAATCCACATCCTTGATGGCGCTGGCCAGGGCCGCCCGCACCCGCACCGCCTGATCCGCCGCCAGCATGGTCAGCGCGTTGACCGCCAGCTCATGCAGCGCCGCATGCTCCTGCGCCGTCAGATGGGGCAGGGACCGCGCCAGCTTGGCCGCCAGCACCGCGCGGACATCCGCGTTCGGATCGCGCGCCAGCCGGGCGGAGGCCCGCACCGGCGTCGCCGCATTGCCGGCCACTGCCAGCCGCACCGACGGGTCATTGTCGTCGGCCATGTAGTACAGCAGTTCCGGCCGCGTATCAGGGCGGGCGGCCAGACCGGCGCGCACGGACGGGTCGGGGTCCACGGCCAGGACCTTGGCTGTCTCGTAGCTCAGCGCATCCACCCCGCCATCCATCGGCGCGCTCCCATTCCGGCATCCGCTGCGGCCGGGCATCTCCACCGCCCGATCCGGTGCCCCAGAATCCCAGGTCCGGCCCTGTCGGGCAACTGTTCAGCGCACCTATTGATCTTCCGGGCAGGTGGGCTCGGCTACGGCAGATGCTCGCCCTGCAGATAATCCTCCGCCTGCATCTCCATCAGGCGGCTCACGGTGCGCTGGAATTCGAAGGCGTGCTGGCCTTCGCTGTGAAGGTGCTCCGGCGCTGCATCGGCGGCGGCGATCAGCTTGACCTTGTGCTCGTACAAGGCGTCGATCAGCGTCATGAAGCGCTTGGCCTCGTTGCGCTGCTCCGCTGTCAGCCGCGGGATGCCGTCCAGGATCACCGTGTGGAAATGGGTGGCGATGGACAGATAGTCGGCCGGGCCCAGCGGCTGCCCGCACAGCGCGTCGTAATGGAACCAGGCGACACCCCTGGCGGCGCGCGGCACCTCCACCCGGCGGCCCTGCACGGTGAGGTGCGTGGGCCTGCCTTCCGCCCCGTCGGTGACATCGGACCAGGCCTGTTCCAGCGCCTGCGACGTCGCCGGACCCAGCGGGTAGTGGTAGACCTTGGCCCCGTGCAGCCGCGCCATCCGGTAGTCGGTCGGCCCGCCCAGATGCAGCACGTCCAGCCGCTCCTTCAGCAGCTCGATGAAGGGCAGAAAGCGCCGGCGGTTCAGCCCGTCCTTGTAGAGGTCGTCCGGCGGCCAGTTGCTGGTCGCCACCACCACCACCCCCAGCTCGAACAGGGAGGTGAAGAGCCGGCCCAGGATCATGGCGTCGGCCACGTCGGTAACGTGGAACTCGTCGAAGCAGAGCAGCCAGGCCTCCTCCGCGATGCGGTAGGCCAGTTCCGGCAGCAGCTCCTCCGCCCCCTTGTCGCTGCTCTTGGCCCGGTTGCGCATCTCATGCAGCCGGGCGTGGGTCTCGATCATGAAGGCGTGGAAATGGACCCTGCGCTTCTTCTCCACCGGGGCGGTCTCGAAGAACAGATCCATCAGCATGGACTTGCCGCGGCCGACATCGCCATAGACATAAAGCCCCTGCGGGGCGGGATCGAGACGACGGGCCAGGCCGAAGCGGGCGCGCCAGCCCACATGCCCCATGGCCGGGCGGTAATCCTTCAGCGCGTTCCACAGGCTCTGCAGCTTTTCCGCCGCCAGCGCCTGCGCCGGGTCCGCCTTCAGGGTGCCGCTGCTGCGGCGGGCGCGGTAGGTGGCGAGAGGGCCGTCGGTCATCTGGCGGGGCGGCTTTCCGGATTGGCGCGGGCGGGAGCAGCCCTCTTCCTAGCGGATGGGCCGGGACCGCGGCAAGGGGGCAGGCCGGGCGGGCGACATGCGGAACGGCATCCGAAGCGGCGCATATTCATGTACACAAGCCGCGCGAAAGAGGTAGTCTGTCGGTTCCCGTATCTTTTTCCCTGTCGACGGACTTGCAGATGTTCGCCCGTATGGCGTCCGCGATAACGGCCCTGTTCTTCCTATCGACGCCGCATCAGGCCGCCGCCTCCTGCACTCTCCGCTTCGCCTGGAGCGCGTGGGAGCCGTTCCATTATCGAGCGCCCGACGGAACCATGCAGGGGCTGGATTACGAGCTGGTCGGCGAGGCCGCCCGCCGCATGGGCTGCGCGGTCCTGTGGCACGAGATGCCGCGCGGACGCGCCGTCGCCCTGCTCAAGGAAGGGCGGATGGATGCCATGGCCGGCGTGACCCTGACGGGGGAGCGGCTGGCATTCGCCCGCTTCTCCCGCCCCCTCCGGCCGGGGCGCAACGTGCTTCTCGTCCGGAAGGGAGAGACGGGGCGGTTCCCCTTCTCTGGCCTGGAGCAGTTGGCGGATAGCCACTTCCGTCTGGGCTCCAACCCTGCCAGCCGGTACAGCCCCATCCATGCGGAGCTGGTGGAGCAGGGTCGGCTGGACGACAACGCCATCCCGGTTCCGGCGGAGGAGAATGCCCTGACCATGCTTCTCCGCGACCGCATCGACGGCTTCATCACAGGCCGGCTGATCGCCGAACGCATGCTGCGGGACGGCGATATGGCGGGCCGGGTGGAAATCCACCCGATGCACATCGAGGTCTCCATGGCCCATGTCATGTTCAGCCGGGCCAGCGTGGCCCCGGAGGTGGTGGCCGGCTTCAACAGGGCGCTGGAAAGCATGGCGGCGGACGGAACCTTGGCCGCCTCCACCGATGGGCTGTGGCCGGGAATGCAGAGTGGCGGACAGACCGTTCCGGGGATACCCACCATATCCACCGCGCCCGCGATGACCGCCAAAAGGTAGCGTTGTTGCGCCGCGGCCGCAGCCCTGGCAACCGAATTACGTATTTGTTCCCCGGAACGGCTGTGGCACACATTGCCCGTCCGTTGAAGTCCCGTCGCGCCGAGGAACATGCCATGGAGAAGTTCACCCAGCTCACCGGGGTCGCCGCCCCTTTGCCGATGGTGAATGTCGATACCGACATGATCATTCCGGCCCGCTACCTGAAGACCATCAAGCGCACCGGCCTTGGCGCCGGCCTGTTCGCCTCCATGCGCTTCGATGATGAGGGGCGGGAGCGGCCGGACTTCGTACTGAACCAGCCGGCATGGCGGAACGCGAAGATTCTGATCGCGGGGGAGAATTTCGGCTGCGGCTCCAGCCGTGAGCACGCGCCCTGGGCGCTGCTGGACTACGGCATCCGTTGCGTGATCGCCCCCAGCTTCGCCGACATCTTCTATAACAACTGCTTCAAGAACGGCGTTCTGCCCATCGTCCTGCCGCAGGAGCAGGTGGACCGCCTGCAACAGGCGGCGGAGAACGGGGCCAACGCCACCTTCACCATCGACCTGCCCAGCCAGACCATCGAAATGCCGGATGGGGAGCGGGTAGCGTTCGAGGTGGAAGCCTTCCGCAAGGAATGCCTGCTGAACGGCTGGGACGATATCGGTCTGACGCTGCGTCAGGCCGGCGACATCGACGATTACGAGCAGCGGCAGCGCACTGGCCAACCATGGCTGTGGGCGTCCTGACGCGCGGAAGCCTTTCCGCAGGAGCGTTAACGGGGTAATAAGCCCGGAAGTTCAGCATACAGGGGTGTGATATGGCGCGTTCCCTTCTTCTCCTTCCCGGCGACGGCATCGGTCCCGAGGTGATGCGGCAGGTCCGGCGGACCATCGACTGGTACAACCGCCGTCGCGGCCTGGACTTCGGGGTGGAGGAGGGGCTGGTCGGCGGCGCCAGCATCGACGCCCATGGCGCCCCGCTGACCGACGCCACCATGGACAAGGCGCTGAAGGTCGACGCCGTGCTTCTGGCCGCGGTGGGCGGGCCGAAATGGGAAGGGTTGACCTTCGAGAAGCGGCCGGAGGCCGGGCTCCTGCGCCTGCGCAAGGAGATGGACCTCTTCGCCAACCTGCGCCCGGCCGTGGTGTTCGATGCTTTGGTGGACGCCAGCACGCTGAAGCCCGAGATCGTGCGCGGCCTGGACCTGATGATCGTGCGCGAGCTCACCGGCGGCGTCTATTTCGGGGAGCCGCGCGGGATCGAGGATCTGGGCAATGGGGAGCGCCGGGGCATCAACACCCAGGTCTACACCACCAGCGAGATCAAGCGCGTCGCCCGCGTCGCCTTCGAGTTGGCGCGCAAGCGCGGCAACAAGCTCTGCTCGTCGGAGAAGTCCAACGTGATGGAGTCCGGCCTGCTCTGGCGGCAGGAGGTGATCGCCCTGCACAAGGCCGACTATGCGGATGTGGAGCTCAGCCACATGCTGGCCGACGCCTGCGCCATGCAGCTCGTCCGCAATCCCAAGCAGTTCGACGTGATCGTGACCGACAACCTGTTCGGCGATATCCTGTCGGACGAGGCGGCGATGCTGACCGGCTCCATCGGCATGCTGCCCAGCGCCTCGCTGGGGGCGGCCGGCGCGGATGGCAAGCGCAAGGCGCTGTATGAGCCTGTACATGGCTCCGCCCCCGACATCGCCGGCCGCGATGCCGCCAACCCCATCGCCATGCTGCTCTCCTTCGCGATGGCGCTGCGCTGGTCCTTCGACCTGGAGGATGAGGCGGTGCTGCTGGAGACGGCGGTGCAGAACGTGTTGAAGACCGGCATGCGCACGGCCGACATCATGCAGCCCGGCATGGCCAAATGCTCCACCAGCGTGATGGCCGATACCATCCTGCGCGAGATGGACAAGCTGTCGAGCTGACCGGATGCATGCCGCCATTGTTACGGTGCGCGAGGCCCGGCCGTCCGATGCCGACATCTTCGCCGCCATGGTAGCCGCGTTGAGCGTGGAGGAAGGGGTGGGGCCGCCGGGCCTCACCCCTTCCGTTTTCCGGCGGGACGGGTTCGGCCCCGACCGCCGTTTCCAGCCTTTGATGGGGGAACTGGCAAGCCAACCTGCCGGCATCGCCCTGCTGACCCGCGGCTATGACAGCCATACAGGCAGCGCCGGCGTGGTGCTGGAAGATATCTATGTCGAGCCGCATGCCCGCCGGCACGGCCTCGGCGGCGCCCTGATCGCGGAAGCCGCGCGCATTTCCGCCGATGGGGGAGGGTGCTGGGTGGCCTGGCATGTCCGGCGCGGGAACACCCGCGCCCAGCTCTTCTACCGCAGCCTGGGGGCGGCATCCGAAATCGTGGACACCATGGCCATTGCCGGCGCGCCTTTTGCGCGGCTGGCCGCGGCGGCGGCAAGCCCTAGTTCCCTCTGACCGGACCCGGTCCTGCTGCTGGTCTTCCCATAGGCTGGCCCAGGCGGCGGCCGGACGCCGATGGCAAGAAGGAGGAGAACATGCACGGCAAGTTCCTGACCGGCGCGGCCTGCGCCCTGGCGATGGGCCTGACCACACCGGCGCTGGCCGACGACCGGTCGCCCAATGCCGACGAACGCGCGGCGCTCGAGCAGGTGCTGCGCTCCAACGGCTTTGAAAGCTGGGAGGAGATCGAGCTGGATGACGGCCGCTGGGAGGTGGATGACGCCCGCATGGCCGATGGCCGTGAATACGACCTGCACATCGATCCGCAGTCGATGCAGATCGTCAGCCGCGACTCCGATTGACATTCCGGAGCGGAATCAAGAAGGCCGGACCGCCAGTGCAGGCGGTCCGGCCTTTACGCGTTACAGGGGCTGACGCTCAGCGCGGAGCCGGCCTGTTCTGCTGCTCCAGGTCGGGCCGGTTCGGGTCCCCCTTAAGGGGAGTGTCCATGTCGCCCATAGGGCGCAGGCCCGGCCCGCTGGCGCTCCAGCTCACCAGCGGCGGGGCGGCGGCGACGCGCTGGGCGCATTCATTGTACAGGGCCAGGATTTCCGGGGCGGTGTCGTCCTGGCTGGTGAAGGGGCGGACCCAGACCGGGATGGCATGCATGCCCGGCTCGATCATGATGTTCAGCAGGTTGTAGTTTCGCTCGCACAGGCCGACCGGCGGCGCCGGGCTGCCGGGGGCAACCATGGGGCGGTCCATCCCCGGACTGCCTCCCCCGCCGGCTGGGCCAGGGCGGAGGCTGCGGAGAGGGAGAGGGCCGCCAGCGCCGCGGCGGGGGCAAGGGCTGTCAGTCTGGTTTTGCGCATCGTCGGTCTCCGGCGGCGGAACATGTCCCTGAACCAACCCCGACCTGCTGCCGGGTGTTCCCTGCTATCCATCCGGAGGGGGTCCAGGCGGCTTGCCCGCAGGCACGAATCAGGCTAATCAGCCCGCAGTTCGCTGCGCTGCACCGCGGGGGCGCCGACTGGCCTGCATGCCCGCGGGGCGACGTGTAATTTCGTCTATTCGTTACACCGCGAAACAAACCCGAGGAAGCATCCATGGCACGCAAGAAGATCGCACTGGTCGGCGCCGGCCAGATCGGCGGCACCCTGGCCCTGCTGGCCGGCCAGAAGGAGCTGGGCGACATCGTCCTGCTGGACATCCCCGACGCGGAAGGCGTGGCCAAGGGCAAGGCCCTCGACATTGCCGAGCTGTCGCCGGTCGAAGGCTTCGACGCCGGCTACACCGGCACCAGCAACTATGCCGACCTCGCCGGGGCCGATGTGGTGATCGTCACCGCCGGCGTGCCGCGCAAGCCGGGCATGAGCCGCGACGATCTGGTCGGTATCAACGCCAAGGTGATGAAGGCCGTCGGCGCCGGGATCAAGCAGCACGCCCCGAACGCCTTCGTCATCGTCATCACCAACCCGCTGGACGCGATGGTCGGCCTGATGCAGGAAGTGACGGGCCTTCCGCCGGAGAAGGTGGTCGGCATGGCCGGCGTGCTGGACAGCGCCCGCTTCCGCTGGTTCCTGGCCGAGGAGTTCAACGTCTCCGTCGAGGACGTGACCGCCTTCGTGCTGGGCGGCCATGGCGACACCATGGTGCCGTCCGTCCGCTACTCCACCGTCGCCGGCATCCCGCTGCCGGACCTGGTGAAGATGGGCTGGACCACGCAGGAGAAGCTGGACAAGATCGTCCAGCGCACCCGCGACGGCGGTGCGGAGATCGTCGGCCTGCTGAAGACCGGCTCCGCCTTCTACGCCCCGGCCGCCTCCGCCATCGCGATGGCCGAGAGCTACCTGAAGGACAAGAAGCGCGTCCTGCCCTGCGCCGCCAAGCTGACCGGCCAGTACGGCGTTGACGGCCTCTATATCGGCGTGCCGGTCATCATCGGCGCCAATGGCGTCGAGAAGATCGTCGAGATCGAGCTGAACGAGGACGAGAAGGCCATGTTCGCCAAGTCGGTGGATGCGGTGAAGCAGCTCGTCGAGGTGACCCGGAAGGTCTCTGCCGAGGGCTGATCCCTTCGGCCTTCTGCGAATGATGAAACCCCGCGCCGGATACCCGGCGCGGGGTTTTGCTTTTCGGGTTACCGGACCGGCAGCATCTGCATCAGGGCCGACCAGCTCTCGCAGGTGACATCGTCCGGCATGATGTGCCCGGCGGCGGAGGCCTTCACGTCGGCGGGGGGAGCAGCGCCGGGGCACCCATCGACCGACTGGCGGATTTCCTCCTTGGACAGGTCGGACAGGACCCAGCCCAACGGAACGTCCGGCACGGAAGCCGGCAGCCGCATCAGGTGGAAGGACATGCCGGAAACGTCCGACTCATGGTCGGCATCCCTGTTCAACTTGCCGCGCTCCACATCCTCAACGAACTGATCCAGCATCTCCAACTGCACGGCGGAGCGTACGTTCAGGATGGTGACCACGGGCGCTGTCAAATCCTGCAACGCCGTGGAGGGCGGCGTGTCCGGCTGGGCGGGCCAGCTGTTGCCGGCCTCGATCGTCGGCATCTCCGGATCGTTGGCCAGATAGACGAAGACCAGCCGGATGCTGGCCGACGGCGCGATCCTGTCGCGCACGGCGGCGAAGGCCCGGCCGGCGGCGATGCCGATGCCGCGGGCCGTCACCGTGCCGGAATTGTCGAAATAGCCGCCATCCACATACAGATAATCATAGTCCTTTCCCGGCGCCGGCTCGCAGCCTGCGGCATTCTCCCACTCCAGCTCGCCCGCCGGGCTGAGATAGGGGAAACGGGCGGAGGTGTGGGCCGCCGTGGATACGCGCACCCGTTGGCTGATGCAGGAAAGGTCGGTGACCTGGTTGAACGCGCCGAGGTCCAGCCGGACGGGGCTGATCACCGCATGGGCCCCGGTCTGGACCGTGGTGGTGTTCAGGAACAGGAAGGGCACGTCCGTGGCCCCGCCCTCATAAAGCCCGGCCACGGTGGTCCCCATCGGGCCGGCGATGGCGCCTGGGCTGGATTCCAGGCCCAGTTCGAACCCGCGCGCCCGGTCCAGCAACGGATTGCCGCCCCACATCACGGGGAGGGGCAGGAAGCGCTGCGCCAGGTCGGGAATCAGGAAGCCGGTCATCAGCGGCGACAGGAATTCCGCCTCGTAATAGTCCAGCGCCCGCCGGGTGGCGGAGTCCTGGCTGGTCCTGCCCAGCTTCACGTCGGCGGCGAAGGCCGAGATGCCGACGCTGCCGCCGGACACGCCGCTCATGGCCAGAACATGGCGGGAGAAGCCGGGGCGCGCATCCTCCAGCCGGGCCAGCACATAGCTGGTCCAGTAGGCGGCGCGGATGCCGCCGCCGGCGGAGGCGACGATCACGACGGGATAGGGTTCCGGGCTGGCGGCGATCTCGGCGGCGCGGACCTCGAACCAGCGCTGGAACGCGGTATCCACCGGGACCGGCGCGGGACCCTGCGGCTCCGCCGTCATGCGGAGCTGGTGGTTGGCGTTCCAGCTCATCCCCCCGACCAGGAAGGCCAGGGCGAGCGGCCCCAGGAGCAGCGGCAGGCGGGTCAGGCTGCTGAAATAGGACACGGCGCTGCCGATGGCGACGAAGCCTGCGCCCCAGACCAGCAGCAGCGGGGCCATGCCCCAGAACCGGCCGAACTCCACCGGCATCAGGGCGGTCACCGCCACCACGACCGCGAATACCGGCAGGAACGCCTTGATCAGCTTCCGCGTCAGCGCCGGCAGGCGCGACCAGGGCAGCACGCGGCTGTCTGCCGGCAGCCCGGCCTGAGCGACCTGGATCGTCCGCTCCTCCTGCCAGTCCCTGTTCAGGAACTGCCGGCGGCGGATCACCGTGAAGCCGAAGAAGGCCATTCCCAGCAGGAGCGAGAAAACCGCCATGCTGTCCAGCCGGTGCAGTGTCTCCGGCGCCATGTTCTCGGTGATCCGGGTGCCGGCGGCGTTCCAGATCGCATAGGCCAGGGCTGCGAAGGGGGCGGCGCCCAGAAAGCGCGGAAGGCCGCTTTCCAGTCGCCGGGCGAACGGCGTCAGGTCGTCCGGCCCCGCATTGCGGGCATAGAGGGCGATTCGCGCCCAGTACCAGGCGTTCACCGCATAGATCAGCGCCGCGACATAGAGCGACAGCGCCCCGGACCAGCCCCAGCCCTTTTCGGCCGTGAGCCACAGCAGGTCCTTGGCCTGGCTCGCGGCCATAAGTACAGCCAGAACAACCAGTGTGAAGAGCAGGGAGAACCGCACGGTCACCAGAACGCCCCAGACCGCCGCGATCGGTTTCAGATACGCCGCCATGATCACTCCAGAAGGCAGAATATCCAACCAGAGTACCACTAAATCTCTTAATGCGAGTGCCGAACCGTGTCTGCGCACTGCAAGGGGGCGGCTTGGGGCGGGGCTGCTGCACTGCGGCAGCCCCGTAACGCCTGGATTTGCGTGCGCAGTGCCCCCGCTTCGCTGCCATGCAATGTTTCCGGCCCTTTAGCCGGTTGATCCCCGCCCGTGGGGTGTTAAAGTGCCGCCGCCCGGGGTGTGACATCCTGGGCGCGGCCAGCCTTGCCCGCTAGCCCGTGCCTGTCGCGGACTGGCGGGTGCGGGCCGGATCGTCCCCAATCACGACAAGCCGGCGATCCCAATGAACATCCATGAATACCAGGCGAAAGGCCTGCTCAAGAAGTACGGTGTCGCGGTGCCCCGCGGCGGCGTCGCCTACACGCCCGAGGAAGCGCGCAAGGTTGCCGAGGAACTCGGCGGTCCGGTCTGGGTGGTGAAGTCCCAGATCCATGCCGGCGGCCGCGGGGCCGGCCGGTTCAAGGAGGACCCGAACGGGAAGGGCGGCGTGCGCGTCGTCAAGTCCGTGGATGACGTGGTGGCCAACGCCGGCGCCATGCTGGGCAAGACCCTGGTCACGAAGCAGACCGGGCCGGAAGGCAAGGAGGTCAACCGCCTCTATGTGGAAGAGGGCGCTGACATCAAGCGCGAGCTGTACCTCTCCATGCTTCTGGACCGCGCCTCCTCCCGCGTCACCATCGTCGCCTCGACCGAGGGCGGCATGGAGATCGAGGAGGTCGCCCACAACACGCCCGAGAAGATCACGAAGGTCGCCATCGACCCGGTCGAGGGGCTGCAGGGCTACCACGCCCGCAAGATCGCCTTCGCCCTGGGTCTCGAGGGCAAGCAGGTCAATGCCTGCGTGAAGTTCCTGACCGCCATGTACAAGGCGTTCGTCGAGCTGGACATGAGCCTGGTCGAGATCAACCCGCTGGTCGTGACCGGTGCCGGCGAGGTGATCGCCCTCGACGCCAAGATGAACTTCGACGACAACGCGCTGTACCGCCATCCGGACGTGGAGGAGCTGCGCGACGAGTCGGAGGAGGAGGCGTCCGAGACCGAGGCCACCAAGCACGGCCTGAACTACGTGAAGCTGGACGGCAACATCGGCTGCATGGTGAACGGCGCCGGCCTCGCCATGGCGACCATGGACATCATCAAGCTGTACGGCGGTGAGCCGGCCAACTTCCTGGATGTCGGCGGCGGCGCCACGAAGGAGCGTGTGACCACGGCCTTCAAGCTGATCCTGTCCGACCCGAATGTGGAAGGCATCCTGGTCAACATCTTCGGCGGCATCATGCGCTGCGACGTCATCGCCGAGGGCGTGGTCGCCGCGGCCCGCGAGGTGTCGCTGCACGTTCCGCTGGTCGTCCGCCTGGAAGGCACCAACGTCGATCTCGGCAAGAAGATCCTGGCCGAGTCCGGCCTGCCCATCCTGTCGGCCGACAATCTGGCCGATGCTGCCGAAAAGATCGTCAAGTCCGTGAAGGAGGCCGCGTAACATGGCCGTTCTCGTCGACAAGAACACCAAGGTCATCTGCCAGGGCTTCACCGGCGCGCAGGGGACCTTCCACTCCGAGCAGGCCATCGCCTACGGCACCAAGATGGTCGGCGGCGTCACCCCCGGTAAGGGCGGCACCACCCACCTGGACCTGCCGGTGTTCGACACCGTGGCCGACGCCGTCTCCAAGACCGGCGCCAACGCCTCCGTGATCTACGTCCCGCCCCCGTTCGCGGCCGACGCGATCCTGGAGGCCATCGATGCCGGCATCCCGCTGGTGGTCTGCATCACCGAAGGCATCCCGGTGCTGGACATGGTGAAGGTGAAGCGCGCCCTCCAGGGCAGCGGCACCCGCCTGATCGGCCCGAACTGCCCCGGCATCATCACGCCGGACGAGTGCAAGATCGGCATCATGCCGGGCCACATCCACAAGCGCGGCAAGATCGGCATCGTGTCCCGCTCCGGCACGCTGACCTACGAGGCGGTGGCGCAGACCACGGCCGCCGGTCTCGGCCAGACCACCTGCATCGGCATCGGTGGCGACCCGGTGAACGGCACCAACTTCGTGGACTCCCTCCAGATGTTCGCGGAGGACCCGGAGACCGAAGGCATCATCATGATCGGTGAGATCGGTGGCGATGCCGAGGTGAAGGGGGCCGAGTTCATCAAGGAGAGCGGCCTGAAGAAGCCGGTCGTCGGCTTCATCGCCGGCCGCACCGCTCCTCCGGGCCGCCGCATGGGCCATGCCGGTGCGGTGATCTCCGGCGGCAACGACACGGCCGACTTCAAGGTCGAGGCGCTCCGCGCTGCCGGCGTCCACGTCGCCGACAGCCCCGCCAGCCTGGGCTCCACCATGCTGAAGGCCATGGGCGGCTGACGCCCCGTCGCAATCCGCTCCGCTCCTCGCGACCTACGCCCCCGTAGGTCGCAAGAAGGCCGCAGTCCGGATTGCGACACGCCGCCCGCCATGATGAAAAGCCGTCCGGACCTCCGGGCGGCTTTTTGTTTTACGGTCACCCCTGCTGTATTGACGGATGTATGTACGCGGACTAGGGTTGGATCGTTCCGACAGGGGTGATGGCCTGCATGGAGTTCGAGTGGGACGAGGCCAAGCGCCGGAGCAACCTCGGCAAGCATGGCGTCGATTTCGAACAGGCTATCCACATGTTTGCCGGCGCCATTATCGAATGGCGCGACGAACGGCATGATTATGGAGAGGCGCGCTGCATCGCGCTGGGCGAACTGGACCGCCGGGTCCTTGTCATCGTCTATGCCGACCGAGGCGATGTGCGCAGGATCATCTCGGCACGAAAGGCCAATGCACGTGAGCAAGGAACATATCGTCAGGCGCTCGCTGGCCGATCCCAGGCCCAAAGCTGACTGGACGCGGTTCGACGCGACCACGGATGAGGAGATCGCGCGCCAAATTGCCAATGATCCGGACACAGCGCCGCTGATCGACGAGTCCTGGCTTGAGAGCGCCCGCATCGTAGAGCCGGAGGGCAAGGTGCCGGTCACCATCCGGCTCGACCGCGATGTGGTCAGCTTCTTCAAAGAGACGGGAAGCGGCTATCAGACCCGGATGAACGCCGTTCTGCGCGCCTATATGGAGCATGCGCGTAAGCAGGGATGATCCCGGTCAGGCCCGCGACCCCAGCAGCAACCGCCGCATGTCGCCCCCCGCCCGGATCGAGGCCGCCAGCACATAGGGCAGGGTGAAGAGCGCGCCGAGGAACACGGCGCAGACGCCGCAGAGCAGCCCCGCCGCCCTCGACCGGGACCGGTAGACGATCCAGGCGGCGGCGAGCAGGGTGTGGAGGGCGAGGTCGGTGTTGAACTGGGCCTGCCAGGGATGGGCGTAGCCGGCGATGAAGCTGGGCACGACCGTACCGAGCCCCATCCGCCAGACGGCCCAGAGCGTGACGGCGGCGATGAGCAGCCAGGCGAGACCAAGGCCCAGATGGAAGACTGTCGTGCCGGTCCGCATGGTTGCCCGCCCCCTTCACCGATCCGCCTTGCGGCGATGCCTGACCAACAACCGGGCAGCTCATGAAAAAGGCCGCCCTTCCGCCGGGCGGCCTTTTCCGATCAGCCTGAAGGGGCAGGGGCGGTGCGCCCCGCCGGCCTATGGCATGGTCCGGTTGCTGGTCGGCAGGCCGGCCAGACCGGTGTCGGACTGGTTGTTGCCGCCGCGCTCGGCGCCGAAGCCCTCGCCGGAGGAGGCGGCCTGACGCTGGTTGCCGCTGGCGTCGGTGCGGACGCTGCCAGTGCTGTCGGACCTGCCCCAGCTGGTGCTGCGCTGGTTCTCGTCGCGGGTGCCGGACCCGGTCATGGCGAAGCCGGCGCCTTCGCGGACGCGCAGATTGTTCTGCACATGGCGCACGCCCATCACATCCTCGGCCAGATCCTCGGCCCGGCGCTTGTCGCGGCGGTTGGAAACATGGCCGCTCAGCGTGACCTCGCCATCCTCCACCTTCACGCTGATGTCGGTGGCGTCCAGATAGGGGTCTTCCGTCAGGCGGTCATGGATATCGTCGGAGATGCGGGCATCGGCGCGCTTATAGCCGGTGGGGCCGCGGCCGCGGTGGTGCTGGGCGCCCTCGTCGCCATGCTCGGCATCCCAGCGGCGGCGGCGCTCCGCATCGTCGCTGCCGAACCAGGACGCCATCTCGTCTCCGGCGCGGGCGAAGAAGCCGCGGTCGCCGTGATCGCCGCCGCCGCTCCGGCCGCGGCGGTCGTCATAGGCGCGCGCGCCGCCATAGTCCCGACCGCTATAATCCCGGTCGCCATAGTCGCGGCTTCCATAATCGCGGGAGCCGAAACCCCGCCCGGCAAGGGCAGCGCCGCTCAGCCCATGGCCGGAGCGGGGGCGGTCGCTGTATCCGCGGTCGTCGAAGTTCCGGTCGCGGCCATAGTCCCGGTCGCGGCCGTAGTAGCGGTCCTCATCATGGCCCCGGCCGCCATAGCCGCCAGGCTCGGCATCCGTATAGTCGGTGCGCCGCCATTCCCCGGCAAAGTTGCCATAGTGGCCCCGGTCCATGTCGCGATCCCGGTCGCGTCGCGGACGGTCGTAACCCCGGCCGCCCCTGTAGTCGGACCGGTAGCGATCATCGTCGTAATAGTCAGCCATGCCTGATCTCCTCCTGGTTCTTTCTTTGGGTGAGACCAAGCCAACAGGGGTGGTGCGCGGTCGTTGCAGCCCCGGAACGGTCTGTGCCGGGGACAAGCTTGTGTCTTTCCCGTAATACCGGCCACGGGCTTCTGTTGAATGCGGCAACCTCAACAGACGGGAGTGCTTGCAATGAATCTTCGCGCCACCCTCAAGGGCGGCCTGCTGGTCGCCGCCGGTTTGGCGCTGGCCGTTCCGGCCGTCGCCAACGCCCAGACCGATACGGCCCCGGCCCAGCCGGCGGGAGTGGACGGGATGACGCCGCCCAGCCCCATCGGGCCCGCCGGTCCCGGTGACCCGCGCGATGCCGAACCCGGCCCGGCCGGCCTCGGCACTCCACCCATCGGCGATCCGATGACCGCCGCCTCGCCGGCCGGCGCCCCGCCGCTGGACACTAGCGCTTCCGGCATGCATCAGCCCGGCGCGCACGCCGCCAACGCCCCGACCGGGACAGGCCAGACCACCATCAGCGCCGACGAGCTGATCGGCCGCTCGGTGAAGGACGTCAATGGCGATACGGTGGGGGAGGTGGAGGATGTGATCCTCGACGGGTCCGGCCAGGCGGTCCACGTCATCCTGTCCGGCGAGGGCATGGACAAGAAGGTCGCCGTGAACTTCGACGAGATGATCCTGCCTTCGCCGGAGGCGGATCTGGAGCTGTCCACCCTGACCCGTGCGGATATCGAAACCCGCGAGGCGTTCACGCCCGACGGCAATGCAGTGTCCCTGGCCGATCAGGGCGTGAGGACCGGAAACGGCAACAGGTAGCGGTGCCGGTCGACGTCGTTCCGGATGCGGAAGGGTGCCGGGCGGCTGTGGGGAACCAACCTCTTCCGCGCCGGTTCCCTTCGCATCTTTCGAGGGAAGGGAGCACAATGATGCGTCACCAACGCGTGATGGGTCTGCTGGCGGCCGGGGCGCTTGTCCTGGCCGGCTGCGGTTCGAACACGGAGGAGCAGGCCGCCTCCGGCGCCATGGGCGGCGCTGTTGCCGGCGCCCTGGTCGGCGGTCCCATCGGTGCGGCGGTGGGCGCGGCTGCCGGGGGGCCGGCGGTTCCCAGGCGGACCGGGTCCTGGAGAACGGTGCCTCCGGCGGGATCGAAGCCACGGACCGTACGCTGGCCCAGTCGCTGGAGCGGCGTAGCGGCTTCAGCACCTTCACCCGACTGGCCGACGCCTCCGGCCTGGCGCAGGAGCTTGGCGGGGGCGGGAGCTACACCATCTTCGCGCCGACGGACGAAGCGTTCAACGCCCTGCCGGCGGAGCTGCGGCAGCGGCTCGACACCGACCGGGAGCTGCTGCGCAATGTCCTGAACCAGCATGTCGTCAGCGGACAGGCGCTGGCGGCCGACCAGCTTCCGCAGGAGGTCCGGACGGCAGGCGGGACGCCGATCCGGGTGGCTCTTGCCGATGGCAGGCCCGTCCTCGCCGCTGCCGGAGAACCGGGCGCTCAGGCTCCGGACCCGGAAGTCGCACTGGGCGGCGGCCCCGGAACAGCCCGTATCGTCACCGGCAACATCGCCTTCGCGGAAGGCGTGGTGCACGGTATTGACCAGGTGCTGCTGCCCGCCGGGATGCGCTGAACCGGACCCTGCTCCCCGTCCACCCATGCGGGGGCGGGGAGCAGGGCGTCCGCTCGGCCGGCTGGGTCAGCCGGCCGGGTTGGCGATCATCACCTCGATCCGGCGGTTCTGCAGCCGACCGGCCTCGCTGCCATTGTCGGCCACCGGCACCGATTCGCCGCGGCCCACCGTCTGGATGCGGCCGGCCGAGACGCCGCGGGAGACCAGGTAATTGCGCACCGCTTCCGCCCGCTGCTGCGAGAGCTGGCGGTTGTAGTCGTCTGGACCGCTGGCGTCCGTGTGTCCCTCGATCACCACGTTGCGGTCGGGATGCTGCTGAAGATAGTCGGCCAGCGGAGCCAGCCGCTCCTGGTCGCCTGGGGAGAGGTTGGCTGAATCCAGGTCGAAATTGATGTCGCGGAGCGTCACCAGCAGGCCGCCCTCGGTCTGCCGTTGCTCGAACTCGGCCAGTTGCTGCCGGGCAAGGGCGAGTTCCTCCTCCCGTTGCTGCAACATCTCCTCGCGCTCCTGAAGCATGACGCGCTGCTGGTCGGCCAGAAGGGCGCTGCGCTGCTCCCGCGTCTGCTTGGCCTCCGCCTCGGTCATTGCGGTGTCGAGCTGGGTGCTGGCCAGCTGGGTCAGATAGGACAGCTCCTGCTCATCCGCCTCGCCCAGCCGCGACTGCGCCTGGCTGAGGGTCCGCTCTGCTTCCTGGAAGCGGACGGGAGCGTTGGCCGGAACCTGTTCCAGCCGGGCTTGGTCGAAGCGCTGCTCCAACTGCGCCAGGGGCGCGTACTCGTCCGGGGCGGAGGCGCAGGCGGCCAGGATTATCAGGCTGGCGCCGGCCAGCAGGCCGCGCATGGTCGTCTTGTTCTTGATCATGTCATGTCCCCATTCGGATCTTGGATGGCGTACGGCGTCAGCGGCCGTTCGGCGTGATGGGAACGGGGGCGGGCTGTACCGGCGTCGGCGTCAGACCCGTGCCGGAAGTCCCGATGGTGGAGGGGTCGACGCCCGTGCCGGATGGCGACATGCCGGTGGTTCCGGTCAGGCCGGGGCTCGTGGTCGTGCCAGTGGCTCCGGGCGCGGACTGCAGCGATTCCTGAAGATCGCTCTCCGCCGCGCGCGCTTCGGCGGCGTCGGCGCGGGCTTCGGCCAGCCGGACGGTTGCCAGCGCTTGCGTGGCATAACGCTGGGCGGCTTCCGCATTCTCCTGCCGCCATGCGGCCTCCGCCTGGTCGAGGTAGGAGCGCGCTTCGCGCATCTCCACCGCCGCATAGCGGTTCACGGTCTCAGGATCGACGCCGTCGACGGCGGCGCGTGCGGCGGCAAGGTCGGGCGGCGGATAGTCCGGGCCGGATGAACAGGCCGCCAGGGCGGTGGTGGCCAGGAACAGGGCGGCCACGGCCGACGCTCTGCGGAACATGGAGGAGTCTCCCTCGGTGGCGGAATTTCCACCGCAACCGGGGGCCGTCTCGATTGGTTCCGCCTAGCCCCTTCGGGGCCGGGCCATCCGCTCAGCCCTTGGGGGGCTTGGTGGCGATGAAGCTGTCCCGCGCCATCATGGAATTCAGCCAGCGGGTCAGGTGGGGCGCCTCGGCCAGTGCTTCCTTGCCCTCGGGATAGAGCTGGACCAGGAAGGTGGTCGGCGCCAGGAACAGGTCGGCCAGCGTCAACTGGTCGGCGGCCACGAATTCCCGTCCGTCCATGTGCCGGTCCAGGACGCCGATCACCTTGCGCACGCCCGGCACGGCGGCCGCGATCTGTGCCCGGTCCGGCTCTTTCCCCAGCCATTTCGGCATGGCGTAGGCCAGGACATAGTTGCGGACGAAGGCCTTGTCGGCATGGTCGCAGGTGGCGGCCACCCATTGGTCCACCACCGCCTTTTCCGCCAGGGTGCCCGGCCGCAGGCTGGGGCCGCCGAAGGCATCCTCGATATAGCGGCAGATGGCTTGGCTCTCGAACAGCGTCAGGTCGCCATGGCGCATGGCCGGCACCTTGCCGAACGGATTCAGCGCCAGCATCTCCGGCGTGTTCGCCACATAGGGCTCGAACCGGTAGGGGATGCCCTTCTCGAACAGCGCCATGCGCACGGTGCGGACGAAGTTGCTGAAGGCCATGCCATAGATGACGAGCTCGGACATCCGTTTCCTCCCGGACAGGTTCTTTCTTGGGAACGAAGATTGCGCCCGGCGGCTGGCCCCGGTCAATCGGCCATCGGCGGCTGCACCAGCAGGAACAGGTCGGTATCGCCCGGATCGGCCCCGGCCCGGGTCAGCATCGCATGGACCTGTCCGCGATGGTGGGTCTGATGATTGAACATGTGGGCCAGCAGGAAGCCGCGCGGGGCGGTGATCTCGCGTTGGGCAGCACCGCTGTACCAGCGCTGGTCCATCGCAAGCCATTCCCCGTCCACCTGCGCCGCCCAGTCCGACAGGCCCCGGTCGGCTTCCTGCCGGGCCAGGGACAGCTCCGCGAAATCGTCGATGAGGCAGGCCGATTCCTTCAGCTTCGCCGTGGGCGCCGGCCACCCGGCGAAGCGCGACATCCACATCCGGTCGGCCCAGAGCAGATGGTTCAGCGTTCCGTGGATGCTGTTCCAGAACGCGCCGCCCTCGGCCCTGCGCACGGCATCGTCAAGCCGGCCGGCGGCGGCGTAGATGCGCTTGTTCATCTCCGCATTGTAGGCGGCCATGGTCCGGGCATAGGCGGGCGTGATCATCAAGACGGCTCCATCGCAGGTACGGATGCAGCCTGCTGTTGCGCCGCTACGCCGTCAATGGGCCAGCGCCAGCTCGCCGACCGGCATCGGCTCCTCCAGCGGGCGGAGATTCGCCAGGAACTGCTCCGCCGAAGCGCGCCAGGAGTGGCGGAGCGCGAATTCCCGGCACCGTTCCGGCGGGATGGCCAGGGCTGCCAGCGCGGCGCGGCCCAGATCCTCATCCAGCACGCCGACATCGCTGCCGCCCAGCACGTCCAGCGGGCCCGGCACCGGACAGGCGGCCACAGGCAGCCCGCTTGCCAGCGCCTCCAGCAGTACCAGCCCGAAGGTGTCGGTGCGCGACGGGAAGACGAACACATCGGCGGCGGCGTAGTGCCGTGCCAGCTCCTCCCCATGCAGGGCGCCGGTGAACACGGCGGAGGGGTAGCGCTGCATCAGCTCCGCCCGTTGCGGCCCGTCGCCCACCACCAGCTTGGTGCCGGGCAGGTCCAGCTTCAGGAACGCCTCGACATTCTTCTCCACCGCGACCCGGCCGACAGAGAGGAAGATCGGCCGCGGCAGCTCCAGCCAGCTCTTCTCGCGCGGGCGGAACAGCTCGGTGTCCACGCCGCGGGACCAGCGGCGGATATGGCGGAAGCCGCGGGCCAGCAGGTCCGATTCGATGCTGGGGGTCGCCACCATCACCGCATGGGCCGGCGCATGGAAGCGGCGGATCAGGGCATAGCTCAGCGCCAGCGGCACCGGCGCCCGGTCCCGGACATATTCCGGAAAGCGGGTGTGGTAGGCGGTGGTGAAGGGAATGCCGCGGCTGAGGCAGTAGCGCCGCGCGGCCAGCCCCAACGTTCCCTCTGTCGCGATATGGATCGCGTCGGGCTGGAAGGCGTCGATGCGCCGTCGCAGCTCCGGCCCCGGATGCAGGGCGATCCGGATTTCCGGATAGGTTGGCAGGGGCACGGTGTGGAAGCGGTCGGGCGCGACCACCTCCACCCTGTGTCCCAGCTTCTCCAGCTCCGCCCTGGTGGTGACCAGGGTACGGACGACGCCGTTCACCTGCGGGTGCCAGGCGTCGGTGACGATCAGGATTCTCACGCCGCGACCTTCAGCACGGTACGGCTGGCAACGATGTCGGACCAGCGCAGGATTTCCAGCTCGCCATTCTCGTGTTCGACCAGGGCGGTGCAGGATTCGACCCAGTCCCCGTCATTCACATAGGTGACGCCGTTGATCTCCCGCATCTCGGCATGGTGGATATGGCCGCAGATGACCCCGTCCACCTGCCGCCGCCGCGCCTCGTCGGCCAGGGCGGTCTCGAAGTTGCCGATGAACTCCACCGCCTTCTTGGTGCGGTGCTTCAGGTAGGCGCTGATGGACCAGTAGGGGAAGCCCAGCTTGCGGCGGGCCCAGTTGAAGGCAGTGTTGATGCCCAGCAGGGTGACGTAGGCGGTGTCGCCCACATAGGCCAGCCACTTGGCGTATTTCACCACCGCATCGAACTGGTCGCCATGGATCACCAGGAAGCGGCGGCCGTCGGCGGTGAGGTGGACCGTATCCTCCAGGATCGTCACCCCGCCGAACTGCAGCCCGACGAACTCGCGGAACGCCTCGTCATGGTTGCCGGGGATCAGGAAGACCTTGGTGCCCTTGCGCGCCCGGCGCAGGATCTTCTGGACCACGTCATTGTGCGACTGGGGCCAGTACCAGCCCTTTTTCAGCCGCCACCCGTCCACGATGTCGCCCACCAGGTACAGGTTTTCGGACTCGCTATGGCGCAGGAAATCCAACAGGATTTCGGCTTGGCAACCCCGCGTGCCCAGATGGATGTCCGACAGCCAGATGCTGCGGTAGCGTTTGACCCCGTCCTCAACCGTCATCCGACCCTCCTCGGCTGGCGGCCCGGCTATCGGCGGCTCTTCCCACCCGACATATTGGGCCTGCGAAGTTGCCGCACCTATACATCTGGATATATGACAGTAATAATCGCCGCCGCGGTTGGGTCAGGGCCGTCACGGAAACTTCCGCTGCCGGTCACGCCGCTGTCGTCCCGCCTTAACCTTCCCGTCACGGTACGGCATGTCCGACGTCTCCACCCTCGACTTGGCAGCCCCGCACCGTTCCCGCCCGGTGACTGGCCGGCGCTTCCTGCTGATCTACAACCCCATGGCCGGGCTACGCCGCCGCGGTCGCCTGTCCCGCACCGTGGAGACGCTGCACGATCTTGGCTGCGCCGTGACCCTGGCGGAGACGACCTGTGCCGGACACGCCGCCGAGCTGGCAGCCCAGGCCCGGCCGGATGAGGTGGATGCCGTCGTGGCCGCCGGCGGCGACGGCACCATCAATGAGGTGGTGAACGGCCTCTGCCAGCGGGCGGAGCGGGGGGAGGGGCCGCCGCTGCCCCTCGGGATCGTGCCGCTGGGCACGGCCAACGTCCTGGCGCTGGAGCTTGGCCTGCCGTGGCGCGGCGCGCAGATCGGCCGGGTGCTGGCCAATGCGCCGACGCGGATGGTTCATATCGGCCGCTGCCTGCCCGACAACGGACCGCCGCGGCTCTTCGCCCAGATGCTGGGCGCGGGGATGGACGCCCGCGTCGTCGCCTCCATCCGCCCGCACATGAAGCGCCAGATCGGCAAGGCCGCCTACATGGTGGAGGGGATGCGGGAGATCCTGTCCAACCCCCGCGTCGGCTACGCCGTGGAGATCGAGCGGCCGGATGGCGGGCGGGAGCGGCACGAGGTCGCCTCCGCCGTGCTCGCCAAGGGGCATTTCTACGGCGGGACCTATGTGCTCGCCCCCCAGGCCCGGCTGGAGGACCCCGGCTTCCAGGTCTGCCTGTTCCTGCGCGGCGGCCGGCTGACCGCCTTCGCCTATGCGGCGGGCATGGTGCTGGGCGGGCTGGACCGGCTGCCGGCCTACAAGGTGGTGCCGGCGGTGCGGGTGCGGATCACGGCGCTGCCCGGCGGCCCGACGGGGGAGCCGGTGCAGGCCGATGGCGATGTCCTCGCCACCGTGCCTTTCACCGCCGACATCGCCCCCTATACCCTGCCGGTGCTGGGATAGGCGGTGAGCGCGCCATCGGCCATATCGGCGCAATAGCCTCCGGACCCGACTTTTGCGGCGTTGCGGGCGCGGACCGGCGCATGCTCAGCTGAAGACATGACAGCTGCCGATGGCCTGCCTTGCCGGGAGGTGCCGCATGACGACGATGTCAGTGAAGTTACGTGGCATTCCGGATACCGAAGCATCGATCGGCTGGGCCGGCAACCACTCCGTCATCGTCGACCGGCCGGCGGGCAAGGCGGGGGGCCAAGGGCTTGGCCTCAATGGCGGGGAGCTGCTTGCGCTCGCCATCGGCGGATGCTTCTGGAACGACCTGTATTACATCGCCCATGAAATGGGGCTGGCGCTGTCATCCGTGACGGTGGACGTGACTGTGCGCTTCGATGGAAAGCCCCTCCGCGCTACCTCCGCCGCCATCGAGGTCGCAGTCGAATCCATGGACGCCGACGCCGACCTGGATGCCCTCGTCCAACGGGCGGAGGCCCTGTCCACCGTGAGCAACTCGGTTTCCAGGGGCTTCCCCGTTCATGTCTCGTCCCTGACCTCAGGCGGCTAGAGCAGATTCCGCCCCGGCTGGTCGGAAACCGACCCGGATCGAACGGATCGGCGGAGGCCGTCGCCAGCCCCCGCCGCCCGGTCCTCAGAAGCCGACGCGCAGCACCACGCGGGCGGTATAGAACTCGTCCCCGTAGTCGGTGTCGAACCAGGTATAGCGAACGGCGGGGCCGATGCTGATCAAGGGGGCCAGGGGGATGTCCAGCCCGGCCTCGGCATGCAGGACAAGGAACTCGTCGCTCTCGTCCAGCCCTTCCAGCGGTCCGTCGCCTTCGACATCGTTGGCGCCGACGCCGGCCGCGGCCCCGATATAGGGATTGAAGAAGGGCAGCGGCAGGTCGAAATAGGCGCCCAGCGTGGCGGTGTAGGAATCCACGTCGACGCCGCCCGACACGCCGACCCCGCCCAGCTCGAGGTCGATGTCCTCCTCATTGCCCAGCCACTGGGCCTCCAGCTCCCACCGGAGCGCGCCGGAGCCCCAGCCGACGGCGAGCTGCACCGATTCCCCGGCCGACAGGAACTCGTCGTCATTTCCCAGCAGACCGGCCCCGGCGGAAACGTACAGCTCTGCCGCGGCAGGGGCGGCGAACAGGAGCGTGGAGGCCAGAACGGTCGTTCCAAGCAAACGCTTCATGATGAGCACTCCCGACAGGCGTTATTGTCCTGCCAGCATGCTCCCGGCCTCCGGCGCGATGCAGTGTGCAAACGGGTCAGCCCGAGCGTTCCGTCCCGGTGCGGTTTTCCGGCAACAGGGCGGCGTTTCAGCCCGTGGCGATCTGCGGCCCGTCCAGACCGGCGGGGGAGGCGGTGAAGATCTCATGGCCCGTCTCGGTCAGGCCGATGGTGTGCTCGAACTGGGCGGACCAGGACTTGTCCCAGGTCTGGGCCGTCCATCCGTCCGCCAGCACCCGGATGGGCGAGCGGCCGGCATTCACCATGGGCTCCACCGTGTAGACCATGCCGGGCTCCAGCCGCACGCCGGTGCCCGGCATACCGAAATTCAGCACTTCCGGCGCGTCGTGGAACACCAGGCCGGTGCCATGGCCGCAGAATTCGCGGACCATGGTGTAGCGCTCCCGCCGGGCCACGCACTCCATGGCGTGGCCGACATCGCCCATGCGGTTGCCGGGGCGGGAGGCGCGGATGCCGGCGCTCATCGCCTCATAGGCCGCCTCCACCAGCCGCCGCGTCTCCAGTGCAGGCTCGCCGACATAGAAGGTGCGGCTGCTGTCGCCGTACCAGCCGTCCAGGATCGGAGTCACGTCGACGTTCACGATATCGCCCGGTGCCAGCTTGACCCGGTTGGTGGGCACGCCGTGCGTGACGACATAGTTGAAGCTGACGCAGGTCGCGTGCCTGTAGCCGCGGTAGCCCAGCGTGGCCGGAACCGCGCCGTGATCGCGCATGAAGCCTTCGCACAGCTTGTCCAGCTGCGCCGTGGTCATGCCGGGACGGATGACGCTGCGCGCATAGTCCAACGTCAGGGCCGCGACCCGTCCGGCGCGGCGAAGACCCTCGAATGCCTCCGGCCCGTACAGCCGGATCGGCCGTCCGTTGCTGTCCGCGTCGCGGGCATAGCGAATCTGCTGTTCCACCGGTTCGGGCTCCCTTCTTCGGTCACCATAGGGCCAGAAGGCCGCCCTGTCAGCAGAGCAGGCGAATCGGTCCCATGCACGAAGAGGAGAGCGGCCGGGCGGCTCCGCGGTGCGCCGCCTCACACTGCGGCGATTCAGCGCGCCAGCCGCGCCGGAGCGTCAGAGGGCGGTCTCGGCTTCCGCCGGCTGGACCGCCGGGGCAGGGGCGCGGGGCGTGCGCGGCATCCGGCCCTTCCATACGGAAAGGCACTCTTCCGCCGTGTCGCCGCGGCCGATCTCGTACCAGCCCTTGCGGTCGTTGAAGAGCAGCCGGTAGACCCCGTGCCGGTCCCGCTCGAACCGGAAGATGGGGCGGTCAAGGTTCGGGAAATGAACCAGAAGTTCGTCCCGCTCCCGGTCGCTGCGCCGGGTCACCGACGCCCAGAGGCCGCGGTCCAGCTTGGGCATGGCGATGCTGTTCCACTCCGCCACGTCGGCGGGGGTGAAGCGGGTGACGGAGAAGGCGACGACGCTCATTCTGGGCAGTCCCTTAGGGGATCGGTCACAACCTGTTCAGGGCAGCCTGCCCCTGACCGGTTAAGGACGGCTTAAGCCGAACGCCGCCCGCTCTGCTGCCTCAGTTAGTTGCACGCCCCAATTCTCTGTGTTATGTGACCGCTCGCTCGGTGCCAGGGGGTTCCCTCCTGGCCCGCATCACTATTGCTAAAGCCCTGAAATCCATCAGGTCTACGGATCAAACCGAGGTTTCCCAGTGGCGACCGAAGGGACAGGCGTATCCGGACTGGCGCAGCGCTACGCGACTGCACTGTTCGAACTCGCAGACGAACAAAAGGCCCTGGACCAGACGGCCAAGGACCTGACGCTCCTGAAGCAGTTGCTGGCGGAGAGCGCCGATCTTCGGCGTGTGGTCGCCAGCCCGCTGATTGCGCGTGCCGATCAGGCGCGTGCCATCGACGCGGTGCTGGCCCAGACCGGCGTCAGCGATCTGGTGCGCAGGTTCACCGGCCTGACGGCCCAGAAGCGGCGGCTCTTCGTGCTGCCCGGCGTGATCGAGGCTTTTCTGGCCGAGCTGGCGCGCCGGCGCGGGGAGGAGACGGCCATCGTCATCGCCGCCCAGCCGCTCAGCCCGGCGCAGCAGGATGAGCTGTCCGATACGCTGAAACGGACCATGGGCTCCAAGGTTACCGTCGACGTGCGGGTCGATCCCGCGCTGATCGGCGGCATGATTGTAAAGGTCGGGTCGCGCATGATCGACGCCTCCGTGCGCACCAAGCTGACCAAGCTGAAACTCGCCATGAAAGGGGTTGGATAATGGAAATCCGCGCGGCTGAGATTTCCGCGATCCTGAAGCAGCAGATCGCGAACTTCGGCACCGAGGCCGACGTGGCTGAGGTCGGAACCGTGCTGTCGGTCGGCGACGGTGTGGCCCGCGTGTACGGCCTCGACCGCGTCCAGGCCGGCGAGATGGTCGAGTTCCCCGGTGGCGTTAAGGGCATGGCCCTGAACCTGGAAAGCGACAATGTCGGCGTCGTGATCTTCGGCAACGACCGCGACATCAAGGAAGGCGACACCGTCAAGCGGACCGGCGCCATCGTCGAGGTTCCGGTCGGCCGCGGCCTGCTGGGCCGCGTCGTGGACGGTCTCGGCAACCCGATCGACGGCAAGGGCCCGATCGTGGACGCCGCGATGAAGCGCGTCGAGGTGAAGGCCCCCGGCATCATCCCGCGCAAGTCCGTGCACGAGCCGATGCAGACCGGCCTCAAGGCCATTGACGCCCTGGTGCCCGTCGGCCGCGGCCAGCGCGAGCTGATCATCGGCGACCGCCAGACCGGCAAGACCGCCATCGTCATCGACACCTTCATCAATCAGAAGAAGGTGAACGCCGGCGACGACGACACCAAGAAGCTCTTCTGCATCTATGTCGCGGTGGGCCAGAAGCGCTCCACCGTGGCGCAGATCGTCCGCCAGCTCGAAGAGTCCGGCGCGATGGAATACTCCATCGTCGTGGCCGCGACCGCATCCGATCCGGCCCCGCTGCAGTTCCTGGCGCCCTACACCGGCTGTGCCATGGGCGAGTTCTTCCGCGACAACGGCATGCATGCCGTGATCGTGTATGACGATCTCTCCAAGCAGGCCGTCGCCTACCGTCAGATGTCTCTGCTGCTCCGCCGTCCGCCGGGCCGCGAGGCCTATCCGGGCGACGTGTTCTACCTGCACTCCCGCCTGCTGGAGCGCGCGGCGAAGATGTCGGACGCCCATGGTGCCGGCTCCCTGACCGCGCTGCCGGTGATCGAGACGCAGGCCGGCGACGTGTCGGCCTACATCCCGACCAACGTCATCTCCATCACCGACGGCCAGATCTTCCTGGAGACGGGCCTGTTCTACCGCGGCATCCGCCCGGCCATCAATGTCGGCCTGTCGGTGTCCCGCGTCGGCTCCGCCGCCCAGATCAAGGCGATGAAGCAGGTCGCCGGCACCATCAAGCTGGAACTGGCCCAGTACCGTGAGATGGCTGCCTTCGCGCAGTTCGCCTCCGACCTGGACGCCACCACCCAGCGCCTGCTGAACCGCGGCTCCCGCCTGACGGAGCTGCTGAAGCAGGCCCAGTACAGCCCGATGCCCGTCGAGGAGCAGGTCGTCTCCATCTTCGCCGGCGTCCGCGGCTACCTGGACAAGGTGAAGATCGAGGACGTGACCCGGTTCGAGACCCGCCTGCTGGACGAAATCCGCGGTCGCGGCGCCAACATCCTGGACACGATCCGCACCGAGAAGGCGATCAGCAAGGACACCGAAGAGAAGCTGAAGAGCTTCCTCGACGGGTTCGTGAAGACCTTCGCCTGATCACCTGCCCAGCCTCTCGGGGCCAATAAGAGCGCGAGTCCGGCATGCCGAGCTTGAAGGACATTCGAAACCGGATCGGAAGCGTCAAGTCGACGCAGAAGATCACATCCGCCATGAAGCTGGTCGCGGCGAGCAAGCTCCGCCGCGCCCAGGAGCAGGCGGAAGCCGGCCGGCCGTTCGCCGAGCGCATGGGCCGCATGCTGTCCAGCCTCGCGGCCGGCGTGTCGGGCGAGACGGGCGGGCCGAAGCTGATGGTGGGCACCGGTTCCGACCGGGTCCACCTGCTGGTGGTCATCTCCTCGGATCGCGGCCTGTGCGGCGGTTTCAACGGCACCGTCGTCCGTGAGACGAAGCGGCAGATCGCCCGCCTGCAAGGCGAAGGCAAGGAGGTCAAGCTCCTCTGCGTCGGCCGCAAGGGGCGCGACCTGCTCCGCCGCGAGTACCCCAAGCTGATCATCCAGAGCTACGAGGATGTGGGCAAGAAGCGCCTCTCCTTCGCGGATGCGGACATGATCGCGACCAAGGTGCTGGAGCTGTTCGACGCCGGCGAGTACGACGTCTGCTCCATCATCTACAACAAGTTCAAGTCGGCGATCACGCAGATCGTCACCGTGCAGCAGATCGTTCCCTTCGCACTGCCGGCCAGCGCGGCCGCGGATGCCGGGGGCGACGCCAGGGCGCTCTACGAGTTCGAGCCGAGCGAGGAGCGCATCCTGGCCGACCTGCTGCCGCGCAACCTGTCCATCCAGATCTATTCGGCCCTGCTGGAAAGCGCCGCTTCCGAACAGGGTGCCCGCATGACGGCCATGGACAATGCGACGCGCAACGCCGGCGACATGATCAAGAAGCTGACGCTCGTCTACAACCGCACCCGCCAGGCCTCGATCACCAAGGAACTGATCGAGATCATCTCCGGCGCGGAAGCTGTCTAAGACGCGCTTCGGCCCATATAGAACGAACACACGACGTATAGTTCCGAGGGAGCTTACCCCATGGCTACGATGACCCAGACGAGCAACGCGGTCGGCCGCATCACGCAGGTGCTGGGCGCCGTCGTGGACGTGCAGTTCGATGCCGAGCTGCCGCCCATCCTGAACGCGCTGCACACGCAGAACGAGGGGAAGACCCTTGTGCTCGAGGTTGCCCAGCACCTTGGCGAGAACACCGTCCGCACCATCGCCATGGACACGACCGACGGTCTGGTCCGCGGCCAGGAGGTGACGGACAGCGGCGTTCCGATCTCCGTGCCGGTCGGCCCGACCACCCTCGGCCGCATCCTGAACGTCATCGGTGAGCCGATCGACGAGCGCGGCCCGGTCTCCCAGGACGTGCTGTACCCGATCCACCGCCCGGCGCCCGAGTTCATCGAGCAGTCCACCGAGGCGGAGATCCTCGTCACGGGCATCAAGGTCATCGACCTGCTGGCTCCCTACCTGAAGGGCGGCAAGATCGGCCTCTTCGGCGGTGCGGGCGTCGGCAAGACCGTGACCATCATGGAGCTGATCAACAACGTCGCGAAGGCGCACGGCGGCGTGTCCGTCTTCGCCGGCGTGGGTGAGCGTACCCGTGAGGGCAACGACCTCTACCACGAGATGATCGAGTCCGGCGTCATCAAGACCGACGGTCCCGGTTCCAAGGTGGCGCTGGTCTACGGCCAGATGAACGAGCCGCCCGGCGCGCGCGCCCGCGTCGGTCTGACCGGCCTGACGGTTGCGGAGTATTTCCGCGACGAAGAAGGCCAGGACGTGCTGTTCTTCGTGGACAACATCTTCCGCTTCACCCAGGCGGGCGCCGAAGTGTCGGCGCTGCTGGGCCGCATCCCCTCCGCGGTGGGTTACCAGCCGACCCTGTCCACGGACATGGGCGCGCTGCAGGAGCGCATCACCTCCACGAAGAAGGGCTCGATCACCTCGGTGCAGGCCATCTACGTGCCCGCCGACGACCTGACCGACCCGGCTCCGGCCACCTCCTTCGCCCACCTGGACGCCACCACCGTGCTGAGCCGCTCGATCGCCGAGCAGGCGATCTTCCCGGCCGTCGACCCGCTGGACTCCACCTCCCGTGCGCTCGACCCGCGCATCGTGGGTGAGGAGCACTACAAGGTCGCCCGCTCGGTGCAGCAGGTCCTGCAGCAGTACAAGGCGCTGCAGGACATCATCGCGATCCTGGGCATGGACGAACTGTCGGAAGACGACAAGCTGGTCGTGGCCCGCGCCCGCAAAATCCAGCGCTTCCTGTCCCAGCCCTTCCACGTCGCCGAGGTGTTCACCGGCACGCCGGGCGTGCTGGTCAGCCTCGAAGACTCGATCAAGGCCTTCAAGGGCATCGTGAACGGCGACTACGACCACCTGCCGGAAGCCGCCTTCTACATGGTCGGCAACATCGACCAAGCGATCGAGAAGGCCCGCAAGATGGCCGCCGAGGCCGCGTAAGCCGCAGCCGCCGGTACAATGTATCCTCGCCCCGAGCTTGGTCGACGGGTGAAAGCAGCGCAGCGCCCCCTGCCTCATGCCTGTCGTCAGGCCCAGGGCAGGGGGCCCTCCCCGGAGCGGGGCTGCGGAAACGAACGGGTAGTGAGCCATGGCCGACAAGGTTGAATTCGAGCTGGTCTCGCCGGAAAAGCTCCTGGTGTCCCAGCCGGTCGAGATGGTGGTGGTGCCGGGGGCCGAGGGCCTGTTCGGCGTGCTGCCGGGCCATAGCCCCATGATCGTGACGGTGAAGGCCGGCGTCATCGACATCTACGCCGATAACATGACCGACATATCGCGCCAGATCTTCGTCGCCGGCGGCTTCTGCGAGGTGACGGCGACCCGCGTCACCGTCCTGGCCCAGGAAGCCACCGACGTCGCCACGATCCGCGGCCTCGACCGCGCCGATCTGGAGCGCCAGATTTCCAACCTTCGCGAGGATCTGGAAACGGCCAAGACGGAGACGGAGCGTAAGGGCATCCTTGCGAAGATCGACGCCGCCGCCACGAAGCTCGAGCTGATCACCGGCCAGCCGGTGGCGCACTGAGGCATGCGGGGTGGCGTGTGATGGCCGGAAGGCCTTTGCATCCCGGCCGTAACATGACAATCTTCTGACAGCGACCGGGCGGGCGGCTCTCCATGGGCCGTCCGCCTGATCCGTTCATGGACAGCACGAAACAGCGTAGGCAGAGATGGCGTACACGCACTGGACGGTAGACGGGCTCCCCTGGGACCAGCTCGACCCCACGAAGGTCGATGCCGATATCCTGAAGGTCTGCAAGGCCGCGGCACTGGTGGAGTACAACGGCCATATCTATGCCGACCTGCTGTGCAACATCTTCCACGACGATCCCGCCTTCCAGCAGGTCGCCCGCGACTGGGCCGTGGAAGAGGTCCAGCACGGCGAGGCGCTTGGCCGCTGGGGCGAGGCGGTGGACCCGTCCTGGAACTTCCAGGAATCCGTCCAGCGCTTCCGCGACGGCTACAAGCTCGACACCAATGCCACGGAATCCGCCCGCGGCAACCGCTCCGGCGAACTGGTGGCCCGGTGCATCGTGGAGACTGGCACCTCCAGCTACTACACCGCCCTGGGCGAGGCCACGGACGAGCCGGTGCTGAAGGAGATCTGCCGCCGCATCGCCGCGGACGAGCTGCGCCACTACAAGCTCTTCTACGACCATCTGAAGCGCTATCTGGACAAGGAAGGGCTGGGCCGCTTCGGCCGCCTCCGCGTCGCCCTGTCCCGCATTAACGAGACGGAGGATGACGAGCTGTCCTTCGCCTACCACGCCGCCAACAACGGCGACGCGCCCTATGTGCGGGAGCAGGCCTTCGCCGCCTATTGCCGCCGCGCCTACAGCTATTACAAGCCGCACCATCTCGACCGGATGGTGGCCATGGTCTTCAAGGCCTCCGGCCTGAAGCCGCAGGGCTGGCTGCACGACATGGCCGCCAAGTTCGCCTACAGCCGCATGCGCAAGAAGGCTGAGAGCTTTGCCGACGCGGCGTAGGCTCAGGTTCCCTGCATGATCTCCAGCCGGTTGCCTCCGGGGTCGCGGACGAAGAACCGCTCCACCCCGGGGATCGGCCGCTCATCGGGCAGCATCTCGATCCCGGACCGGTCCATGGCGCGGCGGCAGGCTGCCAGATCGTCCACCGCCAGGCAGACATGACGCCTGCTGGCTCCGGTTCCAGCAGCACCGGCATCCTCCGCTGTCAGGTGTATCCGGAACCCCGGCAACTGGAACCACGTTCCCTCCTGCCGTTCCCGTGCCGTAGGCTCAACCAGTTGCGGCAACCCCAGCAGGTCCCGGTAGAACCGCACGGCCGCCGCCTCCGCCGCCCGCGGCACGGTGATCTGGACATGGTTCAGGCTAATGACGCGGAACGGCATGCGGAACCCTCACAGTCCGTAGGTCGCAAGAAGCGCAGCGCATTGCGACGACTTCCTGCCGGCTCGACCAACCGTCGTAATCCGCTGCGCTCCTCGCGCCCTACGGCAGATGCGGCCGGAACTCCTCCACCACGGCCTGGTAGATCTGCCGCTTGAAGGGCACGATCAGCCGGATCAGATCGTCCGGATGCACCCACTGCCAGGCATCGAACTCCGGATGCGCGGTGGCGAGGTCAATATCATCATCCCCGCCGGTGAAACGGCACAGCAGCCATTTCTGCTCCTGCCCCCGGAAGCGCCCGCCCCAGACCTTGCCCAGCAGATGCCCCGGCAGGTCGTAGCGATGCCAGCCGGCACTCTCGGCCACGATCTCGGCCTTGGCCGTGCCGATCTCCTCCTCCAGCTCCCGCAGCGCCGCCTCGCGCGGGCTCTCACCGTCGTCGATGCCGCCCTGGGGCATCTGCCAGGCATCCGGCGTATCCTTCCGCCGCCCGACGAACACGCGCCCCTGGTCGTTGATCAGCATGATGCCGACGCAGGGGCGGTAGGGAAGGAGTTCGGGATCGATCTTCATCGCGCGCTCGGCTCAACGGAAAGGGCAGGCCAATCTACACCAGCAGGGCTCGATTTTCAGGGCTCGAATCCAGCGAAAATCCTCCCGCACCGCACCTTCGCACTGCGGCAGCAACATCGCGACATATCGGGCCGATGCCATGCACGATCCCACCACTTTGCTGCGCTGCTTCGGACAGAAAATATGTCAGTAGCATTGACCTATTTTCATGGTTAGCATCGCCCATGTGACCAAGGGTGACCGGCCCGAAACGGATGGGGAGAAACGTGATGGCGCAGGCCGCGAAGCAGCTCGCAACCGTGTCCCTGGACGACAAGTACGCGCTCGAAAAGGGCCGGGTCTACATGACCGGCACCCAGGCGCTGGTGCGCCTGCCCATGCTCCAGCGCCAACGCGACATGGCGGCCGGCCTGAACACCGGCGGCTTCATCTCCGGCTATCGCGGCTCGCCCCTCGGCGCCTACGACCAGGCGCTGTGGCAGGCGCGGCGCTTCCTGAAGAATGGCAATATCCATTTCCAGCCCGGCGTGAATGAGGAGCTGGGCGCCACCGCCGTCTGGGGCAGCCAGCAGGTCAATCTGTGGGGCGGGGCCAAGGTGGATGGCGTCTTCGGCATCTGGTACGGCAAGGGGCCGGGCGTGGACCGCTCCATTGACGCCATCAAGCACGCCAACTTCGCCGGCACGTCGCGCCATGGCGGCGTGCTGGCCTTCGCCGGCGACGACCATGCCTGCAAGTCGTCAACCCTGCCTCACCAGTCCGACCACGCCTTCATCCATGCCTTCCTGCCGGTGATCAATCCGGCCGGGGTGCAGGAATTCCTGGATCTCGGCCTGATCGGCTGGGCCCTGTCGCGCTATGCCGGCACCTGGGTGGGCTTCACCACCGTCGCCGACACCATCGACACCACGGCCATCGTCGACATCGATCCGCTGGGCCTGGACATTGTGATCCCGCAGGATTTCGAGCTGCCGCCCGGCGGGCTGAACATCCGCCTGCACGACACGCCGCTGATCCAGGAAGCGCGGATGATCGATTGGAAGCTGGGCGCGGCCAAGGCCTTCGCCCGCGCCAACCGGATCGACCGCGTCGTCTTCGGGCATGAAAGGCCGCGCCTCGGCATCGTCACCATCGGCAAGTCCTACCTGGATGTCCGCCAGGCGATGGATGAGCTGGAGATGCCGGAGGAGATGGCGAAGGACCTCGGCCTCGGCATCTACAAGGTCGCCATGGCCTGGCCGCTGGAGCCCAGCGGCATCCGCGCCTTCGCCGAACCGGCCGAGCAGCTCATCGTGGTGGAGGAGAAGCGCCCCGTCCTGGAATCCCAGATCAAGGAGCAGCTCTACAACTGGGACCGCCGCCCCTATGTGGTCGGCAAGGAGGATGAGGAGGGCCGCCCCCTCTTCACCGCCAAGGCGGAGCTGTCGCCCATCGACATCGCCAAGGCGATCGCCGAGCGGCTGCTGAAATACGGCCCTAACGAGCATCTCTCCCGCCGGCTGGAGGCGATCGAGGCCCAGCTCCACCGCACCACGGCGGCGGCCACGGTGGTGCGGGCGCCCTTCTACTGCTCCGGCTGCCCGCACAACACCTCCACCCGCCTGCCGGAGGGGAGCCGCGGCCTCGCCGGCATCGGCTGCCACTACATGGTCACCTGGATGGGCCGGAACACCGACGTGTTCTCCCAGATGGGCGGGGAGGGGGTGCACTGGATCGGCCAGTCGCCCTTCGTGGAGGACAGCCACGTCTTCGCCAATCTGGGCGACGGCACCTATTTCCACTCCGGCATCCTGGCCGTGCGCGCCGCCGTCTCGGCCAAGGTGAACATCACCTACAAGATTCTCTACAACGACGCCGTCGCCATGACCGGCGGCCAGCCGGTGGACGGCACCCTGTCCGTCCACGACATCGCCCAGCAGTTGGATGCCGAGGGTGTGGCCCGCATCGTCGTGGTCAGCGACGGGCCGGAGAAGTACGGGATGGGCCAGGGCCTGCCCCACGGCACCAAAATCTTCCACCGCGACGAGCTGGACCAGGTGCAGCGCGACCTGCGCGAGGTGCCCGGCGTCACCGTGCTGATCTATGAGCAGACCTGTGCCGCGGAGAAGCGCCGCCGCCGCAAGCGCGGCAAGTTCCCCGACCCCGCCCGGCGCGTGGTGATCAACGAACTGGTGTGCGAGGGCTGCGGCGACTGCTCCACCCAGAGCAACTGCCTCTCCGTGGTCCCGGTGGAGACGGAGTTCGGCCGCCGCCGCCAGATCGACCAGTCCTCCTGCAACAAGGATTATTCCTGCCTGAAGGGCTTCTGCCCCAGCTTCGTGACGGTGGAGGGCGGCCAGCTCCGCAAGCCGAAGCCCGCCGCCAAGGGCGGGGCCGCGGCGGAGATGGAACTGCCGGAGCCCGCGATCCCCACGCTGGAGAAGCCCTGGAACATCCTGGTCACCGGCATCGGCGGCACCGGCGTGGTCACCATCGGCGCCATCATCGGCATGGCGACGCATCTGGAAGGCCGCGGCTTCACCGCCATGGACATGGCCGGCCTGGCGCAGAAGGGCGGGGCGGTGACCAGCCATCTCCGCATCGCGGAGAAGCCCACGGACATCCACGCCAACCGCATCGTCTCCGGCGGGGCCGACGTGCTGCTGGCCTGCGACGTGGTGGTGGCGGCCAATGCCGACAGCCTGTCCAAGCTGCGGGCCGGCCACACCCGCGCCGTGGTCAACACGGCGGAGGCGGTGACCGCCGCCTTCGTCACCAACCCCGATGCCCGCATCGGCGCCGACAATCTGGTGACCACCATCGCCCGCGCCGCCGGCAGCACCGACCAGGTCGCCTCCCTCGATGCCACGAAAATCGCCACCGCGCTCTGCGGCGACAGCATCGCCACCAACCTCTTCATGCTGGGCTACGCCTGGCAGCAGGGGCTGATCCCGGTCTCCGCCCAGGCCATCGAGCGGGCGATCGAGATGAACGGGGCGGCGGTGCGGATGAACACCGACGCCTTCCGCTGGGGCCGGCGCGCGGCGCTGGACCTGAAGGCTGTGCAGGACGCCGCCTTCCCGAAGGATGAGGGCCCCGCCGGCCTGCACGCCCACCGCAAGCTCTCCGAAACGCTGGAGGAGATGGTGGCCCGCCGGGTGGAGTTCCTGACCGGCTACCAGGACGCCGCCTATGCCCGCACCTATGGCGACTTCGTGGCCAAGGTGCAGGCGGCGGAGGCGGCCAAGACCCCCGGCCGCACCGACCTGACCCGCGCCGTGGCCCGCTACCTCTTCAAGCTGATGTCCTACAAGGACGAGTACGAGGTGGCGCGCCTCTACACCGACACCAAATTCCTGGACGGCATCAAGGCGCAGTTCGAGGGCGACTGGAAGCTGAAGTTCCACCTCGCCCCTCCGGCCACCGCCCCGCGCGACCCGGCCACCGGCCATCTGAAGAAGCAGGAGTTCGGGCCGCGCACCTGGATGATGTTCAAGGCCCTGGCCAAGCTGAAGCGCCTCCGCGGCACCCGCCTCGACCCCTTCGCCCGCAATCCGGAGCGGAAGCTGGAACGCCAGCTCATCGCCGACTACCGCGCGGTGGTGGAGGAGCTGTTGGCGGCCCTGTCCCCCGCCAATCACGCTCTGGCCGTGGACATCGCCAGCATCCCGGAGAAGATCCGCGGCTACGGCCATGTGAAGGACGCGCATCTGGAAAAGGCCAAGGCCGAGGAAGCCCAACTCCTCACCCGCTGGCGCACCCCGCCGACAGCAGTGGCCCAGGCGGCGGAGTAACCGTGGCGTCGCATTCTACGGCTCATCGCGTCCCGTAAATCGGAGCGTCGCATGCCGCTACGCTCCATGCGACCTACGGATCATCGCATCCCGTAGGTCGCAAGAAGGCTAAAGGCCGAATTGCGACACCCCACCCACCGACACCCCGCCCCCTACGGCTCACCTCGCCACGGCCGGGGCGGCTGGTCCGGAATCCAATCCACCGGATAAATCCCGGCCTTCACGAATTTCATGAAGCTGGACCAGGGCCAATCCCGCGGGTGGGCGACATGGCCATGGCTGACGGGATTCCAGTGGAAATAGTCCAGGTGGCGGTTCCAATCCTCCTGGTCGCGGATGCGGTGTTCCCAGAACCGGTTCTGCCAGATGCCTCGCCCACCCCGCGCCGTCTGCGCGGTCGCCTCGGCAGGGGGAAGCCCGCACCGGCGGCTGAAGCGGCTCTTGATGGCCTGCCAACGGCTGGAATAGGCCGCATCGCCGGGCGGCAGGGACCACAGGGCATGCAGATGGTCGGGCATGACCACACCACCATGGCGACGAGGTCGAACGGCCGCTCCTCCCGAACCTCCCGGATCACATCCCGCAGCAGGCCGATTTGGGCCGGGTCATGGAAGACGGGACGGCGACCGGCACAGACCAAAGTGAAAAAGAAGGTCTGCCCCTCGCTCAGATCCCGGCGATACCGCATCCCGCACCCCGGATAAGTAGAGATGCAAATCTATCTCACCCACCCGTAGGTCGCAAGAAGCCGAAGGCGTATTGCGACACCCCAAGCACCCGAACCCGTCGCATTACGGCTTCGCCTCCATGCGACCTACGCGTATCAACCGCCATCTCCCCATTTCTCAATCCTTCTTCCGTGACAACATTCCTATTCTCTGCCATCCTGCCCACGCCCCGCCACCCGGCGGGGCGTGTCTTGGTGAGTTGTGAAAACCGGGCGTCAGCCCCGCCACGCCGGAGCCGCCTTAACGCGACTCCCCCGGCCCCCCGTCTCCTTAGGTGCGTTGAGGGCCGGATATGCTGTGAAATCAATCGGGTAGGTGCCCTCCCCATGGTGCGTTAAGCGTTGCGTTAGTGTCGCCTTAGGTGCGTCAAGCGGTGCCTTTGTTGCGTTAAGGGGCGTGTGGCACGGTCCCGGCCGGCTGCCCCATGGTCAAACCGCACGCTTTGCGCTAAGCCAAGTCAACCGGAACAGTCGTTTCATCTGGAACATCCGTCATGACCACCGCCGCCGCCACCGCACTCCCCGTGACACTGGACGATATCCGCGAGGCCCGAATGGCCATCGCGCCGCATCTGGTGGCGACCCCCTGCATCCCGTCGCGCACGCTGTCGGACATCTGCGGGGCGGAGATCTGGGTGAAGTTCGAGAACCTCCAGTTCACCGCCAGCTTCAAGGAGCGCGGGGCGCTGAACAAGCTGCGCAAGCTGACGGCGGAGGAGCGGGCGCGGGGCGTCATCGCCATGTCGGCGGGCAACCATGCCCAGGGCGTCGCCTACCATGCCGGCCGGCTCGGCATTCCCGCCACCATCGTGATGCCGGAGGGCACGCCCTTCATCAAGGTGGAGCTGACGGAGGGCCACGGCGCCCGCGTCGTGCTGATGGGCAACACGCTGGTGGAGGCCGCGGCCGAGGCGGAGCGGCTGGCGCGGGAGGAGGGGCTGGTCTTCGTCCACCCCTATGACGACCGCGACGTCATCGCCGGCCAGGGCACCGTGGCGCTGGAGATGCTGGAGGCGGCACCCGAGCTGGACGTGCTGGTGGTGCCCATCGGCGGCGGCGGCCTGATCTCCGGCATCGCCACCGCGGCCAAGGCGCTGAAGCCCGGCATCCAGGTGGTGGGGGTGGAGGTGGAGGCCTATCCGGCCATGTACCAGGCCCTGCGCGGCCTGCCCATCGAGGTGGGTGGCGACACCATCGCGGAGGGCATCGCCGTCAAGAAGGTGGGCGCGCTCACCACCGAGATCGTGCGCGCCCTGGTGGACGAGGTCGTGCTGGTCCCCGACGAGGAGGTGGAGCGGGCCGTGGCCCTGTTCCTCAACATCGAGAAGACGGTGGCGGAAGGGGCCGGGGCCGCCGGGCTGGCGGCGGTGCTGAACCACCCGCATCTGTTCCAGGGCAAGAAGGTCGGGCTGGTGCTCTGCGGCGGCAACATCGACAGCCGCCTGCTGGCCCAGGTGATCATGCGCCAGCTCGTCCGCGAAAGCCGGCTGATCGCCGTGCGCATCGTGGTGCCGGACCGCCCCGGCGCGCTGGGCAAGATCACCAGCCTGGTGGGCGAGGCCGGCGGCAACATCATCGAGGCCATGCACCAGCGCCTCTTCACCACCGCCACCGTCAAGGCCACCGACATCGACCTGACCATCGAGTGCCGGTCGAAGAAGCACGCCGAGAAGGTGGTTCAGACCCTGCGGGAGAAGGGCGAGTTCAAGGTCAAGGTGCTGGCCGGCGGGGTGGAGTAGGGGCGGGCGGCCGCCCCCGGGGATCACCCGCGGCTGCGGGTGATCTCGATGCCGACGGCGGCGCACTCGGGGAAGGCGTCGAGCTTTTCCAGGCGGACGGTGGCGGTCTGGACCCGGCCATCCTCCAGCATGCGGCGGCAGATGGTCTCCGCCAGCGTCTCCAGCAGGTTCACATGCCGCTCGGCGATGATGGCGGCAACCCGCTTCAGCGCGTCCTCGTAGCTGACCACGGCGCCGATGGCGTCGCGCCCGTCGGCGGCCCGGTCCAGCACGCCCAGCTCCAGATTGACCCGCAGCCGCTGCGGCGTGGTCTTCTCATGCTCATAGATGCCCACCACCGCCGGCACCACCAGGTCGCGGACGAACAGCCGGGTCAGCGGGCGCGCGGCCAGAGGCTGCGGCTGCGGCTGCGGGGCCGGCTGGCCGGGCAGGCGGGCGGCCGGGTCGGTGATGCGGGCGAAGAGCGTATTCATTGTGCGCTGCATCTAGCACCGCGCCAGGGAGGGAACAAGGCCGCCGCGGCGGTGGGCTGGGTTGTGCGGGCGGCCCCGGGCCGGGTCAACTCCGCCAGCGGAGCGTGACGTCCTTGACCGGATTGCGGAACTCCCGCCCTTCCTCCCTGGCCCGGACCCACTCGTTCTTGAGCTGGTAGTACCAGCGGGCCTGGGTGTCGGCATCCTTGATCAGCATCAGCGACGGGTCGTGGCGCAGCCCCTGCTGCTGCATCACCACCACGTCCCGGTCCTGGCGCAGGAACTTGGCGGCGAAGGGGCGGAGCAGGGGCTTGGCGGCGCTGGCCCAGCCCATGGTCCAGTACATCTGGTTCGTCACCTCCGTCGCCATCGGCCCCAGCGGTGTCACGGTGGTGAGGTTGCAGACATGGTGCCTGCCGACCTGGATGTGTTCGATCCGGATGCCGGGAAGCTGGAACCGGATCTCCGTCTCCGGCGCTCCGCCCAGGATCTTATAGGCGGCGGAGTTGGAGGAGGGGCGGTGTCGCTTCATGACGAAGCCGAAGGGCGCTGGCCCGAACGCCTTCGCCTTCTCGTGCATGGTGCGCTCGCTGCGCCAGAACCAGCTCTTGTGCACATAGGGGCCGTGCGCCGGGTCCATCAGCCCGATCACCGCATGGTCCTGGAAGCAGGGGAACTCCATGGACAGCACCATGTTCGCCCCCCGCCCGTCGGCGAAGTGCGGGACCCGCGGCGGCTCCATCGCGGGCTCGCCCTCGCCCATCCAGATCCAGACATTGCCCTGCACCTCCCGCACCGGATAGCGGCGCACCTTGATGCGGGAGACATCCATCTGCTGCTCCGCCACCAGCGATGGGATGGCGGTGCAGGTTCCGCCCTGGTCGAAGCGCCAGCCGTGATAGCGGCACTCCACCTCGCGCCCGTCGAAGCGGCCGCAGGAGAGCGGGATGCCCCGGTGCGGGCAGATGTCGCGCAGCGCGAACACCTCGCCCGCCGCAGTGCGGCCCAGAAGCACCGGCTGGTCCAGCAGGCTCTTGGCCCGCATCGTTCCCGGCTTCAGCTCCTGGCCGGGCAGGGCGAAGTACCAGATGTCCTGGAGAAGGAAGTTCGGCTCGGCCACGGGACATGCTCACTGGGGTGCGGGGGCGGTCGACGCTTTGAAGCATCAAATGCCGCGCCTGTCACGCCCCGGCCTACGATGTTCAGCCCTCGACCCAGGCGATGCGGAGCACGTTGGTGTTGCCCGGCGTGCCGAAGGGAACGCCGGCGGTGATGACAATGCGCTGGCCGGCAACCGCCAGCCCGTCGTCGGCCGCCAGCCGCTGGGCTTTCTGCACCATTTCGGGGAAGCTGTGGATGTCGGAGGTCTGCACCGCATGCACGCCGAAGGACATGCAGAGCCGCCGCGCCGTCTCGATCCGGCTGGTCAACCCGATGATCGGCACGTCCGGCCGCTCGCGGGCGGCGCGCAGGGTGGTGGAGCCGCTGGTGGTGTATGTGGCGATGCAGGCGGCCTTGATGGTCTGCGCCACCTGCCGGGCCGCCGCGGTGATGGCGTCGGCGGTGGTGCTCTCCAGGTCCGGGTGGCTGGCATCCACGATGGATTTGTAGAGCGGGTCCCGCTCCACCCGCTTGGCGATACGGTCCATCATGGCGACGGCTTCGACAGGGTACTGGCCCGCGGCGGTTTCGGCGCTCAGCATCACGGCGTCGGTGCCGTCATAGACCGCGGTGGCCACGTCGGATGCCTCCGCCCGGGTCGGGGTCGGCGCGCTGATCATGCTTTCCAGCATCTGGGTGGCGACGATCACCGGCTTGCCCGCCATGCGCGCCTCCCGCACGATCCGCTTCTGAATGCTGGGAACGTCCTCCGGCGGCATCTCCACGCCCAGATCGCCGCGGGCCACCATGACGCCGTCCGACAGCTCCACGATCTCTTCCAGGTGCTGGATGGCGGCCGGCTTCTCCATCTTGGACAGCAGGGCGGCGCGGCCGGCGATCAGGCGCTTGGCCTCGGCCACATCCTCCGGCCGCTGCACGAAGCTCAACGCGATCCAGTCCACCCCGATATCCAGTGCGAAGTTCAGGTCGCTGCGGTCCTTCTCGGTCAGGGGGGAGATGCCCAGCACCGCGTTGGGCACGTTCACGCCCTTGCGGTCGGAAATCCTGTTGCCGACCACGACCTCCGTTTCCGCATATCCCTCGCCATGGGACAGGACCCGCAGCCGCACACGACCATCGTCGATCAGCAGTTCGGTGCCGGTCTCGATTGCCTCGAAGATTTCGGGATGGGGCAGGCAGACGCGGGCGGCGTCGCCTGGCGTGCGATCAAGGTCCAGCCGCAACTTCTGTCCGGGCTTCAGCGCGACCGAGCCTTCCTGGAAGGTGCCGACGCGCAGCTTCGGCCCCTGCAGGTCGGCCATGACGCAGATCGGTCGGCCCATCTCCTGCTCCACCGCCCGGATCATCTCCAGGCGCTGGGCATGCTCCTCCTGTTTGCCATGGCTGAAGTTCAACCGGAACACGTCGGCGCCGGCCTGGAACAGGGCGCGGATCATTTCCGGATTGCTGGAGGCGGGTCCCAGTGTGGCGACGATCTTGGTCAGTCGCTCACGGTGAAGGGCGGTAGCGGTGCGCTTCATCTGGAACTCATCCTCCTCTGGGGGACGGGTGGGCTCGGTCCCATTCTTGGGCACCGAGGCCGGTACCGTCATGTAGTGAAATTACATGAAATTGATGATGGCTGTGTTACCAAATCGGCAGCGCTCCCGATCATGCAGGTCATGGGCGGGAAAGCAACCGGATGGGTCAACACGAGTGGCGCGGATTTGACGCCGGCCAATCCGGCGGGCCGGATTGCCGCGATGCGGCGGAGTGCGCTAGAACCGATTCATGCCGCACAGCCCCGACAGAACCGTCGAAAATCCGCCCGTCCCCGCGCTGCTGGGCCCGGACGATCCGCCCGCCGTCACGGAGCTGAATCCGGACGGCGCCGCACCCGCGCTGCTGGTCTGCGACCACGCATCCAACAGCGTCCCGCGCCGCCTTGCCAATCTCGGCCTGCCCGAGTCGGAGCTGGCGCGCCACATCGGCTGGGACATCGGGGCGGCGGACGTGACGCGGGAACTGGCCCGTCTGCTGGACGCACCAGCCGTGTTGTCCGGTTATTCCCGGCTGGTCGTGGATGTGAACCGCCTGCTGGACCATCCCACGCTGATCCCGCCGGTGAGCGATAATACCGTCATCCCCGGCAACACGAACCTGAGCGAACATGACCGGCAGCAGCGGCTGGCGGCGCTGTTCCAGCCCTACCATGACCGCATCGCGGTGAGGCTGGCGACATGCCGGGCGCGGGGCGTGGTGCCGGCCATCATCAGCGTGCACAGCTTCACCCCACGGCTGCTGTCCGAGGGTTTCGACCGGCCCTGGCATATCGGCATTCTGTGGAACCGCGATCCGCGCATCGCCGTGCCGCTGATGGCGGCGCTCAGGGCGGAGGGGGATCTGGTGGTCGGGGACAATGAGCCCTACACCGCACGCGGCGCTATGGGCTACACCATCAATACCCATGCGGAGCCGGCCGGATTGCCCTCCGTGATGCTGGAGATCCGGCAAGACCTGATCGATACGGAAGCGAAGGCTGCCGCCTGGGCCGGCCGACTGGCCCGGCTGTTCCAGCCCATCCTGGCGGGGCCGGAGCTGCGTGAGACGCGGCTCTATTAGCCGGGGGCCGCCCGTTGTCATCGCGCTGCGGCCGCCGATATGCTGAAGCCCGTCATTCCTGGGAGGACCACATGGACGAGAAGACCCGCACCGAGCTGGAGGCCGCCGCTTTCCGCCGGCTGGTCCAACATCTGCGCGAACGGTCGGATGTGCAGAACATCGACCTGATGAACCTGGCCGGCTTCTGCCGCAACTGCCTTTCCAAATGGTACCGGGCCGCGGCGGAGGAGAAAGGGCTGGAGATGAGCTACGACGAGGCGCGCGAGATCGTCTACGGCATGCCGTACGAGGAGTGGAAGACCAAGCACCAGAACGAGGCCACGGACGCCCAGAAGGCGGCCTTCGCCAAGTCCAGCCAGGGCGCGCACTGACGGCACGCATTTGTCTCCCGCGCAGGCTTGGACTCAGCTTGCGCGGGGCGGCGCGTCTGGATATGGTCCCCGGCCTGCATGGGATCATCCGAAAGAGGAATACGAATGTCCGAGGCACCGACGACCGCCGATGTCGGCGGCATTGCCGGCGAGCGCCTGCGCTCCTTCATTGAGCGCATCGAGCGTCTGGAGGAGGAGAAGAAGGGTATCCAGGACGACATCAAGGACATCTTCGCCGAGGCCAAGGGCACCGGTTTCGATACCAAGGTGATGCGTCAGATCATCCGCCTCCGGAAGATGGAAAAGAACGACCGGCAGGAGCTCGACGCCCTGCTGGAGCTGTATATGGCCGCACTCGGCATGGAATAACGGACAGGGGCCGCACCGGAAAACCGGCGCGGCCCTTCCGCTTCCAGCCTGCGGCCCTGTCATGGCCGCAGGCTTCCGGATGGCAGACCTGCTCGGGCTCAATCCCGGAACTACGGGACCTGCCGGCCCTTCCTACCGCGGGCCGGTTGCAAGCCCCCTTACCGTGAACAGGCCACCACGCTTGCCTTCCTACCTCTTATGAGGGTAGGGGAAGAGAGGGGTGGGGCATCCGCCTTGGCAGGCATGCCGGGTCTTTACGTCCGGCATCGCCGTGGCGCACTGTCCCTTGCCAGCGGCATCTGCCGATATGCCGGTTCCGTTCACTTCATTCCGGGGTTCCATGGCCGTCCTGGACGTCCGCCCGATCTTCTACGTTATCGGCTGCCTGCTGCTGGTTCTTTCAGTGGCCATGCTGGCGCCTCTGGCCGTGGATCTCGCCATCGGCCACAGCGACTGGCAGGTGTTCGGCGTGTCCTCGGCGCTGTCCCTGTTCTTCGGCGTGCTGCTGATGCTGACGAACCGACAGGCGGACATCAGCCTGAACCTGCGGCAGACCTTCGTCCTGACCACCGCTGCCTGGGTATCGGTCTGTCTGTTCTGCTCGCTGCCCTTCATGTTCTCCGAGGCGCGGCTGGGCTTTGCCGATGCCTTCTTCGAAAGCATGTCGGGCCTGACGACCACCGGCGGGACGGTGATGACGGGGCTGGGCAACCAGCCGCCGGGGCTGCTGCTCTGGCGGTCGTTGCTGCAATGGCTGGGCGGCATCGGAATCGTGGTGATGGGCATTGTCATCCTGCCCTTCCTGCGGGTCGGCGGAATGCAGCTCTTCCGCTCCGAATCCTCCGACAAGTCGGACAAGGCAATGCCGCGCGCCACCGATCTGGCGCTGGGATTCGGCTGGATTTATCTCTCCCTGACCGTAGTCTGCGCGGTGCTGCTGGTATTTGCGGGCATGAGCGTGTTCGACGCCGTGAACCATGCCATGACGGCGGTAGCGACCGGCGGCTTCTCCACCCAGGACGCCTCCGCCGCCTACTGGGAGGAACCGGCAGTGCACTGGATTCTGATCGTCTTCATGATCTCAGGCAGCCTGCCGTTCGTCCGCTACATCACCCTGGTCCGGGGAGATGCCGTGCCGCTGCTCCGGGACAGTCAGGTCCGACATTTCCTGATTCTGCTGGTCACCATCAGCCTGGCCCTGACCGCCTATCTGCATGTCGAGGCCGGACTGGAAGTGGAGCAGGCTTTGCGCCATGCCTCCTTCAATGTCGTATCCATCGCCACCACCACCGGCTATGCGCTGGGCGATTACACGCTGTGGGGGCCGGGGCCGGTGACCTTGTTCTTCCTGCTGTTCTTCATCGGCGGCTGCACCGGGTCCACCACCGGCAGCGTGAAGATGTTCCGGTATGAGATTCTGTGGCTGGCCCTGCGCACCCAGATCAATCGGCTGTTCAGTCCGCGCCGGGTCCTGGCGCTGACCTATAACGGCAAGCCCGTGGACAGCGACGTCATCATCTCGGTAATGAGCTTCGTCTTCGTCTTCGTCGGGTTGCTGCTGATCCTGTCGGTGCTGATGGGGCTGACGGGGTTGGACTTTGTCACCTCCATCTCCGGCGTGGCGACGGCGCTGAACAATGTTGGTCCCGGTCTCGGCTCCATCATCGGCCCCGCCGGCTCCTTCGCCCCGCTGGAGGATGAGGCCAAATGGGTCCTCTCCCTGGCCATGCTGCTCGGCCGGCTCGAACTGTTCACCGTCCTGGTGCTGTTCAGCCCGAACTTCTGGCGGAGCTGACGGCGGAAGCACAGGTGCGAAGCCTGTCCGCCAGGCTCGCGCGTGACCGGCCAACTTGGCACTGCGGCAGGCTTAATGCCCGCCCTCCAGGTAGGCCGACCGCACCTCCGGATTGGCCAGCAGCTCCGCACCGCTGCCCCGCATCACCACCTGTCCCTGTGCCAGCACATAGGCCCGGTGTGCGAGCTTGAGCGCATGGTAGGCGTTCTGCTCCACCAGCAGGATGGTCATGCCCTGGGACCGGTTCAGCTCGGCCACGACATCGAAGATGCGGCGGATGATCAGCGGGGCCAGCCCCAGAGACGGCTCGTCCAGCAGAAGCAGGCGCGGCCGGCTCATCAGCGCGCGGCTGATGGCCAGCATCTGCTGCTCGCCGCCCGACAGGGTGCCGGCCCGCTGGTCACGGCGCTGCTTCAGGATCGGGAACAGGTCATAGCAGCGCCCGATATCCGCATCGAAATGTTCCGGGTTCGAAAGGACCGCGCCAAGCTGGAGGTTCTCGAAGACCGTCATGCGGGGGAAGATGCGACGCCCCTCCGGCACCTGTGCGATGCCGAGGCGCGCGATCTCGTGCGGGGCCAGACCCACCAGATCGCGGCCCTCGAACACCACGCTTCCCGAGTGCGGCTTTGGATTGCCGCAGATGGTCATCAGCAGGGTGGATTTGCCGGCGCCGTTGGCCCCGATCAGGGTCACGATCTCTCCGGCCTCGACCGTGACGTCCACGCCCCGTAGCGCCTCGATTGGACCGTAGCTGGTGTGAACGCCGGTGAGTTCCAGCATGCTCATGCTGCCGGCCCTCCGGCATCCACGTCCTGGGCGACCACGGGCGGCAGCTCAGCCTCCTCCGGTTCGCCCAGATAGGCTTTGATGACCCGCTCATCGGTGCGGATTTCGGCGGGCGTGCCCTCGGCGATCTTCTTGCCGTGGTCCACCACGAAGATGCGGTCGCTGATGCCCATCACCAGGCTCATATCATGCTCGATCAACAGCACGCCGATCCCGAACTCCGCCCGGATGGACTGGAGCAACTCGCCCAATGCCGCCGTCTCGCGCGGGTTCAGGCCGGCGGCCGGCTCGTCCAGGCAGAGCAGCAAGGGGTTCGTGTTCATGGCGCGGGCGATCTCCACCCGGCGCTGCATGCCGTAGGAGAGATTGCCGGCCTCCTCATCCGCCACGGCCAGCAGGTCCAGCCGGTCCAGCCAGAAGCGGGCGCGATCCAGGGCCTTGGCTTCCGCATCGCGCCAGCCCTTCAGTCCCAGCAGCCCGGCAATGGAGAAGCCGGATTTGCGCATCAACTCCACATGTTGGGCCACCAGCAGGTTCTCCAGCACGGTCATGCGCGGGAAGAGGCGGATGTTCTGGAAGGTCCGCACCACCCCGTAGCGCGCCACCTGGAAACCCGACAGCTTCTGCAATTCGACCTCGCCCCGCTCCGGGTGGCGCAGCAGCAGCCGGCCGGATGTGGGCTGGTAAAACCCGGTCAGGCAGTTGAACACGGTGGTCTTACCTGCCCCGTTGGGACCGATCACCGCGGTGATATCGCCGGTGGCGGCGGTCAGGGACAGGGAATCCACCGCCACCAGCCCGCCGAACCGCATGGTCAGGTCCGTGACCTCCAGCAAGGGCGCTGTCATGGCGTGGCTCCCGTGCTGAGGGAGGGGGAGGCGCCGGGGGGCGGTTGTCGTTTGTCGGACAGGCGCAGCGCCGGTTCACGGGTGGACAGAAGCCCGCCCGGCCGCCAGACCATGATCAGGATCATGGCCGCCCCGAATACCAGCATCCGGTAATCCGCGAACTCGCGCGCCATTTCCGGCAGCAGGACGATGAAGCTGGCGGCGATGACGACGCCGATCTGGCTGCCCATTCCGCCCAGCACCACGATGGCCAGGATCAAGGCGGATTCGATGAAGGTGAAGCTTTCCGGGCTGACGAAGCCCTGGCGCGCGGCGAAGAAGCACCCGGCCAGTCCGCCCAGCATCGCGCCCGTCGCATAGGCCGACACCTTGCTGGCGGTGGGATTGATGCCCAGCGACCGGCAGGCGATCTCATCCTCCCGCAGCGCCTCCCAGCTCCGACCAATGGGCAGGCGGCGCAGCTTCCAGACGGCCCAGATGGCCAGCAGCACGATTGCCAGGAAGATGTAGTAGTAGGCCGTCAGCTTCAGCTCACCGCTGTAGCGCAGCCCGGTCAGCTCATAAAAGTTCAGCATCCCATCCGGCGACCGCCGCTCGAAGGACAGGCCGGGCAGGGAGGGGTTCACCGGGATGCGCAGCCCGTTGGGGCCGCCGGTCAGGCTCTGCCAGTTGGTGATGACGATGCGGGTGATCTCGCCGAAGCCCAGTGTCACGATGGCAAGGTAGTCGCCCCGCAGCCGCAGGATCGGCAGTGACAGCACGACCGCGAACGCGGCCGCCACAAGCCCGCTGATCACCATCATTGGCAGGAATCCCAGCCCCAGGATCGGGGCCAGGATGCCGCAGGCATAGGCGCCGATGGCGTAGAAGGCCACAAAGCCCAGATCCAGCAGCCCGGCCAGCCCCACCGTGACGTTCAGACCCGTCGCCAGCAGGATATAGGTCAGCACCAGCAGCCCCCAGTTCATGACATTGGTGCTGCTGAAGGGCATGAAGGGCAGGGCCAGGGCGAACAGGATGGCGACGATGCCGAAGATCCGTGCGGCCCGGCCAGCGGCATCCGCGGACGCCGGGGCCCTGGCCCGTGCAGGCCGCCGCGCCCGCCACCCGGCCAGGGCATCGCTGGCGAAGCCCAGAAGCAGACGGCCCAGGAACACCACTGCCACGGCGGCAACCACCCCGTCCCAGCGGGTGACGACGCTGAGCCCCGAACCGTCAGCCACGGTGCGGAGGCCGATGAAGGGCACCGCCAGGAACAGCGCCATCAGCGCCGCCAGTCCCGCATCCCGCAGGCGGCGCGGCAGGTCGAGCGACATCGCGGCCATGCTCTTACACCTTCTCGATGTCGGGCCGGCCCAGCAGGCCGGAGGGGCGCAGCACCAGCACCAGGATCAGCACCGAAAACGCCGCCACATCCTTGTACGCGCCGCTGACATAGCTGGTGAAGAACGCCTCGATCAGCCCGATCAGCAGCCCGCCCAGCATGGCTCCCGGCAGAGACCCGATCCCGCCCAGCACTGCGGCGGTGAAGGCCTTCAGCCCGGCCAGGAAGCCGATGAAGAAGTCGATCACCCCGTAATACATGGTGACCATCACGCCGGCGACTGCGGCCAGGGAGGCGCCCATGACGAAGGTCAGGCTGATGGTGCGGTCCACATTGATGCCCAGCAGGGCCGCCATGGTGCGGTCCTGTTCGCAGGCGCGCTGCGCCCGGCCCAGGGGGGTTCGGGCGATCAGTACGGTGAAGGCCGCCATCAGCGCCACCGTCACCGCAACGATGAAGAGCTGGCTGTAGCTCAGCGTCAGGGTGAAGTTGGGACCCTGCCAGAGGTCGATGCCGCCGGTGATGACGGGCTGCAGCGCTTTGGGACGAGCGCCCTGGGTCAACATGACGTAATTCTGCAGGAAGATGCTCATCCCGATGGCGCTGATCAGCGGGGCCAGCCGGCCCGATCCGCGCAGGGGCCTGTACGCCACCCGCTCCACTGTCCAGCCATAGGCGGCCGTGAAGGCGATGGAGATGCCCAGCACGATGATCAGAGCTAACGGCGCCGCCGTGATCCCCGCCGCCGCCAGCACGCTGAAGGCCAGGACCGCCACGAAGGCGCCGATCATGTAGATTTCGCCATGGGCGAAATTGATCATGCGAATGATGCCGTACACCATCGTATAGCCGATGGCGATCAGCCCGTAGATGGCGCCCAGCGTGACGCCGTTTATCAGGTTCTGCAGAAAGAACCCGAGCGCTGCCCCGATCTCCATGGAACCCCTGTTCCTGCGCCCGGTTCGTGCCGGGCTGATGCTTGGCGGCCAGCGTACTTGCCGCCCTTGCAAGGGGCAAGCACGTAAGGCCGGCAGGTCCGGGGCAATCGCATTGAATCGGAAGGCGCAATCATCCAGCCGGCTATGGCAGGAGCAGCATCCTTCGGGGCCGGTGACCGGACACAGACGGAACGGCGCGACGCGACCATGGGCCTGTCGTGCGGCTTATCCGTGCGCCGCCACGGGCGCGCCACGGTGCTGGGCATGCGCCTTCGTCGCCCGCTTGCGCTCGAACATGCGCTGGTCGGCGACCTCCAGCAGCCGGTCGGCCGTGTCGCCGTCCTGCGGATACATGGCGACGCCCACGCTGGCCCCCAGACGGCGGCCCTCCAGGGCCGGCGGGGTCAGGGCCTGGATCGCGGCCTGGATGCGCTGGCACATGGGGATTAGGTCGCCATCGGCAGTAGGCACCAGAATGGCGAACTCGTCGCCACCCAGCCGGGCCACGAAGTCCGACTCCCGCATCAGTTCGCGCAGGGTATTCGCCACTTCCACCAGAGCCACGTCGCCCTTGTCGTGTCCCATCTCGTCATTGATGGCCTTGAACCCGTCCAGGTCCAGGTACAGCACGGCGGTGCGCAGCCTTTCCCGCTTCGCCACCGCCAGCATGTAGTCCAGCGTCTGGCGGAAATAGCTGCGGTTGGGCAGGTCGGTCAGGCTGTCATGCTTCGATTCGTGGTACAGCCGCTCATTCAGGCGGGCATTGCGGGCAGAGACGCGCCAGAACCCGATCGTGCCCAGGGTCAGCGCGATCAGCACCGCTGCCGACCCGATGCGCCAGCTCAAGGAACTGGACTTGATGCTATCCCCCATCCCGGAGTTCAGCTCGGTGCGCTGCTGTTCATCCTCAATGATGACGGATTCCAGTATGGTCCGGATGCCTTCCATATAGATCCGGCCCTCATCGGCATGGACGACAGCCTGTGCTGCGGAGAAGCCCTCGACCTGCAGCAGGGCGATGGTCTTCCGCAGCTCATCCACCTTGGCCTGGCTGAGCTGCTCCACCTCCGCGACCAGGGCGGCGCGCCGGGCAGGCTGGGTTTGCCGGAAGGCGTTGAGATCGTCGGAGAGCTGGCTGATGCCGTGTTCGAAGGGCTGAAGATAGGCGGGATTGTTGGTGAGAAGAAAACCGCGCTGGCCGGTTTCCGCGTTCAGCAGGTCAAGATAGACGCGGCGGGAGATGCGGATACGCTCGGTGATCCGGTCGACCTGATCCACGGTATCGACATAGTCCTGATGGGTCTGCTTGAACGCAGCGCCTTCGCCGATGAAGACGGCTGCGGTGACCGCGAACATCGCAACCATGAACCAGCGGACCCTGCGCTCATACTTCATCCCGACCCGTCCCGACCCCGCCGGCAATTCACCCGACGACTTGCACCTGTCCGACCCGAAGCGACGCTCTCAACCACCCGCCCAACGCAAGATTTTGCAGCCGAAGCAGTTTCGGAATATGCGCAAAATCTTGACCATAGGTGAATGCCAAAGCTCATTCTGCTACGGCAGATTACAGCACTTGGAGAAAACTATAACTAAAAAGTTAGCTCTTCCTGGCCTGTGTGGGAAGTCGGTTTCTATGCGGGGGGCATATCCGTAGACAGGACCATCATCGCACTTATCCAGTTTAAAGGGTTCAAGAGCAAGGCGTGCAGCGACGGTTTCCGCACACTGTTCCCTTTCCAGGCTGATGGGATGACAGCATCGACAATGCGCATATTCCAGTTGCCCACACTCGCGCAGAAAATGCGCCCTGGCGTCCGCTTACCTCTTTAGATAGGATTGCTGCCTGAGTTGCGCGGGGAGAAGCAGATGGACACTGTTGAAAAGATCAAGGCGCTTGCAGGCCGTATCGAGAAACAAAAGGAAAGCGTTCTGACGGAGGAAGCGTGTAAGACAGCCTTTGTCATGCCCTTCCTGAGCGCACTTGGATACGATGTCTTCGATCCAGGCGTTGTGGTTCCTGAATTCACGGCAGATGTGGGAACAAAGAAGGGTGAAAAAGTTGGTTACGCTATTAAAATTGGCGGAAGCATCTCGATCCTGATTGAATGTAAGGGCTGCGGCGCAAATCTGGCAGGCGCCCACATGTCACAATTATACAGGTATTTTTCCGTGACGGAGTCGCGGTTCGCCATCCTGACAAATGGAATCGATTACTGGTTCTATACGGATCTGGACGCGCCCAATAAGATGGATCAACGACCGTTCTTCCAGTTCAACGTTCTTGACCATCGGGCCAGCGATCTCACCGAACTCCAAAAATTCGCATTCAGCAGCTTTGATGTTGACGTTATCCTGTCGACCGCAAGCAATCTCAAATACAGCAGCGCGATTAAAATGGAGCTGATGAAGGAGTTTGATGCTCCTTCAGAGGAAATAATCAGGATGTTGGTAGGTCGTGTATTTGATGGGCGTTATACACAGAAGGTCCGCGACGATTTCGCTCCCTTGGTCGCGTCCGCTTTCAACGATGCGATACGTGACTTGGTAAGCCAAAGGCTCACATCCGCCCTCGAAGCTACAGGGGCTGCTCCAACTTCCCGCACTATCTCAACTCCCACCTCTTCGCCTGCCGTTGCGCCTACAGAGGTAGACCCGGAAATAGTAACAACGGAAGAGGAGCTGGAAGGCTTCCACATTATCAAGGCCGTTGTAAGGAGTGTGATCAAAGCAGATAGGGTAGTGATGCGCGATGCCAAGTCCTATTGCGCTATTCTGGTTGACGACAACAATCGTCGCCCCCTCGCACGGCTTCACTTCAACAGCAAGTCTGTTCGGTACATTACGATCTTCGGACCCGATAAGTCGGAGGATAAAATAAGAAAAGGCTTATCCCGTTCCTTCCGGTGCCCACCATCCCTAGTCGGATGACCTCGGCAGGCTGATTGACTCTCCGCGCCGGGAATTGCAGGCTTTGGCTATGCCAGCCCGTTGGAACAGCACGAACCGGCCGCCATCGCTCCAATCCTTCAAGGACCGGTTCCCGGATGACGACGCTTGCGCCGCCTATCTGGAGCAGCGCCGCTGGCCTGATGGCTTCATCTGCCCGGAGTGCGCCTCCGTTTGCGGGTGGAAGCTCCAGACCAAGCGATGGACCTGGGAATGCCGAGATTGCGGGCAGCAAACTTCCGTGACGGCCGGAACCTTCATGCACGGCACCAAGGTGCCGCTGCGCACATGGTTTCTGGCGGCACACCTGATGGCGACGCACTCGAACGGGATGTCCGCCCTCCAGCTACAGGCAAAGCTGGATCTCGGCTCCTATAAGACGGCCTGGCTGCTGCTGCACAAGCTGCGCCGGGCCATGATCGATCCTGACCGCACGATGTTGTCCGGCGATGTCGAGGTCGATGAGACGACACTGCCCTTCCGCACGCTCGACGACCCCATCGGCGGCGGCCAGGGCCGGAGCCCCATCGGCAAGATCGCCGTCGTCGGTGCTGTCGAACTGGAGGCGGGCAACAAGCCCGGCCGCATCAGGCTGAAGGTCATCCCGGACTATCGAGGCGAGACCTTGAAAGGCTTCATTCAAGACCACATCGAGGGCGGTAGCCACATCTGGACCGATGACAACAAGAGCTACTACGGGCTGAACGGCTTCGATCACACGCCGCGCGTCATCGGCAAGATGGCTGCACACATCATCATGCCGTGGATTCATCGCGTCTTCTCGAACCTGAAACGCTGGGGTATCGGCGTCTTCCATGGCTTCCGGCGGAAGTATCTGGACGCCTATCTGAACGAGTTCGTGTTTCGCTGGAACCGGCGTCACAGCTACCGCTCGGCCTTCGAGCGACTGATTGGGATTGGCGTGGCGGTTGGACCAGCGACCTACGACGACATCAGGGCCAGAGTGGCTTGAGCTAGAACATGCCAGATGGACCCGACGGACCACTATCCTCATCTCGTTGAGAGCGTGAGGGGCGACGTGCCATTCCCGGTACATCAGGCCCGAGCTTGATGATAAGTTCCGGGCGTTTTGCCAATTCCATCAGCGTGTTCTCTACGAGCGTATGAAACTTCAGCGACGCCGTGTGAACGATACCCTTGTCCGGGTTCTTCAAACGAGGGAAGAACCCGTTGTTCACGGGAATGAAAGCAACTCGCCGCGCGTCCATGACGAACCCCTTCTGGTTCATCTTCGCGGCCAATGCGGGATCGACGGGGATTACGCCGAGAGGAAGCCGCACACCAGGTTCCCATTTGGTGGTCGTCGTGTAGAGAGACATGACCGTTAAGTGGGCGTTGCCGTCGATCCGCCGGATGTCGGCCACATATCCAACATGCTCATCGGGTCCCGGCCGAAGGGGTTCTTCAGAGTAGGGGAACTGACACCAGACGAATTGACGAGGCTCAAAGGGCGGCTGCATCAGTAGCCGCCAGCATCGAGCACCGCATGGAAGATCGCGTCACGGCGCTGACGTTCTTCTTCGGTCTCGCCCGGCAATGGAACAGCAACGGCCCGGCGGATGTCGGGCGGCGCGATAACTTCGATTGAAGGCTCATCGGGTCGCATCTGAAGGTCTTTCCGCATGAGCGTTTCTACGTAATTCGTGAGGCTGCGGTTATCGTGCGTTGCCTTGTTGCGGGCCGCACTCAACACGCTGGGATCAAGCCGCATGGTGACTGACTGACGCATGGAACACCTCCGTGTTGGCGTAACCCAATGTATGTACAATGCAATCGAATGTCAAGCGATTCTATGGGTTGGGTTCACCGGACGGAACGGGATAAGCCTTAATAAGAATCGACAATATCGACGAGCTTTACGGCTTTGCAGATCGTCTAAAGGAAACGGCTGCTGTGTATGCCAACTGAAAGCCGCTCTTCTTGTTCAGCTACTTGAAGGTGTGAGAGGCCGTTCTGCGCTGGCAGTGTAAATCGCCTGTATCAGGCTCGGCCGTTCACACTCAGCACATCCGCCACGTCCACCGCCCTCATGCCGGCGCGATGGGCGGCCTCCAGGCCCTCCCTGGTGTCCTCGAACACCAGGCAATCCGACGGGGAAACGCCCAGGCGGCGGGCGGCTTCCAGGAAGAGGTCGGGTTCGGGCTTGGAGCGGCCGACATCGTCGATGGTGACCACGGCGTCGAACAGGGTGGTCAGGCCGGTTGCCTCCAGGCTGGCGGTGACGATGGCGCGGGACCCGCCGGAGGCCACGGCCATGGGCAGGCGGCCATGGTGCCGGCGGGCGATGGCGGCCACCGCCCCGATCTCACGGACCTGGTCCAGCCCCTCCAGGAAGGCGGCCCGCATCAGGCGGATGACTTCTCCGCGGTCCAGCTTCACCCCGGCATATGTCTCGAACTGGTCCATCAGCACATATTCGGAGTTGCCGGCGCGGCTCAGATACCAGTCCGGCGGCATCTCCGTGCCGGATGAGCCGAGGCCGATGCCCCAGGCGCGGGCGTAGACCGGCAGCGTGTCGATCAGCGTGCCGTCGCAGTCGAAGATGATGGCGCGGCTCTGCCGCAACAGTGCTTCAATGTCCAACATGGCTGTTCCGGGCCGTCCTTCCTGCTGGTGCGGGCAGGTATGGTGCCCTGGTAGGGCCGGGGCGGGAAGGGGGCTGCGCCGATCCGTCCCGGTTCGGCGGGTTCTGGGGTGCAGGGCGGTGCAGCCGGGATTTACCCGGCCGTTACATACTGAAACGCTCACGTTGCGGGAAGCGGCCTAGTGTCGGTGCGGTCGGACGGCCACCGGGGCTCTGCCCGCCGGACCCGCCCGACCGTGCCCGACGGTCCTCCTCAGAAGTGCGCCGCCGCCCGCGGCGACGGGACCCCGGGCCGTCCGGGGGAGACCAGGCCATGTCCATTGTCAGGCTGGGACTGCGCAATCCGGCCGCCCTACTGGTCGCCGTGCTGGTGGTGGCCGTGGCGGGCATCTGGAGCGTGCTGACCCTTCCGGTCCAGCTCTTCCCTGATATCGAGCAGCCGCAGATCGGCATCGAGGCGTCCTGGCGCGCCGCCTCTCCCCAGGAGGTCGAGCGGGAGTTGCTCGAGCCCATGGAGGATGTGCTGGATGGGCTGCCCGGCGTGGATGAGATGGCGGGTTTCGCCAATCCCGGCTCCGCCTTCGTCAGCCTGACGTTCAACATCGGCACCGACATGCAGGAAACCCTGCTGGAGGTGATCAGCCGCCTGAACCGCATGCCGACCCTGCCGGCCGACGCCGATCCGCCGCGGATCATCATGGGCGGCGGTCAGGGGGGCGGGAATGCCAACGACACGCTGATCTACTACTTCGTCCAGAAGCTTCCCGGCACGCCGGGCGAGCTGGCGGACAGTTATCAATGGCTCCAGGACGAGGTGATTCCCCGGATCGAGGCCATCGACGGCGTTGCCGACGTGGATTTCGGCGGCGGCTTCGGCGCGCCGGAAGAGGAGGTGCAGGTCGTCTTCGATCCCATCCGCGCCGCGCAGTACGGCATCACCATCCCCCACATCTCCCAGCTCGTCGGACGGGCGCAGGACGTGACCGGCGGCTTCGTGGATGATGGCCGCCGCATCTACACTGTCCGCTTCAAGGGTCGCTTCCAGCCCGACCAGCTATCGGATCTGGTGCTGGAATGGCGCGAAGGGCGCCCGGTGCGGCTGGGCGACGTGGCGGAGGTGAAGGTGGCGCTGGGCCGCCAGTGGACTTATTCCTTCCAGAACGGGAACGAGGCCATCGGCCTGCGCATCATGCGGGAAAGCGGGGCCAATGTGCTGGCCACCCTGACCGAGGTGAAGGCGCTGATGGAGAGCCTGCGCGACGGCCCGATGGCGGAGCGCGGCCTCACCAACAACCAGTCCTTCGATCCCAGCGTCTACATCAACAACGCCATCGGGCTGCTGACCGGCAACCTGCTGGCCGGCATCGTGCTGGCGGTGGGCGTGCTCTGGCTGTTCCTGCGCCGAACCCAGCTCACCCTCCTGATCGGCATGGTCATTCCGATCACGCTGCTGGCCCTGTTCTTCCTGCTGTCGCTCACCGGCCGGTCGATCAACGTCATCAGCCTGGCCGGCCTGGCCTTCGGCGTCGGCATGGTGATCGACAGCGCCATCGTGGTGCTGGAGGCCATCGTGAAGCGCCGCGACAGGGGGGAGGGGGCGGACGAGGCATCCCTCTCCGGCGCGTCCCGCGTCACGGCCGCCCTGGTCGCCTCCACCGCCACCACGGTCATCACCTTCGTCCCCATCGTCTTCATGCGCGAGGTGGAGGGGCAGATCTTCGCCGATCTGGCGCTGACCATCGCGGTGGGCGTGTCGGTGTCGCTGCTGATCTGCCTCACGGTGCTGCCTGTGGCGACCGCGCGCTGGATGAAGGTCACGCCGCGGATGGATGCGGAGGATGCCCGCTGGGTGGAGTGGCTGACCCGCCGGATCATGGGGCTGACAGCCGATGCCAAGCGGCGCGTCGCGGTGATCGGCCTGCTGATCGCGGCCAGCCTGGGCGGTTCCTGGCTGCTGTTCCCCAGCCTGTCCTATCTGCCGCCGGTGAAGCGCGACAGCGTGGACGCCTTCCTGAACTTCCCCGTCGGCACCTCCGTCGACCTGTCGCGGGACGAGGTGGCGAAGGTCATCGTCGACCGGATGATGCCCTACTACACGGGCGAGAAGCAGCCCAAGGCCAAGAACTTCTACATGCTGGGCTGGCCCGGCGGCGGCAGCTTCGCCGTGCGGCTGGAGGATGAAAGCCGCCTGGACGAGATGATGGAAATCGTCCGCAACGAAATCCTGGCCGGCTTCCCCGACGTCGGCGCCTTCCCGAACCGCGGCAACCTGTTCGGCGGGCTGGGGGCGGAGGGCAATGTGTCCGTCCACCTCCAGGCCGGCGACCCGGAGGCGTTGGCGGAGGCGGCGGAGAAGGGTCAGCAGCTCCTGCGCGACATGTTCCCCGGCGTCAACGTCTTCGCCAACCCCAATCCGGAGATGTCGCAGCCCCAACTCGACATCCTGCCCAACGACCGCCGCATCCAGGAGGCGGGCTGGACCCGTCCGCAGGTGGGGCAGGTGGTTCGGGCTCTGGGCGACGGGCTGTGGCTCGGGGAGCATTTCGACGGCGCCAAGCGGCTCGACATCATTCTGCGCGCGCCGTCCTGGACCGGGCCGGAGGAGCTGGAGGCGATTCCCGTGGCTACGCCGGAGGGCGGGATCGTTCCCCTGGGCGAGCTGGTGGACGTGACCCGCACCGTCGGCCCCTCCAACATCCAGCGCATCGACGGCCGCCGCACCATCACCCTGAACCTCGATCCGCAGGAGGGCATCGCACTGGAAGAGGTGCTGACCAAGCTGCGGGAAGAAGCGGAACCGCAGCTCCGCGGCTTCCTTCCGGCGGATGGCGTCATCTCCTATGGCGGCAGTGCCGACCGGCTGGATGAGACGGTGGCGGCCATGGGTCAGAATTTCCTGATCGCACTGGCTCTCCTGTTCCTGCTCATGGCGCTGGTCTTCCGCTCAGCCAAGGACAGCATGCTGGTGATGATCTCCATCCCGCTGGCCACGGTAGGCGGGTTGGCCCTGCTGGACATCGTCAACCTGGTGACCTTCCAGCCGTTGGACCTGCTGACGATGATCGGCTTCATCATCCTGCTCGGCATCGTGGTCAACAACGCCATCCTGCTGGTGGATGAGACCCGCGCCTGCCAGCGCGACGGCTTCAGCCGCAAGGATGCCGTGGAGCAGGCGCTACGCGCCCGCATCCGGCCGATCTTCATGAGCACGCTGACCACCATCGCCGGCATGCTTCCGCTGCTGGTCATGCCGGGCGAGGGCAGCGTGATCTACCGCGGCATCGCGGCGGTGATCGTGGGCGGCCTGTCGGTCAGCACCATCTTCACCCTGGTGCTGCTGCCCGCTTTGTTGCGCCTGGGCGAGAGCCTGCCGGGCGCACAGGCCCGGCCGGTGGATGACGGGGCCGGGCTGCTGGCGGCGGAGTAGGGAGCGGGGGCGGTCAGCCGAACAGCGGGCCGCCGCCCTCCAGCCATCCGTTCAGCAGCCACAGCACCCCGCCGATGGCGGCCCCCAGGATGGTGCCGTTGATGCGGATATACTGGAGGTCCCGACCGACGCGCAGCTCCAGCCGGCGGGTGAAGTCCTCCACATCCTGGCTGCGCAGCGTGCCGCTGATGAAGGTGCGGATCTTCTCCCGCCAGCGGGGGATGGCGGCGACGAAGGCATCCTCCAGGCTGGCATTGATGCGGGCGCGCAGCTCCGCATCGTCAAGCTGCGCGGCGAGGGAGGCGACGGCAGCGCCGATCACCTCCCGGATGCGGCTGTCATCCCGCTCCATATCCTCCAGCGCGATGCGGCGCATGGTGCCGACGGCCCGGTCCACGAGCTGCTGGAAATTGGCGTCGTTCAGGGCCGCGCCGACCACGCTGGTCAGCCGCTCCCCGATCGGGCCGCCGCGCTCCACCTCCTCCGGCAGGTCGGCCAGCCAGCGGCGCAGATCCTTGCCGACATCGCTGTGCGGGCTGCGCAGATCGTACAGGTGCTCCACCGCCGCATCGGCCAGGTTGCCGGCAACCCGCTTGTCGACGGAAGAGGGAATCCACCAGCGCGACCGCTTCTCCACCGCCTCCTGCAGCCAGGCGCGGCGGTCCTGCACCATCATGATCAGCCTGTCGCTCATCTCCCCCAGCAGGGCTTCCAGCGCGTCGCTCTCCACCACGGCCCGCAGCACGCGGGCCAATGGCCGGCGGAGGTCCACCTGCTTGACGGCATCCTGCACGGCGCGGGTGAGCGCGCCTCGGATGGCGGCGTCCTTCTCCTCCGCCATCATGCCGGGCAGCATGCGCATGGCCAGCTCCGTCACACGGTTGCGGCTGGCCTCGTCATGCAGGAGCGTGGCCAGACGTGCGGCCAAATCCATGCGGCGAAGCTGCTCCACCAGCATGTCGGGGGCAAGGAACTCGTTGTCGATGTAATTGGCGATACCATCGGCGATGCGGTCGCGGTTGCGGGGGATCAGCGCGGTATGGGGAATGGGCAGGCCCAGCGGCCGACGGAACAGGGCGGTGACGGCGAACCAGTCGGCCAGCCCGCCGACCAGCCCCGCCTCCGCCATCGCGCGCAGGGCGCCGGCCCAGCCGGGCGGCAGGTCCACCGCATGGGTGGCGCCCCAGGCGGCGGCGGCCAGCCCCAGGCAGCTTCCTGCCAGCAGCTTGTCGCGCCGCAGTTCCTGCTCCAGCACACGGGTGTTTTCGTCGTCGATTGAACGGTGAAGGGTGGGGAGATTCGCAGTAGGCATCGGCTCGCCGTGATTCTTCCGGGTGGGGCCATCACAGCACCAACACGCCGCGCGGCGAAAGGGCCAAGGGTTGGATTTACCCGCCGGTTACAAAGTGAAAAGCCCCGGATACGGGATTTCCGGTAAGCATCCGGAAACAATTGGGGGCCGATGCGCCCCAGCCTCCCGGAGGACGCCCGACATGCCGCAGTACCGCCCGAACCTGGGGGCCGTCGCCGTCATCGCCCTGACGCTCAGCCTGCCGCTCTCCAACACGGCGTTGGCGCAGGGCGCGCCGCCCCCGGCCAAGGTGGTGGTCCAGCCCGTGGCGGTCCGGACCATGGCTCCGCAGATCGAAATGCCGGGCGCGGTGCATTCCCGCCAGGATGCGGCCATCGCGGCGGAGGTGTCGGGTCGCGTGGTCTGGGTAGCGGAGGCCGGAACCCGGGTCGCGGCAGGGGAGCCGGTGGCGCGCCTGGACGACCGGGTCCTGGCGCTGGAACTGCAGGGGCTGGAAGCCCAGATCCGCAGCCTGGAGGCGCAGCTCGACTTCCAGTCCCGCGAGGTCACCCGACTGGTGGAGCTGGCGAAGAGGGGCAGCGCCCCACAGAGCCGGCTCGAGGAGGCCACCAGCCGCCGCGACGTGCTGGCCCAGGAGTTGGTGCAGGCCCGGGTCGCGCATGAGCGCACAGCGCTGGAGCTGGAGCGGACGGTGGTGAAGGCCCCCTTCGCCGGGCAGGTCGCCGCGCGCATGATCGAGGTCGGCGAATATTCCAGCCCCGGCGCCCGCATCGCCCGGCTGGTGGCGGTGGACGATCTGGAAGTGCGGGTGCAGGCCCCGGTCTCCATCGCACCGAACCTGCGGGAGGGCATGACCGTCCAACTGGTGGGCAGCCGCGGCCCGGCGGAGGGGCGCATCTCCCGCATCATCCCGATCGGGGAACAGCGCTCGCGCACCTTCGAGGTGCGGGTGGACCTGCCTGATGACAGCGCCTGGATCGTCGGCGCCGCCGTGAAGGTGGCGCTGCCCTCCGCGCCGGAGATGGAGGCGGTGGCCATCCATCGCGACGCGCTGCTGCTGCGCGGCGGCGGCAGCTATGTCTATCGGATCAAGTCCGACAACACGGCCGAGCGCGTACCGGTCCGCACCGCCCTGTCCCAGGGGGAATGGATCGCGGTGGAAGGGGAGCTGTCGCCGGGCGACCGGCTTGTGGTCCGGGGGGCGGAGCGCTTGCGGGAAGGGCAGAGCGTGGACCTGGACCCTAAGCTGTCCTGAGGCAGCAGCCTCAGACCGCGCGCTGAAGGATCAGCCCGTACCAGCCCAGCCCCTTGTAGGTCTCATAGCCGGGCGTCAGGGCGAAGCCCACGCTGGTGCCGTCCTCCGCCTGATAATGGCCCGTATCCTTGCCGCCCGTCCTCAACGGGTAGCGACCGTCCAGCAGCCCGGCCCCGTCGGAGGCGGCGATGATCCGGTGGGTGCTGTCCAGCAGCAGGCACCGGGTCCGGCCCTCCCGCTGCTCATCCTCGGTCAACCGCACGGATTTCACCACCGCCATGGCCTGCGGCTCCCAGTCGAACTGGATGCCCAGAACGCCGAGGGGGCGGCCATTCTCCATCCCGCCCTCGCGGATGGCGGTGGCATATGTCGCGACGGCCCTGTTGTTCAGGGCGGGGCAGCGTGCAATGTCCGCGACGGCGAATTCCGTGCCGTCCCGCGTGCTCAATGCGTTGCGGAACCAGCCCTCCGCTTTCACGGACGAGCCGATCACGCCCGGATACTGGCCGGGTCGGCCGCTGGCGACGACACGACCGTCCAGGTCGGCGATCCAGAGGTCCAGATAGACGGTGTAGGAATTCAGGATGACGCCCAGCCGGCGGCTGGCCCAGCTCCGCGCCTCCTCTGTGCCCTTCTCCAGGCAATCGACCACGGCGCTGTCCGTCGCCCACCAACGCACATCGCAGGAGCGCTCATAGAGGTTCCGGTCGATGATATCGATCATGTTCAGGGCCATGTCGGCCATCCGCTGGCCGCGCATGGACTGGACCAGCGCATCGCCCAACCGGTGGAGCCGGTTCGCGGTGCCGACGATCTCCGCCTGCATGCCGCTGGTGATCTCCGCGATCTGGGTGGAGATGGACTGCACTTCCCCCGCCACCACGCCGAAGCCGGCTCCGTGCTGCCCAGCCCGCGCCGCCTCGATCTTGGCGTTGAGGGCCAGCATCTTGATCCGCCGCGTGATGTCGGCGATCTCGTTGGTTTTCTGCGACGCCACCTCGGAGACCTGGGCGGCAAGATGGATGATGGTCTCCGGCGTCGAATCCTCGCCTGCAAGGCCGGAGGCCGTCGCGGCACCGGAGCGCGATGCATTGGAAAGTGCCGGGCGGGCGGAAGAGCCGGAATCCGCCAGTCGAACCGTGCTATGCATTCGCATACCCCGAAGGAACGAGTTCTTACCTCTTTGGGATGTTATTGTATGTGGGGCTCCGACGGAAGAGCCTAATCATCGCCCGGTATGCGCAAAGTCTTGTCTGATCAAGAGTTTAACAGCCAGTTAACAGAGCCGGCGGCTGCCGCTCAGCCCTTCATCCGCTCCACCATCCGGGTGGTGCTCTGGCCCTGGGTCAGCTCAGCCAGCATGACGCGGCCGCCATAGGACTGGACGATATCCGCCCCCACCACGGTTTCGACGGTGTAGTCGGCCCCCTTGACCAGCACATCCGGGCGGATCGACTCGATCAGGCGCAGGGGCGTGTCCTCCTCGAACAGGATGACCAGATCCACCGCGCCGAGGGAGGCCAGCACGGTTGCGCGGGCGGTCTGTTCCTGGACCGGCCGCGTCTCTCCTTTCAGCCGCCGGACGGAGGCGTCGCTGTTCAGACCGACCACCAGCCGGTCGCAGGCGGCCCGGGCCTGGGCCAGCAGGGAGACATGGCCAGGGTGCAGCAGGTCGAAGCAGCCATTGGTGAATCCGATCCTCTGACCCATCCGCCGCCAGCGGGCGATCTGTTCCATCGCCGCATCCAGGCCGGCCACCTTGCTGCTGGTCGTTTCAAGGACCCGGCGGTTGCAGGCGGCGCGCAGCTCCTCCGGCCGGACCACGGCCGTGCCGACCTTCGCCACGACGATGCCGGCGGCGACATTGGCCAGGCGGGCGGCCATGGTCAGGTCGGCGCCGGCGCCCAGGGCTGCCGCCAGGGCCGCGACCACGGTGTCGCCAGCTCCGGAGACATCGAACACTTCCCGAGCCTCGGCCCGCAGGTGGGTGGCCGCGGGGCTGCCGTCGGGGCCGGCCGTGACCACGGACATGCCTTCCTCGCTGCGGGTGGCGATCACGGCCCCGATGCCGGCCTTGGCGATGACGGTGCCGGCCGCCGCCACCGCGCTCGTATCGTCCGTGACGGCAATCCCGCTGGCCTCGGACAGCTCGCGGCGGTTGGGGGTGATTGCGGTTGCTCCGCGATAGCGGGCATAGTCCCGGCCCTTGGGATCGACCACCACCGGCTTGCCGGAAGCATTGGCGGCGGCGATAACCCGCCGCACGACTTCGTCGGTCAGCACGCCCTTGCCGTAGTCGGACAGGACGACGACATCCACCTCCGTGATCCAGCCCTGGGCCAACTCGATCAGCAGTTCCCCATGGACGTGGCCGACGGGGACGACGCTTTCCTTGTCGGCCCGCAGAAGTTGCTGCCCCCCGGCCATGAAGCGGATTTTGGTGGTGGTCTGGCGTCCGGCTTCCGGCACCAGCCCCTCGGTATCGCCCAGCTTGTCCATCAACAGCCGGCGCACCTCCGCCCCGGCCTCATCCGCCCCGCAGACCGAGAGCAGCTTCACCGTGGCGCCCAACGCCGCCAGATTGCTGGCCACGTTGCCGGCCCCGCCCAGCATGGCGCTTTCCCGCTCGACCCGCAGGACGGGGATCGGCGCTTCCGGCGAGATGCGGTCCACACGCCCATAGGTGAAGCGGTCCAGCATGACGTCCCCGAGGACCAGCACGCGGGCCTTGCCCAGAACATCGATCAAGGCGGTCAGATCCGCGTCGGCGGAATGTGCGGTCAAGGCGGCTCCTGGCGCGGCGGCGGTGCTGTCGGAGTTGGCAGTCATGGGCACGGTTGTAGCCGCTGCCCGGCTATCGCGCCAGTGGCCGCGCGCCGGCCCGCAGCAAGCCGGACGGACAAGTTCCGCTTATGCGTTGCGCCGAGAAAGCTCGTTTGTCGACTGCCAGATCACGCAGCACTCTCAGGGCACGAACGGAGCCGATCGGCACCTCGGCGTCATGGGAGACGGGACATGCAGAAGGTGAATTTGACCCCAGCCGCGCGGCAGCCCTCTTCGACCGGGTTCGCGGCGCTGCTTCTGCGGGCTGCGGCGGCCATTCTCCGCCACGGCTGGCACCGTGAAGCAATGCTCGAGCGGCCGCCTGCAGCGGGTCAGAAATCCGCCGGTTCCGCTTCCGGCCTGGAGGGGAGGGGGGATTGCGGCACGGCTCCGCGCATGGCTTCGGCATATCCGCGGGCGCGGGCGACCTCGCACCGTGCCTGGAAGGTGGCGGGCTGATCCTCCCGGCTCAACAGGATGCGTAGACGGTCCCGAAGCAGCCGGAACTGCCGCAGCCGGCGGCGGGCCAGCGCTTCCCGCTCCGCCCTGGGAAGGTCGCGCCCGTCCAGCTCGGCCAGCGCCTCCGCCCGGCCCCGGCGCGCGGCCTGGGCGAGGAACCATTCCTTGTTGACCCGGTCATGCCCGACGCGGTGGCGGGTCACGGCGCGCGGACAGTAGTAGATCGCGTTCAGTTCGCCGATCCGCCCGGCGGCATCGTGCAGCAGTTCTTCCGCATCCGCTCCGCCGTCCGGCGCAGTCTCGCGGAACCCGCCGATGCGGACCAGCAGGTCGCGGCGGAATGCAAGATTGGTGGCGCTCAATACGTCCGGTGCGGACAGGGCATAGCTGCGGTCGCCCAGGTCCAGCACGGGCAGCCAGGGCAACAGCGACTTCGGCAGCCAGCCGGGGCATTCCACCGTCCAGTCGCCTTCCACCTTGCCGCCGACGACGCCGGGCTTGGTCCGCATGTCGGCGAAAGCGCCGAACAGCTCTGCCAGCCAGGCCGGGTGCGCGATGGCCTCCTCTCCCAGATAGGCGACGATGGGGGATCGGGCAGCCTGCCAGCCGGTATTGAACGCCCGCGCGGCCCCGGAGGCAGGGTCGTGCAGGTAGCGCACCCGTCCGTCGCCGCCAGCCAGCCGTTCGGTCAGCCGCTGGACATGTCCGCCCCCGTCCGGGGCGGTATCCACGACAATGATTTCCAGCAATCCTGGCGGCATCGCCTGATGCATCAGGCTGGACAGCGACCGTTCCAGCCAGGGGCTGCCGCCGCCGGTGCAGACGATGGCCGTGATATCCGGTCCGTCCAGTTCGTGGACGGGGCGGATCTGGCGGTAGCTGGCCGGCTTTCTGTTCACCTGGCGTATCCCCGTTCGTCACCCCTTGCGGCTAGGTCGGGTCCCGATCTTGGCGGGCTCCGCGGAAGGGTGTTGCTGACAAAGATCGAACGGCGGAAAGGCTACGGAGTTCCAGAAGCAAGGGGGGGTAGTCCTGCCCCCCATGACACCCCCCGAAGCAGGGGGCAATCGCGTATGTTCAGGCGCGGGGCGCGTGCTTGTTCAGGATGCGCTGCAGGGTGCGGCGATGCATCTTCAGCCGGCGGGCAGTTTCGGACACGTTGCGCTCGCACTGCTCGAAGACGCGCTGGATATGCTCCCAGCGGACGCGGTCGGCGGACATCGGGTTTTCCGGCGGGGGCGGCAGCGGGCCTTCGGCCAGAAGAGCCGACTCGACAGCATCGGCATCCGCCGGCTTGGTCAGGTAGTCCACGGCCCCGAACTTCACCGCCGCCACGGCCGTGGCGATATTGCCGTAGCCGGTCAGCATGACGATGCGCGAATCGGGCCGGGCGTCGCGCAGGGCCTTCACCACATCCAGCCCCGACCCGTCGCCCAGGCGCAGATCCACCACCGCGAAGCGGGGGGCCGACTCATGGGCGACCTCCACCCCGAGATTAACGCTGTCCACCGCCACCACGTCGAAGCCCCGCCGTTCCATGGCGCGGGCGAGACGGGTACGGAACGGCGTATCGTCATCGACGATCAGCAAGCTGCGCGAGGCGTCGCCGGAGAAGGTAAGCTTCGGCTGGTCCTGCCCCTGGGTAAGATCGTCGCTCATCATCCTGGCTTCTCTTCTTGCTGGACCGGGGGCATCGGACGGCCGGACCAGGATCGCACGGAGGCGCGAACCAAGCGAGCCGCAACAACGCAGCAATCAGAAACGGGGTATTCCGGAAGCTGCGGCAAGTCCAGCGTCAATGCCGTGCAAGCGGTGCATGCGGGAGGACCGGTCCTGGATTACACCGTAAACATGGGCGATTTCCAGCGAATGGCAACCATTGCACCGCCGCCGCGCCCGTTCGCATAGCGCAGTTCCGCTCCCGATCGTTCAAGTAAAGTCTGGGCGATGAACACGCCGAGTCCCATGTTGCCGCCCGCTTCCCGTGCCGCCGCGCTCCGGCCGGACAGATAGGGCTCGCCCAGCCGTCCCAGCAGCATGGGCGGGAAGCCGGGGCCATCGTCGGCAATGGTCACAGTGACGCCCGGCGGGCTCCAGTCGATGGTGACCGTGACGGCGGTGCGGGCGAACTGCATCGCGTTCTGAAGGATGTTGGCCAGCCCGTGCACCATCTCCGGACTCTCCTGCACCCGCGGGGCGCCATCCTCCGGCTCGTTCGCCACTACGATCCTGAGGTCGATCTCCTGCCGCCGGTAGGGTGCGCTGACCGTTTCGATCAAGGCCGGCAGCGGCACCGGCGCGAAGTCGGACCCGCTGTCGGTATCGCCCGGCCGCCGCGCCAGCTCGGCCAGGATGTCGCGGCAGCGGGCGACCTGGCTCTGCAGGAGCTGCACATCTTCAGACAGGTGGCTGTCCGGCGGGATGTCGCGGCCCAGCTCCTTGGCGACGACGGCGATGGTGCCCAGCGGGGTCCCCAGCTCATGGGCCGCCGCGGCGGCCAGCGCGCCGACGGCGGTGGCGCGCTGGGCGCGTGCCAGGGCCATCTGGCTGGCCGTCAGCGCGCCGGACAGCCGCCGGGCGCCCTGCGCCACCTGGAACAGGTAACCGGCGATGAACCCCGCCGACAGGGTCAGCGAGGCCCAGATGCCCAGCCGGTACAGCGGCGCAAGCTGCACGCCGTGGCCCGGCCAGGGCAGGGGAAGGGAGAACACGGCCAGCCCCGTGAAGCCCGCCACCGCCAGCCCCGTCAGCAGGATCACCGGCATCAGCCCCAGTGAACTGGCCGCCACGGTCAGCGGCGCCAGCATCAACACTGCGAACGGGTTCTCCAGCCCGCCGGTCAGGAACAGCAGCAGCGTGAGCTGGAGCATGTCGTAGGCCAGGTACAGCCCGGCGTCCCGGTCGCCCAGGAAGGGCTGCCGCGCCAGACGCCGCGCGGCGTAGAGGTTCAGCGCCACCGACGCGAAGACCGCGGCCAGCGCATGCAGCAGCGGCAGAGACACGGCAAGCAGCAGCTCGACCACCATCAGGGTCAGCAACTGCCCCGCCACGGCGATCCAGCGGATGGTGATCAGCGTGCGGGCGCTGACCCGCCCCTCGGCCGAAGGAATGGTGTCGCCCGGCATGCGGGCGGGAACGGGACGGAGAACTGCCTCGGTCATGATGCTCTCTAGCGGGCCCTTGCGGGAAAGACGGCGCCGCCGGACAGGCGGACTCTAGGCATGGACCCGCGGCGCCCCATATTGACTGCATGTCGACCCCATCCACCAGCCATCATTCCATCCGTGTCGAGTCCCTGACCAAGCGCTATGGCGCGGTCACCGCCGTGGACGGCATCAGCTTCGAGGTGGCGGCCGGCCATACGGTGGCGCTGCTGGGCGGCAATGGGGCGGGCAAGACCACCACCATCTCCATGCTGCTGGGGCTGCTTCTCCCGACCTCCGGCCGGATCGAGGTGCTGGGGCACGATATGCTGAGCGGCCGCTACCGCGTGCTTCCCCGTATGAACTTCTCCAGCCCTTATGTGGACCTGCCGCACCGGCTCACGGTGGAGGAGAACCTGACCGTCTATGCCCATCTCTACGGGCTGACCGGTGTGAAGCGCCGAATTCGGCAGATGGCGGAGGAGTTGGAGTTCACCGGCCTGCTGGACCGCCCGTCGGGCGCTCTGTCCGCCGGGCAGAAGACGCGCGTGGCCTTGGCCAAGGCCCTGCTGAACGAACCGGAAGTGCTGCTGCTGGATGAGCCCACGGCCAGCCTGGACCCCGATACGGCGGACTGGATCAGGACCTATCTGGAACGCTTCCGCGACCGCACCGGCGCCACCATCCTGCTCGCCAGCCACAACATGGCGGAGGTGGAGCGGCTCTGCCACGACGTTCTGATGATGAAGGGCGGGCGGATCGTGGATCGCGGCGCCCCGGCAGACCTGCTGACCCGCTTCGGCCGCGCCAACCTGGAGGAGGTCTTCCTCGACATCGCCCGCGACCGGCGGCAGGCGGACGCGGCGGAGTAGGGAGGGGCCGGCCGGCCCCATCGCCTTTCACTCCGGGTTACTGCTCCATCACCTGACGGCGGGCTTCGTCCAGCATCTCGGCCATCTGCTTTTCAATGGCATGATCGGAGCATGCCACGCCCTTGGCGTCGAAATCGGTGCGGATGCGACGGAAGATGGCCTCGTGGCCCGGATCATCGATCTCCCCGGCGACCATCTGCTTGGCATAGGAATCGGCGGCCTCGTCGGTGATGCCCATCTTTTCGGCAGCCCAGAGCCCCATCAGCTTGGCGCGACGCGCATAGATGCGGAACAGCTGCTCCTCATCGTGCTTGAACTTGTTCTCGAATGCCTGTTCGCGCTCGTCGAAAGTGGTCATCATCTTCCCCTGTGCTTGCCCTGTGGATTCGGGTCTGGTCATGGCGCACTGCTGGAGCCATTCCTCCGGCGAACCTTATAATACTGGTTCAAGGCCCGAACTATGAGACAGATCAATAACGGCCGGAGCGCCGGGGGCATCCCCCTGAAAACCGGAGCAGCAAGGAATTCCCATGTGCAGCACCATCCTTCTCCGCCGTCCCGGCCATGACTGGCCGCTGATCCTGGCCGGCAATCGGGACGAGATGGTGGACCGTCCCTGGAAGCCGCCGGCCCGGCACTGGCCCGACCGGCCGGACGTGGTGGCCGGGCTGGACGAGTCGGCGGGCGGTACCTGGCTGGGGCTGAACGATGCCGGCGTGGTAGCTGCCATTCTGAACCGCCAGGGCACGCTGGGGCCGCAGTCCGGCAAGCGCTCCCGCGGGGAGCTGGTGCTGGAGAGCCTCGACCATGCCGACGCGGCGGAGGCGGCGAAGGCCTTGACCCACCTCGATCCCGGCGCCTACCGCCCCTTCAACCTGGTGGTGGCGGACAATCGTGACGCCTTCTGGCTGGCCCACCGGGGCGATGGTCGCATCCGGGTGCAGCCGGTGCCGCCGGGCCTGTCCATGCTGACCGCCCATGACCTGAATGATCCAGCGTCCAGCCCGCGCCAGCGATTCTATACCCCGCTCTTCGCCCAGGCCGCCGCTCCCGAGCCGGAGAAGGGCGACTGGAAAGCCTGGGAGGAGCTGCTGGGCAGCCGAATCTGGGAGGGCGGACTCAGTGTCGGGCCGCGGGGGGCCATGTGCGTCGTCACGGATGTGGGCTTCGAGACCGTGTCCTCCGCCCTGATCGCGCTGCCCTCGGCGGAGCGGCTGGGCACGCCGCCGATCTTCCGCTTTGCTCCCGGCCGTCCGGACCGCACCCCGTTTCAGGACGTGCCGCTATAGGCGCCGCACCCCTTCCCTCCGTGCGCCGCAGGGCTACCCGCATTGTGCGTTGCCCCGCAGCTTGCTATAGGAGGGGGGACCCGCGCGGCCCGGCGCTGCGCGGGTCATTCATGCTTTCCACCGGTTGGAAGCATTTCATCGGCCAATGGGTCCATACGGATCCGGCGGCCTCGTGACGCAACGACCACCTGGACGCCATCCCATGACGCGACGCCGGCGGATTTACGAGGGCAAGGCGAAGATCCTCTTCGAGGGTCCGGAGCCGGGCACCCTGGTTCAGTACTTCAAGGACGATGCCACCGCCTTCAATGCCCAGAAGAAGGGCACCATCACCGGCAAGGGCGTGCTGAACAACCGCATCAGCGAATATCTGATGACCAAGCTGGCGGAGATCGGCATCCCGACCCACTTCGTCCGCCGCCTGAACATGCGCGAGCAGCTCGTGCGCGAGGTGGAGATCATCCCGATCGAGGTGGTGGTCCGGAACGTGGCGGCCGGTTCGCTGACCAAGCGCTTCGGCATCCCGGAGGGCACGCCGCTGCCCCGCTCCATCGTCGAGTGGTACTACAAGAACGATGAGCTCGGCGATCCGATGGTGTCGGAGGAGCACATCACCGCCTTCGGCTGGGCCGCTCCCGCCGACCTGGACGACATGATGAGCCTGGCGCTGCGCGTCAACGACTATCTGTCGGGGCTGTTCCTTGGCATCGGGCTCAAGCTGGTGGACTTCAAGCTGGAGTTCGGCCGGCTCTACGACAATGACGAGATGCGCATCATCCTGGCCGACGAGATCAGCCCGGACAATTGCCGCCTCTGGGACGCCAAGACCAACGAGAAGCTGGACAAGGACCGCTTCCGCCAGGATCTGGGCAATGTGGCCGAGGCCTATCAGGAAGTGGCCCGCCGTCTCGGCATCCTGCCCGAGGCCGGCCCCGGCGACCACGCCCCGCCCAAGCTCGTCCAGTAACGCGGGAACAGGACCGATGAAAGCCAGAGTCACCGTCACGCTGAAGAACGGCGTCCTCGATCCCCAGGGTAAGGCCATCGGCCATGCCCTGCACACGCTGGGGTTCCTCTCGGTCGGAGAGGTCCGGCAGGGCAAGCTGATCGAGCTGGAGATCGACGAGACCGACCGGGAGGCGGCTACCGCCACCATCGACGCCATGTGCCGCAAGCTCCTGGCCAACACGGTGATCGAGAACTACTCGATCGAACTGGTCGACTGAGGACCTTGCCCATGCGCCGCGCAGCCGTGACCCTGATCCTTCCGGCGGCCCTGCTGTCGGCGCTTCTCCTTACTGCCCCGGTAGCCCAGGCGGCTCCGGCCGATGCGGTGCTGGCCTGCACCGGCGTTGCGGATGCGGCGGAGCGGCTGGCCTGCTTCGACCGCACCGTGCCCGCCCTGCGCGGCGCTGCTCCTTCGGTGCAGGCGGCGCGTCCGCCCGCGGCTCCCACGCCGCCCGCCGTAGCCGCGGCTCCGGCCGAACGCTTCGGGGCGGAGCAGCTTCCGCAGGCCCGTGCGGAAGCCGAGTCTGCGGAGGTAGCGGCCAAGGGTTTCGGTGCCGAACAGCTTGCCCGGACCCGCGGCAGCGGAGAGGGGGAGGAGCCGGAAGAGCTGACCGCCAAGGTTGCCAAGCTCGGCACCGTGCCGGACCAGCCCAGTCGCCTGCTCATCACCCTGGACAATGGTCAGGTCTGGGCACAGCGGGAAAGCAAGCAGTTCCAGCTCAAAGCCGGCGACACCGTGGTGATCAAGCCCGCCATTCTGGGCAGCTACAAGCTGACGCGCGCCGGGTCCAAGCTCATCCTGAAGGTCCGCCGGGTCCAGTGATCCGCCGGTCTTTCCCATTCAGCGGTTCGCAGGCCCTGCCATGAGCGACGATTCCGCCCGCCTCACCGATCTGGAAATCCGTCTGGCCCACCAGGAGCGGACCATTGAGGAGCTGTCCGATGTCGTGGCCACCCAGGGCCGCGCCGTCGACCTCCTCACCGAACGCGTGCGCCTGCTGACCGAGCGCGTCCGCGAGCTGGAGTCCTGGCGACCTTCTCCGGCCGACGACCGGCCGCCGCCGCATTATTGAGGGCACAGGCCCGTAGCTCGGATTGAGCGAAGCGAGGCTCGACAGCTTCCAGCTTTCGCCGCCGACTCCACCGGTCTGCCTCATCACGGCCCTTTCGGCCGAATGCCCCGGCCTCTCATCATCATGATCGTCCCGCGGCTTCCAGCTCGGCGATCAAAGCCTCCATCTCGGCAATCTCCCGCTTCTGGGCTTCGATGATCTCATCCGCCAGGGCGCGGACGCGGGGGTCGGTGATTTCGGCTCTTTCGCTGGTCATGATCGCGATGGAATGGTGCGGGATCATCGCCTTCATATAGGCCACATCCTGTACCGTCTCCTGGCTGCGCACCAGCCAGAGGGCCACGGCGAACACCAGGATGCTGCCTGCGAAGATGCCGATATTGGCGGTCCGGTTCTTGTACATGTGCAGCATGTAGGAAAGCATGATGACCGCCATTGCGGCTCCCATCACCAATGCCATGTACAGCCGCGTCTCGCTCCAGCGGACATGTTCGATGGAATAGGTGTTGAGGTACATCAGCCCCAGCATCACCACGGTCGAGGTGGCGATCATCGCCGCAAATCTGCCGTACCCGGACATGGGAAATCTCCTGCATTCGAAGTCGTTAATTCGCAACGACCTTGGGTGGGCAGGGTTCCTGGACCGGAGGGCATGGCAGGTGTCGACCCTCGGCTTTGCCTCGCACCGACCTGCGCAACGGTCGGGGCCAAAACAGAAAGGGCGGCACCACCGGCACCGCCCTTTTCCATTCCACAGGAACCCCGGCCTTTACGCCTGCCGGGCGCCCGGCGGGCCCCAATGGTGGCAGGCGGCCTGATGGCCGGGAGCCTTCTCCTCCAGCGGCGGGACCACCTGGGCGCAGATGTCCGTGGCGCGAGGGCAGCGGGTACGGAAGACGCAGCCCGACGGCGGGTTCATGGGGGAGGGGAGGTCGCCGCCCAGAACGATGCGCTGCTTGTTCTTCTCCAGATCCGGGTCGGGCACCGGCACGGCGCTGATCAGGGCCTGGGTGTAAGGGTGCAGCGGCTGGGCGTAGATGGCGTCGCGGTCGGCGATCTCCATCACCTTGCCCAGATACAGCACCATCACCCGGTGGCTGACATGGCGCACCACGGAGAGGTCGTGGCTGATGAAGAGGAGGGAGAGGTTGAACTCCTCCTGCAACTGCATCAGCAGGTTCACGATCTGCGCCTGGATCGACACGTCCAGCGCCGACACCGGCTCGTCGCAGACCACAAGCTTCGGGTTCAGGATCATCGCCCGGGCGATGCCGATGCGCTGGCATTGTCCGCCGCTGAACTCGTGCGGGTAGCGGTTGATCATCTGCGGCAGCAGGCCGACCTTGGACATGATGTCCTTGACCTTGGCCTTGCGCTGCTCCCCGGTCAGCTTGGGCTCGAACACGGTCAGCGGCTCGGCGATGATGTCGCCCACCGTCATGCGCGGGTTCAGGCTGGCCAGCGGGTCCTGGAAGACGATCTGCATGTCCGCCCGGTGCCGGCGCAGCGTCTCCGCCGCCACGCTGGTCAGCTCGGACCCCATGAACACGACCTTGCCGTCAGTCGGCTTGATCAGGCTCAGGATGCCGCGGCCCAGCGTGGACTTGCCACAGCCGGACTCGCCGACGATGCCCAGCGTCTCGCCCGCCATCAGGGTGAAGGAGACGCCGTCCACGGCCTTCAGCGGGGTGAACTTGCCAAAGACGACTCCGCCGGTGCGGATGGGGAAATGGACCTTCAGGTCCTCAACGCGCAGCAGTTCGGTGCTCATGTGTCCCATCACGCGGTCTTCGACTGACGGCCTTCGACGAACCCTGCCAGTTCCCGCACCGGCACGGACGGGGCGGCGGGATCGGTCACCGGGTTCTCCAGGCTTTCCAGATGGCAGGCCTTGGTCTGGCCGCCGCCCACCTCGCGCAGGATCGGCAGCTCATCCACGCAGCGCTGGTGCACGAACTCGCAACGCTCCTGGAAGGGGCAGCCGGAGGGCAGGCGCTGGAGGTTCGGCGGCTGGCCCGGAATGGCGTACAGCGTGTCCCGGCGGTCCTCAGTCAGGCGCGGCATGGAGCGCAGCAGGCCGGCGGTGTAGGGGTGCCGCGGCGTGTAGAAGATCTGCCGGACGTCGCCGGTCTCCATGAACCGGCCGCCATACATCACCTGCACCCGGTCGCAGAGACCGGCCACGGTGCCGAGATCGTGGGTGATCAGCACAATGGCGGCCTTGGTGACCCGCTTCAGATCGGCCATCAGGTCCAGGATCTGGGCCTGCACGGTCACGTCCAGCGCGGTGGTCGGCTCGTCCGCGATCAGCATGTCCGGCTCGCACAGCAGCGCCATGGCGATCATGATGCGCTGGCGCATGCCGCCCGACAGCTCATGCGGATACTGGTTCAGGCGGCGGGCGGCCTCCGGAATGCGGACCAGGTCCAGCATTTCCAGCGCGCGCTTGCGAGCATCGGCCTCGGACATGGCCTTGTGCTCGATCAGCACTTCGGTCATCTGACGGCCGATCTTCAGATGCGGCGTCAGGCTGGTCATGCTGTCCTGGAAGATCATGGCGATCTTCTCGCCACGGATCTTGTTCAGCTTGGCAACCGGCATGCCGATCAGCTCGGTCCCGCGGAACTTGGCGGAACCGGTGGCTTTGCCGTTCTTAGCCAGCAGGCCCATGATGGCCATGAAGAGCTGGCTCTTGCCGGAGCCGGACTCGCCGACGATGCCGACGCACTCGCTCTCATTCACGTCGAAGGAAACGCCGTTGACGGCCGAAACCTCGCCGTCGGGGGTGGAAAACCGGACGCGGAGGTCGCGGACTTCGATAACTGGGGTCATGTCCTGATACGTCCTCCCGGTCACCGGTCTTTCGGGTCCAGCGCGTCGCGCAGACCGTCACCGATGAAGTTGAAGCAGAACAGCGTCACGGCCAGGAAGACTGCCGGGAAGATCAGCATCCAGGGCGCATTCTCCATCTGGGCCGCACCCTCGGAGATTAGAACCCCCCAGCTCGTCATCGGCTCCTGCACGCCCAGGCCCAGGAAGGACAGGAAGCTTTCCACCAGGATCACCACCGGCACCAGCAGGGTCATGAAGACGATGACCGGGCCGATGACGTTGGGGATGACGTGGCGGCGGATGATGGCGCCGTTGGACACGCCGGCCGCCCGCGCCGCCTCGATGAACTCCTTGCGCTTCACCGACAGGGTCTGGCCGCGCACGATGCGCGCCATGGTCAGCCACTCGACGCAGCCGATGGCGGCGAAGACCAGCAGGATGTTCCGCCCGAACACCACCACCAGGATAATGACGAAGAACATCAGCGGCATGGAGTAGATGACGTCCACGATGCGCATCATGATCGCATCGACCCGACCGCCCACATATCCTGCGATTGCGCCGTAGGTCACGCCGATGATCAGCGCCACGAAGGTGGTCACGATGCCCACCATCAGCGACACCCGCGCGCCGTAGAGCGTGCGGATGAACAGGTCGCGGCCGTTGGCGTCGGTGCCGAACCAGTGGCTGTTCTCGAAAGTCGGCGGGATGCCAATGGCTTCCCAGTAGACCGCGTCGTAATCGTGCGGGCTCAGCGCGTCGGCGAAGATCGCCATCAGCGCGATGATGCCCAGCACGATCATGCTGGCGACGGCCATCTTGTTGGCGAAGAGGCGACGGCGGGCATCGTCCCAGAGCGAACGGCCCTGGACCTCCTCGGAGGCCTTTTCGATGAGCTGGGAGCGGTCCGCGCCCCCGGTGATCTGATGCACCATTGGAGGGTCCAACCTGTCAGTCGTAGCGGACGCGCGGATCGAGCAGCCCGTAGATCAGGTCCACGAGCAGGTTCATGATCACGATGAGCGAGCCGTAGGTGATCACCGTGCCCATCACCAGCGTATAGTCGCGGTTGATGGCGCCCTGGATGAAGTAGCGGCCGATGCCGGGCAGGCCGAAGATCTGCTCGATCACCACGGAGCCGGTGACCAGGCCGGCGATGGCCGGGCCGAGATACGAGACGACGGGCAGCAGTGCGGCGCGCATCGTGTGCCGCCAGATGATCAGCCGTTCCGGCAGGCCCTTGGCATGGGCGGTGCGGACGAAGTTGCTGCGCAGCACCTCGATCATGCCGCCGCGGGTCAGGCGGCTGATGATGGCGATCTGGGGCAGGGCCAGCGCGATCACCGGCAGGATCATGTTCTGGATCGACCCGCCGCCCCAGCCGGCCACCGGCAGCAGGCCCAGATAGATGCCGAAGATCAGGGTCAGAAGCGGCGCCATCACGAAGTTCGGGATGGTGATGCCGACCATGGCGAAGCCCATCACCGTATAGTCGGCCGCCGTGTTCTGACGCATGGAAGCGATGATGCCCATGGTGCAGCCCACGATCACCGCCAGCAGGATGGCGGTCAGGCCAAGGCGCATGGACACGGGAAGCCCGGTGCCGAGCAACTCGCTGACCGTGAAGTCCTTATAAGTGAAGGAGGGGCCGAAATCACCCTGCACCGCGTTCCCGAGATAGATCAGGAACTGTTGCCAGACCGGCTTGTCCAGGTTGTAGGCGGCCTTCAGGTTGGCCTCGATCTCCGGCGGCAGCACCCGCTCGCTGTCGAACGGGCCGCCGGGAGCGGCATGCATCAGGAAAAACGCCAGGGCGACGATCACCAACAATGTGGGGATCGCTTCCAGCAGGCGCCGGACAGCATAAGACAACATTCGAAGGATTCCCTCCAACCCGCGCCCTGGCGTTCCGCACAAACGAGCCATGCCCAGGGCGCAACCCGCTCGGCCGGGCATGACGTTTCTGTGAAAAAAACGGTGCTGTCAACCGCGGCCCCATCAAAGAGAGATTATTAGCGACCACCTTCGCGCGGGCGCAACGGAAGCAGCGAATCCCGCCATCAGGCGCAAGTTTCTGAGTCGCAAATCTCTTCGGCGCGGGTTGTGGAGTATGGGCCGGATACAGGCGGCCATGACCGCCGGGTCGGGCTATCGGGCAGGCATCCGCATGCTTCTAGGTCGAAAGGATTATTGCAATGCAGCGAGGTTCATCCGGACCAGCGTGCTGCGCCGCCGAAGGCTTACCGCGCGGCCATGCCCGCGCCGCATTTGATCCCGCCCGGAAAACGCGCTAAACCACGCCCCGAAATGCCACCCCGGCGCACTGCCCGCGCCCCGGACGCTGGAGCCGGGCCAACGACGGGCATCAAGCCGGTCCCAGGTGACGATCCGACCCCGATGGAGGAGTCCCCGTGTCCACGATCACCGGCCAAGACAGCCTGAAAACGCGCCGCACCCTCGAGGTCGCCGGCAAGAGCTACGATTACTTCAGCATCCCGGAAGCGGAGAAGACGCTGGGCGACGTGTCGCGCCTGCCTTTCTCCATGAAGGTGCTGCTGGAGAACCTGCTGCGCTTCGAGGACGGGCGCACGGTGACCGTCGACGACGTCAAGGCCGTTGCCGAGTGGCTGAAGAACCGCAAGTCCGACCGCGAGATCGCCTATCGCCCGGCGCGCGTGCTGATGCAGGACTTCACCGGCGTGCCGGCGGTCTGCGATCTGGCCGCGATGCGCGAGGCCATGGCCGACCTGAAGGGCGATCCGACCAAGATCAATCCGCTCTCCGCCTGCGATCTGGTCATCGACCACTCGGTGATGGTGGACGCCTTCGGCACGCCCAAGGCGTTCGAGGAGAATGTGGAGCTGGAGTTCCAGCGCAACGGCGAGCGCTATGCGTTCCTGCGCTGGGGCCAGAAGGCCTTCGACAATTTCCGCGTCGTTCCGCCGGGCACCGGCATCTGCCACCAGGTGAACCTGGAGTATCTGGCCCAGACCGTCTGGACTGACCGTGACCAGCACGGCGCCACCGTGGCCTATCCGGACACGCTGGTCGGCACCGACAGCCACACCACCATGGTCAACGGCATGGCCGTCCTGGGCTGGGGGGTCGGCGGCATCGAGGCCGAGGCGGCCATGCTGGGCCAGCCGGTCTCCATGCTGATCCCCGAGGTTGTCGGCTTCAAGCTGACCGGCAAGCTGAAGGAAGGTGCGACCGCCACCGACCTGGTGCTGACCGTGACGCAGATGCTGCGCGCCAAGAAGGTGGTCGGCAAGTTCGTGGAGTTCTACGGCCCCGGCGTGCAGAACCTGACGCTGGCCGACCGCGCCACCATCGGCAACATGGCTCCGGAATACGGCGCCACCTGCGGCATCTTCCCGATCGATGCCGAGACGATCCGCTTCCTGGCGTTCACCGGCCGCGATCCGGAGCGGGTGAAGCTGGTCGAGGCCTATGCCAAGGCCCAGGGCATGTGGCTGGAGCCGGGCGCCGCCGATCCGGTCTTCACCGACTCGCTGGAGCTGGACCTCTCCACCGTCGAGTCCTCGCTGGCCGGCCCGAAGCGCCCGCAGGACCGCGTGCAGCTCTCCACCGCCGCCGGCGACTTCGCGAAGTTCCTGGCCACCGACGTGGCCGGCCGGCCGACCAGCCAGCCGACCCCGGTGAAAGGGGCCGACTACACGGTCGACCACGGCCATGTGGTGATCGCGGCCATCACGAGCTGCACCAACACCTCCAACCCCTCCGTCCTGGTCGCCGCCGGTCTGGTGGCGAAGAAGGCGCGTGAGCGCGGCCTGACCCGGAAGCCCTGGGTGAAGACCTCCCTCGCCCCCGGCTCCCAGGTGGTGACGGACTATCTGGAGGCGTCGGGCCTGCAGCAGTACCTGAACGAGGTCGGCTTCTATCTGACCGGCTATGGCTGCACGACCTGCATCGGCAACTCCGGCCCGCTGCCGGAGCCCGTCGCCGAGGCGGTGGACGAGGGCAAGCTGACCGTCGCCAGCGTGCTGTCCGGCAACCGCAACTTCGAAGGCCGCGTCAACCCGCAGGTCCGCGCCAACTACCTGGCCTCCCCGCCGCTGGTGGTGGCCTATGCGCTGGCCGGCTCCATGCACATGGACCTGACCCGCGAGCCGCTCGGCACCGGCAGCGACGGCCAGCCCGTCTATCTGCGGGACATCTGGCCGAGCAACAAGGAGATCGAGGACACCATCCGGCAGTATCTGACGCCGGAGATGTTCAAGTCCCGCTACGCCAACGTCTTCGAGGGGCCCGAGCAGTGGCGCACCATCGAGACGGCGGAGGGTCAGACCTACAAGTGGCAGGACAACTCCACCTATGTGAAGCGGCCGCCGCTGTTCGAGGGCATCACCATGACCCCCGACGCCGTCAGCGACGTGAAGGGTGCGCGCGCCCTGGCGCTGCTGGGCGACAGCATCACCACCGACCACATCAGCCCGGCCGGCAGCATCAAGAAGTCCAGCCCGGCGGGTGAATACCTGCTGAGCTATCAGGTGCGTCCGGAGGACTTCAACAGCTACGGCGCCCGCCGCGGCAACCACGAAGTCATGATGCGCGGCACCTTCGCCAACATCCGCATCAAGAACGAGATGGTGCCGGGCGTCGAAGGCGGGGTGACCAAGTACATCCCGACCGGTGAGGTCATGCCGATCTTTGACGCCGCCATGCGGTACCAGGCCGACGGCACCCCGCTGGTGGTGATCGCCGGTGCGGAGTACGGCACCGGATCGTCGCGCGACTGGGCGGCCAAGGGCACCCGCCTGTTGGGCGTGAAGGCCGTGGTGGCGGAGAGCTTCGAGCGCATCCACCGCTCCAACCTGGTGGGCATGGGCGTTCTGCCCCTGCAGTTCCAGGCCGGCGTGACCCGCCAGAGCCTGAAGCTGGACGGCACCGAGACCTTCGACATCGAGGGTGTGGAAGCCGGGCTGAAGCCGCGCATGAACCTAAAGATGACCATTACCCGCGCCAACGGGTCGAAGGAGACGGTGGACCTGCTCTGCCGCATCGACACGCTGGACGAGGTCGACTACTACAAGCACGGCGGCATCCTGCAGTACGTGCTGCGCGGCCTCGCTTCCGAGAAGCAGGCGGCCGAGTAAGCGGCGGGACATCCCGGCGCTTTGCCGAGCGGTACGGAAGGGCGGTGGGAAACCACCGCCCTTTTCGTTTGCCCGGTGCTCCGTTACCGGGGCGCCGCTTCGGCAAGGCAGCGCCGCGTCCTGACCACGGGGTAGCGCAGCCCACCACGCTCGAAGAAGGTTTCCTTCTCGGCTAGGAATCCGTGGCGCTGGTAGAAGGGTACGGCGTTCAACGTGGCGACCACGGTGATCGGGCCGTCGAAATCCTCCGCTGCCCGCATCAATGCGAATTCGAACAGCAGCCGGCCGAGCCCGCGCCCGGCCAGATCGGGCCGGACGAAAAGCAATGTGATTTCGCCAGCGACAGCGCCGGTGAAGCCGGCCATCTCTCCCCCGGTCTCGGCCAGCCAAATCCTTCCGGCTTTCAGCCAGGGGGCGTAGATGTCGGGCGTCCGCTCCTCGAACCATCTGTCGATGTGCAGCGGGGAGTAGGCATCGGCGCACAGGGTGCGGACACAATCCTTGTGCAGACCGAACAGAGCAGGCGCATCTTCCAGGCCTGCCAGTCGGATCGAGGAGGGAGCGCGCTCCGTCATTGCAACACCTGCCAGATCGTGCGCCCAGACTGTACTATGGGTGAGGCGGCGCACAGTCGGAAACTGCTTCCGTGCGGCATCTGTAACAGGCTTCCCCTGCATCGTCCGCCCCGGTACTGTGCCGGAAAATTCGTTCCGGATGAGACGATCCGGACCAGAGGCGAGGACGATCCCGAGATGCTTTCAAACAGCCTGCCCATGTTCGATTTCGGCCTTGGCGAAACGGCCGACATGCTGCGCGACGCCGTGCGCACCTTCGCGGCCGACGAGATCGCGCCGCGCGCCGAGCAGATCGACCGCACCGACCAGTTCCCCATGGACCTCTGGCCCAAGATGGGCAGCCTGGGCGTGCTGGGCGTCACGGTGGAGGAGGAATGGGGCGGGGCCGGCATGGGCTATGTGGAGCACATGGTGGCGATGGAGGAGATCAGCCGCGCCAGCGCCTCCGTCGGCCTCTCCTACGGCGCGCACTCCAACCTCTGCGTCAACCAGATCCGCCTGAACGGCACCGACGAGCAGCGCCGTCGCTATCTTCCCAAGCTGATCTCCGGCGAGCATGTGGGGGCGCTGGCCATGTCGGAGCCGGGGGCGGGGTCCGACGTGGTCTCCATGAAGCTGCGGGCGGAGAAGCGGGGCGACCGCTATGTGCTGAACGGCACCAAGATGTGGATCACCAACGGGCCGGACGCCGATACGCTGGTGGTCTATGCCAAGACCGATCCGGAGGCCGGGCCGAAGGGCATCACAGCCTTCCTGATCGAGAAGGGCTTCAAGGGCTTCTCCTGCGCGCAGAAGCTGGACAAGCTCGGCATGCGCGGCAGCCACACCGGCGAGCTGGTCTTCCAGGATTGCGAGGTGCCGGAGGAGAATGTGCTGGGCCAGCTCAATGGCGGCGTCCGCGTGCTGATGTCCGGCCTGGATTATGAGCGGGCCGTGCTGGCGGCCGGGCCGCTGGGCATCATGCAGGCCGCCCTCGACATCGTCGTGCCCTACATCCACGAGCGCAAGCAGTTCGGGCAGAGCATCGGGGAATTCCAGCTCATCCAGGGCAAGGTGGCGGACATGTATGTCGCGCTGAACTCCTGCCGCGCCTATGTCTATGCCGTGGGACGGGCGGCGGATTCCAAGCGCATCACCCGCAAGGACGCCGCCGGGGCCATCCTGCTGGCGGCGGAAAAGGCCACTCAGGTGGCGCTGGACGCCATCCAGATCCTGGGCGGCAACGGCTATATCAACGACTACCCCACAGGCCGCCTGCTGCGCGACGCCAAGCTGTATGAGATCGGCGCCGGCACCAGCGAAATCCGCCGCATGCTGATCGGGCGGGAGCTGTTCCGCGAAACGCACTGATTGATCACTTGCAGGGGTCATAGGACCAGGGCCATCCTCCCGCCGCGCACGGGTTGCGTGCATGTCGGGAAGGGTGGCCTTTTTCATGTCGGATACCGGATCGGGCGGGATCGAGCTGATTTCCGTCCATACGCCCAAATGCGGCGGCATTTCTCTGCTCTCGGCACTGAAGGGCACCTATGGCAGGGGGCTGTTCCAGGATTATCAGGATTTCCCGGCCAGCCCGACCGCGAGGATGCATCTGGACCCGGACGGCTTCTTGCAGGATGCGCTCGCCAGCGGCTATCCCTGGCTGGCCGGGAAGCAGGCGGTGCATGGGCATTTCTGGCTGCGTAAGTACGACCGGCTGACCAATGCCGCCCGGATCACCTTCCTGCGCCATCCGGTGGACCGGATCATCTCCCTCTATTTCTACTGGCGCAGCGTGCAGGACCCGGACCATCCTATGGTCCGCTACATCGCCCAGCATCAGCCGGACATCGCGGCCTTCGCCAATATGGAATGGATCAGGGCCGACCTGACCCGCCGGTTCTTCCGCAACGTCACGCCCGCGGATTTCGACTTCATCGGCTTCCACGAGGAGATGGGGGAGGGGATATCGCGCCTGTCCCGCCTGCTGGGCCGCGATCTCGCAATGCCGGTCCAGAATATCAACGACTTCCCTGCCTATGCGGACGAGGTGGCGCGGATCAAGGGCGATCCCGCCCTGATGGCCCGACTGGAAGCCGCCGCAGCGGAAGAGATGCGGTTTTATTCAGCCGCGCGGGAGCGGTTCTGCTGAAACAATGGGTTCCGTAACCGGAGAGACCACCTATATCCCGTGGTGCGGCGGGACTTGGCCCCGCCGTTCGCCGGGACCGATTGTCTGCCGGTTCCGGCCCTTTCCGTGACTAGGCCCCGGGCTGCCCATCAAGGGCGCCCGGGTTTTTTCTGCCCTTCCGGTTAGCCCCCGATCTCCACATCCTTGTGCAGCGTGTCCTTCACATAGACGACCTGCACGATGGTCATCACGGCCACGGCCATGGGAACCGCGAACAGGACCCCGATGGGACCGAACAGGGAGCCGAATACCAGCAGGGCGAAGATGCCGACGACAGGAGGCAGGGATACAGCCTTCCTCTGGACCACCGGCATGATCACATTGCCCTCGAGTTGCTGAAGGAAGAGGTAGAAGAGGATCGTCCAGAGGGCGAGCGTCGGGCTGACGGTCAGTGCCAGCAGCACGCCCGGTATGGCCGCCAGGATCGGTCCGGCGAAGGGAATGAATTCCAGCAGACCTGCGATGAGGCCGAGCGCCAATGGCGCCGGCACGCCCATGAGCCACAGGCCGACGCCGGTCAGGATGCCGATGATCACCATCTCCGCCAGTTGCCCGGCCGCCCATAGCCAGAGCGTATCGCCGGTGCGGTCCAATACCTTGCGCACCTCGTTCGTCTCATCATGAGGCACCAGCTTGGCCACGCCGGCGCGGTAGAGCCCCGGCTGGAAGGCCAGGAAAATCGCCCCGAACAGGACCAGCACGAACTGGGTGGCGCCGTCGACGATGGTCATCAGCAGTGAACCTGCCTGACGGACCAGCCAACCGATGCTGCTGGCCGCACCGTCCGGAATGACGCCGTCGCCGGCGGCCGGGGAGCCGCCCTGCGGCTGTGCGCCCTTCGGCTGGCCGCTGCCGCCGGCTGCGGGTTGTGGCGGTGCGCCGTTGCCCTCCTCCTGCCCGCCGCCCTGGCCTTGGGGCGCGCCCTGGGGCGGGCTGCCGCCATTCTGTTGCTGGCCGCCGCTCCGAAGGCTTTCCAGCCCGCCGGTGCGCTCCAGCAGCTCCCGCCCCCACTGGGTGGAGCCGATCTGCCGCTCGATCTGGGACAGGCTGGTGGGGATGCGCTCGGCGAGCTGGCTGAACTGGTTCGAAACCTGGGAGCCGAACAGCCAGCCGAACCCCGCCAGCACAGCCAGCAGGAGCACCAGCACGGCGGCGACCGCCGGCGTGTCCGGCAGACCGGTCCAGCGGGTCAGCAGGTTCGCCAATCCGCGGAAGATCACTGCGAACAGAATGGCCCCGAACAGCAGCACCAGCGCATGCGATGCGATCCAGAGTACAGTCGCGACCACCCCCATCAGGAACAGGATCAGGGCGCGCCGGACAAAGGTGCGGTCGCTGATGCCGCCGTGCGGCGTAGATTCGCTGAACATTCACAATCCCCGGTGTGGCGCTCCACCGGGGAAAACCGCCGGACCCTCGGCGCGGTTCCGGCTTTTCCGGACCTGCTCAGTCCGGGCGCGTGCAGCCGCCGGGCGTGCAGCGGCCCTCCAGCTCGTCGATGCGGCGGGCCATGTTGCGCACATTGTCGATCAGGATCTGAACGAGCTGGCGCAGCAGCGGGTCCGCCCCGTACAGGCTTTCCCGCATCACCGTGGCCGGCATGCGCATCAGCACCGACTCGGCATCGGCGGAGGCGTTCGCCATGCGCGGCTTCTTGTCGAAGATGGCCATCTCGCCGAACACGCCGCCTTCTTCGACGATGCCCAGGATGGTGGGGCGCTCGGGGTCGCCGGTCCAGATCCGCACCCGCCCCTTCTCGACCACGTACAGGCTGTCGCCGGGATCCCCTTCCTGGAAGACCGGCTCGCCCGTCTCATAGGGGCGGCGCTGGAAGGCTGCGGACATATGGCGGCTCCTCTCCTGCGGACGGAACGCCCTGTCTGTACACCCGCCCGGGCGGCCTGTCACGGCTCGCACCGGCTCGCCGCCATAGGGGCGGATTCCGGCATGGTGCGAACACCGGGCCGGAACGGGACTGAAACAACAATTACGCGGACGACATCCGGCGGCAACCGCGGGCCACTAGGGTCCGGCCATCGAAAGCAACCGCCGAACCGGAAGCCCGCTATGTTCATGCCCGACACGACCCGCCTGATCGCCGCCGGCACCGTGCTGGTGGCCGTAGCCATCGCCTCCACCTCCGTCCGCGCCGATAGCGTCGCTTTCACCGGGGCCGATCTCGTCGTTCACCGCGTGGCCGGCATCTCGCCCGCCGAAAGCGGCGTCTGCACCGCCGACCTCACCATCGCCGCCCCGAAAGGCAAGACGCTGCTGGTGGAGGCTGTGCGCGGCCACGGGTTCAGCCGTGCCGAGGTCAAGGGTGAACTGCCCCGCTTCGTCATGACCAGCACCAGCTCCGGACACTCCACCAATCACGCGCTGACCGTCGGATACGTCAATGCCGCCCGCCGCTACTTCTCGGCCGAACTGTCCCGGCCGGTTACGGTATCGCCCGGCGCTGTGCTGACCGCCGTGGTGGAATTGCCGGCCGGCAACGCCGCCCCGATGACCTGCCGCTTCCAGATCGAGGGGCGGCTGGTGGATACGCTAGCGGGAAGCTGAGCCCATGCGGCGGGGAGACGAGGAGTCTTGGCCCGGCAGCGCCGCCGCCCTACGATGCGCGTTCCAGCTTCGAGGAAGAGAGCGCATCGATGACGGGCAGAAGGGCCCAGAACCCCGACGGCCCCGCCACGCCGCCGGCAGGCCCCTATATGAGTACGCGCGAGGTGGCCGTATATCTGCGCATGGGGGAGAGGACGATCTACGATCTGGTCCAGTCCAGGCGCATTCCCTGTGTCAAGGTTGCCGGAAAATGGCTCTTCCCCGTCGCTGAAATCGATCGCTGGGTGGAGGGGCGGCGGGAGACCGGTCCCACGCCCGCTCCGGCCAGGGTTCCCAATGTGCTGGCCGGCAGCCGCGATCCGTTCCTGGACTGGTGCGTGGGGGAGTCGGGAAGCGGGCTAGCCCTGTCCGGCGGCGGCAGCCTGTCCGGCCTGCGCCAGATGGCGGCGGGGGAGGCGGTTGCCTGCGGCATACACATGCTCGACCCGGCCACCGGCCGCTACAACGAAGCGGCAATCCTGGAAGAGTTGGCGGATCTGGATGTCGTCGCGGTGGAATGGGTCCGGCGGGAGCAGGGGCTGGTGCTTGCCCCCGGAAACCCGCTGGGCCTCACAGGGGCAGGGGACCTTGCAAGGTCCGGCCTCCGGGTCGCCGTGCGTCCGGAAGGCAGCGGCGCGCACATTCTGCTGCGCCACCTGCTGGCGGAGCACGGCCTGTCCATCGGGACGCTGAATCTATCGGGTCCGCCGGCGCGGACCGGATTCGATGTCGGGTTGGCCGTGCTGGAGGGGGCTGCCGATGTGGGGCTCGCCACCCGTGCCGTCGCAACGCGTCTCCGCCTCGGTTTTGTGCCGCTCGCCTGGGAGCGGTTCGACCTCGTGGTGCGCCGCTGGCATTATTTCGAGCCGCCGGTCCAGGCGCTGATGACCTTCGCCCGGAGCGATGCCGCACGGGCGAAGGCGGCAGCGCTGGAAGGGTATGACCTCTCCGGTCACGGGGCCGTCCGCTACAACGCTCCGCAGGCATAGCAGGCGGACGGGCCAGCCGTTCAGCTCTCCCGGATGGCGACGGGAAGGCCGGGGGCGGGGCGGGCAGCCTCCCCATCCTCGCCGGCGCCGTTCCCGCGGCGGCCTCCGCCAGAGCGGCGTGTGGGCTGGCGCTTCTCGCCGCTGTCCTTATCGCTTGCGCCGGGCAGGACATGGCGTGCGGCTTCGACCACGGCTCCCGTCGCAACCTCCGCCACACCGCGCACGGCGCTGCTTACAAGGTCGGAGCCGGCATGGCCCGCCTCCCGGCCCGACTGGGCAAGATTGTGGCCGCCGCTTGCCAGTACATCCCGGACCTTCTCGCTGCCCACCAGCGAGCCGGCCACTGCGACCAGCGCCCCGGCCACCACCTCCCGACCGGTGGGGGTCTCCAGAAGCTCCGCCAGAGAGCCGCCGGACTTGCGCAGGACCTTCGGGACCTTGATCCCGGCGATCTTCTTGGGAAATTTGGCTTTTTTGCTTTTACTCTTGCTCTTCGACATGTCCGCAGACCTCTTGCCTTCGTCACGGAACTGTCAAACAGCAATTCAGGCGTGGCGTTGCGGCGAGGGGAGCAGAGAACCTCCGGCGGGGTGGTCAGCGGGCGATGACAGTGCTGTGCGGATAGCCCCGGTCCTGTGCGGTCACGAGCCCGGTAATCGCAGCCGCGATCTTTTCGCCGCCTTCCACCGATGGTTCGATGGGGTTGGCATAATCGCGGGGGCTGTCACAGATCAGGCGAAGGTCGAGCAGGGGAAGCCCGCGCCTGAAGGCGGCCCGCGTGATGACGTCATTGAACAGGGCAAGCCCGGTGGTCACCAGCCGCTGGCGAAGCGGATCGGGATAATTCGCATCGTAGATGGTGCAGACGGCCGTAGGGAGGCCCGGCTCCAGCACGGACCCGAGCATGGCGTCATAGCCTTGCTGGAATCGGGCGCGGATTTCCGCCAGCTGCCCAACGGCCTCCGCCACCGACCGGGCCGCCTGGTCAAGGATGCCGGAGGCCCCCAGCGCATCGTTGCCGCCGGCGCTCACCACCAGATGGGTCGCATCGCGGGGCAGACGCAGCATCTGCTGCGCGACGCCGCCGGTTACGGCGCCGTCGCGTGCCAGAAGCGTCACCCGCCATCCCGCGGGCAGGCTCCGTTCCAGTTGCGCCCTGACATCCGGGCCGCCGGCCACATAGGCCGCATTGTCGAAAATGGAGTCGCCGAGCAGTACGACATGGGACATGACCATTTCTCCGGCCGAGTCCAGAACGATGCCGGACCAACAGCCGTGCAGACGGCTTGTGCCCTGTGGTCGCTCAGACCGCCTTCTTCCTGGCGCGCGGCGCGCGGACGGGCTTTTCAACCTTGCGGGATGAAATCTCCGCCTGGACGGCCGGCAACAGCGCGGCGGCGGCGGCCTGCTGCTTGGCGCTGCCGGACTGGGACAGGCGGACTGCATTGGCCTGCAGGTTCGTCAGCGAGGCGTCCGTCATCGCCGGCAGCTTTTCGATCAGGTCCATCGGGTTCGTCCTTTTTGGGTTTGGATGCCTTCAACAGCGCAAACCTGCGCCATGACCGGTCGGAAATGAAAAAGGGCAGCCGAAGCTGCCCTTTCTCGGTGCCAGGTCCGCGGCGCTCAAAGCGCGCGCAGATCCTCGGCAGAGGTCTTGCCCTTGCGCGGGTCGCGCACGGCCTCGAAGGAGACCTTCTGGCCCTCATTGAGGTTGCCGATGCCGGCACGCTCAACGGCGGAGATGTGGACGAACACGTCGGACGAGCCGTCTTCCGGCTGGATGAAGCCAAAACCCTTGGTGGGGTTGAACCACTTAACAGTACCGATAGCCATGGGTCAGTTCCCTTTCTGGCGTTGCCCCACACACAAGATGCACGGGGGCATCAAATTCACTTCGGGAAGAGACCCAGACCCACGGATGGGGCTGGCGAACACGTAGCCCAGAGTAACCTCGACCACCTCCAGATGGGAGGGCGGACAGGCATATGCAAGCGGAAAACCTCTTCATCCGAAAAGATGGGGCCGCGTCCGGGCATTCAGCCGGTGACGGAAACCTCCACCTGCATGCCGGCGAAGGCGTCGTTCATGCCGACAAAGCTGCCGGCAACCGGGATGACCTGGCGGATATCGCGGGCGACTGCGACGGGAATCAGGTTGAAGCCGCCGACCCGGCGGTTCGTCGGGTCGAAGGTGATCCAGCCGGCCCCGGGCACATAGACTTCCGCCCAGGCATGGGTGGAACCGGGGCTTCCCGCTCCCGCCCAGCTCTGATCCGGATCATGGAAATAGCCGGAAACGATCCTGGCGCCGAAGCCCAGGCAGCGGACCGCCTCGACGAACAGGACGGCCAGATCACGGCACGATCCCCAGCCGCGGTCCAGCGTGTGAATCGGGGACTGGGTTCCTTCCTCCTCCCGGGATTGGTAGCTGATCCAATCCGCGACGCCGCTGTTCACGTCCTTCAGAAGGGAAAGCGTGTCCGTCACATCGCCCCGGACGAAGCCGAACGCCCAACTGCGCAGCCGCCCGGCCGTGTCCGGATGTTGCGGAGCCGCCAGCGCGCCGAGATCGGTCCACTCCTCATCGGAATAGCGGAAGGGATAGGAGATGGCGGACGCCGCGATGGAGAAAATCGGCCAGGCCGCGGCATGAAGCTGGAGTACCGAGGTGCTGTCGACGACCAGGACATCGGTCATGCCCTGGAAACTGGCCGTCGCCACCGCATTGCCGAAAACATCCTGTGCCCAGTTCACCATCCCGCCCGGCGTCACCGTCAGCATATGGGAGATGAGGCGCAGTTCCGGGCTCTCCCGCGGGCGTAGCATCAGCCGGTGCGGTCCCAGCTCTACGGCTCGGTGATACCGGTAAGTGGTCCTGTGATGAATCCTGAGCTCGGTCAACGGCATCTCCAGGATCGGGCGGCGATAGTCTGAAAACGGCGCACGGCTGCCGGAATTCCCGCGCCGCACAAGATTACAGGCCTTGTGCAGAACGGGCTTGACAAAAGAACGACCGTTCGTTTTTATTCCCGCTATGAGCAAGGGCGAACGCACACGCGCGGCAATTCTGGACGAGGCGCTGGACATGACCAGCACCGAAGGGCTGACCGGTCTAACCATCGGCAGCTTGGCAGACCGGCTGCGCATGTCCAAGAGCGGGCTGTTCGCCCACTTCGGTTCCAAGGAGCAGTTGCAGCTGGCCGTGCTGGAGCATGCGGCGGAAGTGTTCACCGAGGAGGTGTTCCGCCCGGCCCTGGCGCAACCTACCGGACTGCCGCGGATCGAGGCGCTGTTCGACAACTGGATCGCCTGGAGCAAGAGTTCCAAGCTACCGGGCGGATGCCCCATCCAGGGCGCGTCGATCGAGTTCGACGACCGACCCGGTCCAATCCGCGATTTCCTGGCCTTGACGCAGGAACGGCTGATGAAGGCCATCGGCGGGGCTGTCCAACGGGCGATAGATGCGGGGCATCTGCGTCCCGATATGGATGTGGAGCGGTTCGCGTTCGAGTTTGTCTCCCTGTCTTACGGTTTCGGCCTGACCTACCGTCTGATGCATCACCCGCGGGCTGAAGAAATGGCGCGCAAGGCCTTTGCCGACATCCTGGACCGGGCAAGGCTTCGTCCCGTTTCCCTTGATCCCTTCGCCTGGGACGGCAGGGATGCCGCCGGGCGCTTCTGGAGGACCGAGCAATGGTAAGTCTTCTGGGTTCTGAAAATAGCACGAACGTTCGAGCTAATGTAATCAGTTGGCTGCTCGACGCCTTAGCGGAAGAGGGGCGGGCCGCCTCTCCAGCCGAAACGGCGGCGCTGGACTTCATCACGCCGGAACGGCATGTGGCTCCGCCCATGCTGCCGGAACCTTCCGGCGGCACGGTGCTCGCCGTTCCGGGGTGGTCGCCGCATCTGGCGGCCCGGCTCTGGGGCGGGCATCTGCACGGCGCGCCGACGGTGCTGCTGCTGCATGGGTGGGAAGGGCAGATGTACGATATGGTGGGCTTCGTCCAGCCGTTGCTGGACCGGGGATACCGTGTCGTGGCCCTGGATGCGCCGGCGCACGGCCGATCCTCTGGCGAGACCGCCACCCTTACCGATTTTGCCCGTGCCGCGGTGGCGGTCGCCGCCATTGTAGGCCCGCTGGCCGGTGCGATCGGCCATTCGCTTGGCGGAACCGCGCTGGCGCTGGCGGCCGAGGAGGGGGCGCATATTCCCCGATTGGCGCTGATTGGCGCGCCGGCCCACCCGCTGCGCTTCGCGCTAGGCACCGCCCGTCGCCACCGGCTGGATGCGGATCAGACCGGAGAGATGCTGCGCCTGATCGGAAAGGCCGCCGGCCGGCGGGTCGAAGCCGTCTCGCTGCCGGCCATTGCGGCCGGCCTGTCCGCGCGCGGCATGGTGGTGCATTCCGCCGAGGACCGGATCGTGCCGGTGGCCGATGCGCTGGAAACGGCGGGAAGCTGGCCGGGCGCACGCCTGCATCTGGTCGACGGGCTGGGCCACCGCCGTCTGCTCTCAGATCCCGGCGTGGTGCAGGATGTAGTGGATTGGATGAGCGGACCATCGACCTAGGGCTGCGGCTCGGCAAGTGTTCGGCGCATCAGGCCAGGACTGGATAACAGACAGGCTCAAAGTCTGCGGAAGGGAAGAGGATCGTGCACCAATTCATCATGCCTGTAATCACGCCGCTTTATGCCGGGCTGTGCGGACTGTTGCTGCTGGGGCTCAGCTTTCTGGTCTCGCGTCAGCGGTTGCGGAGCAAGGTCTCGACCGGCGACGGCGGCATTCCGGCCCTGGCCGGCGCCGTCCGGGCGCATGGGAACTTTGTGGAGTATGTGCCGCTCGCCCTGGTCCTGATCCTCCTGGTGGAAATGGCCGATCAGGCCGAATTGACAGTTCATCTGATGGGGGCCGCTCTGGTGTTGGGGCGGTTTCTCCATGCGTACGGCATCTCCACCCATCCGGGCGGCAAAAGCTTCGGGCGGATGTGGGGTACAGTGCTGACCTGGCTGGTGATCCTGCTGGCGTCCCTCAAGCTCATCGTCTGGTCCATCATCAGGATGACCGCGGCCTGAAGGCCGCAGAACGATAAATCTACGGGAGTGAATCCATGTCGAGCGATTCGATCGTCATCGTCTCCGCCGCCCGCACCGCCATGGGCGGCATGCTGGGCGATCTCTCCGCCGTGCCGGCGGCCCAGCTCGGCGCTGCCGCCGTCCGTGCGGCGGTAGAGCGGGCCGGTGTGAGGCCGGAAGAGATCGACGAAGTCATCATGGGCAATGTGCTGCAGGCCGGCCAGGGGCAGGCTCCCGGCCGTCAGGCAGCCCTGGCCGCCGGCCTGCCGCTGGGCGTGCCGGCAACCACCATCAACAAGATGTGCGGCAGCGGCATGAAGGCCGCCATGATGATCCATGACCTGATCGCGGCCGGCAGCATCGATGTCGGCATCGCGGCGGGGATGGAGAGCATGTCCAACGCGCCCTACCTGCTGGACCGGGCGCGCAGCGGCTACCGCTACGGCCATTCCACCGTCTACGACCACATGGCGCTGGACGGGCTGGAGGATGCCTATGACCGAGGCCGGGCCATGGGCACCTTCGCGGAGGAGACGGCGACCCACTACCAGTTCACCCGCGAGATGCAGGACGAATACGCGCTGGAATCCCTGCGGCGCGCCAAGGCCGCCATTGAGGACGGCACTTTCGCGGCCGAGGTGGTGCCGGTCACCGTCAAGGACCGCAAGGGCGAGACGGTGGTGGAGCGGGATGAGCAGCCGCTGAAGGCCAAGCCGGAGAAAATCCCCACTCTGAAGCCCGCCTTCGCCAAGGGCGGAACGGTGACGGCCGCCAACTCCTCCTCCATCTCCGACGGAGCGGCGGCGCTGGTGCTGATGAAGCGGAGCGAGGCGGAGAAGCGGGGGCTCAGGATCCTGGCGGAGATCAAGGGCCATACCAGCCACGCCCGCGAGCCGAACTGGTTCACCACCGCCCCCATCGGGGCCATGCAGAAGCTGTTCGACAAGACCGGCTGGCAGGCCAAGGATGTCGATCTCTATGAGATCAACGAGGCCTTCGCCGTGGTCACCATGGCGGCGATGCGGGAGTTCGACCTGCCGCGCGACAAGGTGAATGTCCATGGCGGCGCCTGCGCGCTGGGCCACCCGATCGGGGCCAGCGGCGCGCGTATCCTGGTCACCCTGCTGAACGCGATGGAGAAGTACGACCTCAAGCGCGGCGTCGCCTCCCTCTGCATCGGCGGCGGCGAGGCCACCGCCATGGCGGTGGAGCGGGTGCACTGAGGGCGGGGCGGCAGCCGGCTTCTCCGTTCTGCCGATCCCGTAGGTCGGATCAGGCGCGAGAGCGCCGTAATCCGACGGGTCCCGGGAAGTGTCGGATTACGCGGCTGGCGCCGCTAATCCGACCTACGGGGGCATCAGGCCCCCGCCGGCGCCTTCGCCAGCGCCTCCAGCACGATCCCCTCCGTCAGGAGCTGGGGCAGCACTTCCGGTTCGGCCTCGCCGGGCCGATAGAGCAGGTAGAGGGGCACGCCGTTGCGGCCGAACCGCTCCAGCACGCGGGCAATCTCCGCATCGCGGTTGGTCCAGTCGCCCTTCAGATAGACCACGCCCCGCTCCGCCATGGCCTGCTTGACCGAGGCGCTGCCTAGAGAGGTGTTCTCGTTCACCAGGCAGGTGATGCACCAGGCGGCGGTGAAATTGACGAACACCGGCCGGCCTTCCGCCCGCAGCTCTTCCAGCCGCGCCTCGCTGAAGGGCTCGTGATCTGCCTTGGCATCCTTGACGCCGGGCGTGAGGCCGCTGGCCGGGGTCGCCACGGCCGGCACCTGGGCGGTGGTGACCAGCGCCAGCACCAGGGCGATGCCGGCCAGCACGCTGCCGCCGGTGCGCCACATGCCGGGGCTTTCCCGCGTGACGCCGAACAGCCAAGCCCCGAAGCCCAGCAGCACCATGCCGCCCAGCACCGCCGCCACCGCGTTCGGCCCGGCCTGGATGGACAGCACCCAGACCAGCCACACGGCGGTGGCGTAGAGCGGGAAGGCCAGGGCCTGCTTCACCCGGTCCATCCATAGGCCCGGCCGGGGCAGGCGGCGCAGCAGCGCCGGGCTCCAGGTCAGGGCCAGGAAGGGCAGGGCCATGCCCAGGCCCAGCGCCAGGAACACGGACAGCGACACGGCCCAGGGCTGCAACAGGGCGAAGCCGATGGCCGTGCCCATGAAGGGGGCGGTGCAGGGGGTGGCCACCACGGTCGCCAGCACGCCCGTGAAGAAGCTGCCGGCATAGCCGCCGCGCGTGGCCAGCGAATGGCCGACGCCCTGGACCCGGCCGCCCAGGCTGTAGACCCCGCTCATCCACAGGCCCAGCAGGAACATCACATAGGCCAGGATGCCCACCACCAGCGGGTCCTGAAGCTGGAAGCCCCAACCGATCTGCGCCCCGCCGGCCCGCAGCGCGATCAGCGCGCCGGCCACGGCGGCGAAGCAGACCAACACGCCGGCCGTATAGGCCAGACCGTGCGTCCTGGCGTGCGCGGCATCATGCCGGATCAGCGCCAGCGCCTTCATGCTCAGGACCGGGAACACGCAGGGCATCAGGTTCAGCAGCGCTCCGCCCAGCATGGCCAGCAGAAGGGCGCCCAGCAGCCCGGTTGCCGCGGTATCCATGGCCGCCTGCGTCATCGCAGGCTCCCCGCCGCCCGACGCACCGCCGGTGGCGCCGCCCGCGGGAGAGGCCGCCGCGGCCGCATCCTTCCGGACGGGGGCGCTGATGGCCAGGGCCTGCCGTACCGGCTGCCCCCCATCCAGATTCTCGGTCAGCACCAGCACGCCCGTTACCGTCTCCGGCATCTCCGTGCCGGGCAGGGCGGGCATGGTGAGGCGCAGCCCATCGGGGCCGGCCTCGAAGCTCTGTTCCCCATTGGCGGGGGTGACGGCCCAGTGCTCGGGGAAGAAGAAGGCGCTCTCCACCCGCCCGCTGCCAAGGTCCGGCAGTTCCAGGCGCAACTCATGCGCGTCCGGTCCGGCCGTGAAATTGGCTTGCACCGGGCTCGGCACGGGCAGGCTGGCGCGGGCTTCCGCGAATAGGGCGGCAGCCTCCGGCGAGGGCTGCGCCGGCTCCGCCGCGACCGGCACGTCCAGGGTCAGCACCGCGGATTCGGGGATGCAGATATCCTCGCAGACCAGCCAGTCGGCATTGGCGGTCAGGGTCACCGTCTCGCCCGGCACGGCCGTTTCCGGCACGGTGACGGGGACCAGCAGATGCACCTCGTCCTTGTAGCCGAAATTCACCAGCGGCCCGATGGGGAAGCGCTCCGGCGCCGGCCAGACGATGTCGCCGGCCTGCCAGCCCTCCGGCAGTTCCCAATTGATGCTGGTGGCAATGCCGCTGTCGCCGGGATTGATCCAGTAGGTATGCCAGCCGGACCGGATGCGCTGGGTCTTGGCGATCCACAGGGTCTGGCCCGGAACGGCCGCCCCTTCCGCCGTCAGCTCCGCCTCCACATTCTCCGTCCGCACGGGATTGGCGGCCAGCGCCGTCGTGGCGGTGGCGATCAGGGCTCCGGCAAGTATAAGGCCGGCCCGGCGGCGTGCGGTGAGGTCCAGCATGGCGGATTCGGGTCCTTGAAGCGTCCTCGGCAGGGCTGAATGTAGGGTCGCCAGGGCTCCGCCGCCACCAGGGCGCGCAGCCTTGTGACATTGTATCGCTTTCCGGCGCTCTTGGCACGCATGCACGGAGTTGAAGGCAGCCTCCCGGACGGGTACGGTCCAAACCCCGCCAGCCGGTACGATATCCAATGCCTGTAGCCCCGGACCCCGATCCGGGCGGAGTTCGAAGGAAGATTTCCATGGCCACCCACCGCACCAAGGTCCTGATCATCGGCGCCGGCCCGGCCGGCTACACCGCCGCCATCTATGCCGCCCGCGCCAATATGCAGCCCACGCTGGTCCAGGGCATGCAGCCCGGTGGTCAGTTGATGATCACCACGGAGGTGGAGAACTATCCCGGCTTCGCGGAGGCGGTGCAGGGCCCCTGGCTGATGGAGCAGATGGCCCGGCAGGCGGAGCATGTCGGCACCAAGATGATCTTCGACCTGATCACCGACGTGGATTTCTCAAAGCGGCCCTTCGTCTGCAAGGCGGACAGCGGGGATGAGTACGTGGCCGACGCCGTCATCATCGCCACCGGCGCCCAGGCCCGCTGGCTGGGCATTCCGGGCGAGCAGCATTTCCAGGGCGCCGGCGTCTCCGCCTGCGCCACCTGCGACGGCTTCTTCTTCCGCGGCAAGGAGGTGGCGATCGTCGGCGGCGGCAACTCCGCGATGGAGGAGGCGCTGTACCTCACCCACCATGCCAGCAAGGTGACGATGATCCACCGCCGCGACAGCTTCCGCGGCGAGAAGATCCTTCAGGACCGGGTGCTGAACAACCCGAAGATCGAGGTGGTCTGGAACCACATGGTGGACGAGATCCTGGGCGAGGGCGGGGAGAGCTTCGAGAATCCGAAGCGCGTGACCGGCGTGCGCCTGAAGCACAGCCAGACCGGTGAGACGCAGGAGCTGAAGCTGGACGGCGTCTTCGTCGCCATCGGCCACGACCCGGCCACCAAGGTCTTCAAGGGCCATGTGCAGATGGATGATGAGGGCTACATCATGACCAAGCCCGACAGCACCAAGACCAGCGTGCCCGGCGTGTTCGCCGCCGGCGACGTGAAGGACAAGGTCTTCCGTCAGGCCGTCACCGCAGCTGGCATGGGCTGCATGGCGGCACTCGAGGTGGAGAAGTGGCTCGCCACCATCGAGGCCGGCCCGGAGGCCGCCTTCGCCGAGGCCTCCCGCCCGGACATGATCGGGGCGTGGTAACGGGCCTGTAATCGGGTAGGGGGCGCTCCTGGTTCCGCGGACGGCCGACGCCTGGAATGGCGTCGGTTTCGGGGCAAAGTCAGGTGCGCCTCCTTTTGCATGTTCCCTGCATCCGGGGTGGTTGCCAAGGAACCACACCTCCGGCCATCATTATGGTCGTTTGCCGCAGCCTGCCCACTACCCGTAGCGTCCAGGCAAAACTCAGTATATCATCCATGCGCCGGGTGCATCCTGCACCCGGCCAAGCATGCACGGCTGGAGTCCGCCGGCCGGGCCATTCCTAGGGATAGGACATGGATTGGGATAAGCTGCGCGTGTTCCACGCGGTGGCCGAAGCCGGCAGCTTCACGCACGCCGGTGAAACTCTGAACCTCAGCCAGTCGGCGGTCAGCCGGCAGATCAGCGCGTTGGAGGAAAGCCTCCATGTGCCGCTGTTCCACCGCCATGCGCGCGGCCTGATCCTGACCGAACAGGGCGAACTGCTGTACCGTACCGCGCGCGAGGTGTTCGCCAAGCTCTCGATGACGGAGGCAATGCTCTCCGAATCGAAGGAGCATCCGAAGGGGCCGCTGAAGGTGACCACTACCGTCGCCTTCGGTTCCACCTGGCTGACGCCGCGGGTGCGTGAGTTCCTCGGCCTTTATCCCGACGTGCAGCTTACTTTGCTGCTGGACGACAATGAACTCGACCTGTCGATGCGTGAGGCGGATATCGCCATCCGCATGACCGCGCCGCGCCAGCCGGACCTGATCCAGCGGCACCTGATGACCGTGCGCGTCCACCTCTACGCCCATAAATCCTATATCGAGAAGCGGGGCATGCCGCAGACCCTGGCAGACCTCGACTCGCACGACATCATCGCCTATCCGAACGATACCAAAGCGCCGGTGCCGAACATCAACTGGCTGCTGCATGTGGGTGAGCCGCCAGGGGGCGAGCGGCGCACGACCCTTCGTGTGAACAGCCTCTATGCCATTTCCCGTGCGGTGCAGAGCGGTCTTGGCATTGGTTCGCTGCCGGACTATGTCGTGGAAGGGCTGACGGACGTGGTCCGCATCCTTCCCGACGTCAACGGCCCCCGCATCGACGCCTACTTCGTCTATGCCGAGGAACTGCGCCATTCCAAGCGCATTGCCGTGTTCCGCGATTTTCTGATCAAGAAAGTGGCGGAAACCTTCCCGAACGGTGCCGGAGCCTGAGGGCCGAACCCTCTAGCTGCAGGCAATAGGATTTCAGGGGCGCTGGTCCGGACGGAGCAGCGCCCCTCTCTTTTCCGGAGCGTTCCTGACAAAGCCATGCGTATGACGCATGGCTCCGCTATGCGAATGACTCTGGAAACCGCAGCGCGGCTGCATATCTTTGCGGCTGTCGGCTGCTGCATCGCACAATGTGCCGCGCGGCTGACACTTCACCTCGGATACCCGTCCGAGGTTGGGCCTCTGGCCCTACGTCTCCCAGACGTGAAGCCTCCCTGTTCAACTCGCCCGGAAAGCCTCTGGTTTTCCGGGCAGTTTTTTTTCGGGGCAGGCGTACAGGCCGGGGCTAACGCAGCAGTCCGGCAGCCGCCTGACTTCCGCTGCTCTGCGGAGCCTGCCCAGCGGGAAGCGCATCCTGATGTCTGCGCAACGCATCCGCTGCTGTCCGGTCCGCATCGGCCTGTTCCGCAGTAGATGTCTGTTCATAGCTGCACCCGCCCGCCAGCAGGCCAATGCCAAGGATGAGAATACAGGTTCGCATGGGGTCCTCCGGCGGCTGCAACCGGCCGCGGGCATGGGGGTTCCGCGGGGCGGCCACAGCGGTTCCTGTATTCTATGTCGTGCGTACCCAGGCGCCTGCCAGCGCGCAAAGCGCGAACCGAAATTGCAGCGCTTCGAAAGGAGCGATTGTTGCCAGTTACCAGCTGTGACATAAATAAGTAAATATCTGGGGCGCTTCATGGCTGCGAAGGGTTCGAGCCTATCTTATAGGAAGTCCGTTGCCCGGACTTTTGGGTAAACTCACATATATCTTTGATAGCTGGATAATGGACTGGGTGCGCCGGGGCTAACCCTGTGTTTTCCTTGCGCTTGGTCAGGCTGAGCTATTCAAATCCCTGTACTTTCCCGATCGGTGTCGAAGATCGTGCTCACTTCGATCTATGGCGTCGCCATGCCTGCCCGCCTTGCTGGCGGAATCGGATGGATACGAGCAGGAGCAAGCGAGCTTGACCATCACTACGCTTCACGGGCGCGATTCCGCGTCACCGATGCAGACCGCCAGTCTCGACCGGCTTCTGTCCGAACGGATCGAACTGCTCCGCATCGCCCTCATCATCGGGATCATGATCATCCATATCCCGTATGACATGGAGCACAACCCCTATGAGAAGGGACGCGCCGCCTTCGAGTGGCTCATCCTCTATCTGCGCGAGGGTTTCTTCCGGGCGGGCGTTCCCTGTCTCAGCGTCATCTCCGGCTGGCTCCTGGCGCGCCAGGCCGACCGTGGCTATCCGGCGCTGGTGAAGAAGAAGTTCAGAACCTTGATGGTCCCCTATCTCTGCTTCAACCTGCTGACATTCTGCGCGGTTCTCGCCATGCAGGTTGCCGGGGCGGGGACCTACTGGGAGCCGATCGACGAGGCCGATACGTCCGAGCTTCTCAACATGCTCTTCGGGTTGAGTGCTCCGCCCATCAATATCGCCCTATATTTCCTGCGCGACATGATGGCATGCGTTCTTCTGGCCCCGATCCTATTCTGGGGCGCGCGGAACGCGCCGATGGCCGTGCTGGTCCCGATCCTGCTGTTCTCCCTGGCGGGGCCAAGGGCGCTGATGCCGGACGGCGTGCAGGAGTATTTCCTGTTCATCATCCGTCCGGACATCCTGCTGTTCTTCTATATCGGCATCGTCGTCAGAATCCGCGGACTGGACGCCACCGCCTTCGATCGCTATCTCGGCCCGGCCCTGGCGATCGGTATCCTGGGCGGAGCGGTTTCCGCCTTGATCGTCGAGCTTGAAGTCTCGACTCCGGTCCGGCAGGCGCTGCTCCTGTCCACCAAGGCGGCGATCAGCCTTTCCGTCTGGATCATCTCATCCCCGCTGGTCCGGTCCGGGATCGGAAAGTGGCTGGCGCGCAATGGGCACAAGGCTTTCTGGCTCTTCTGCACACATGTGCCGTTCCTGACGCTGCTCTTCATGCTGTGGGGACGGACGGGCTGGCCTTATGAGCTGTACTATCTGCTGGTCGTTCCGGTCGCCGTGACGCTTCTTCTGCTGATCCATCGGGCGTTGCGCCAGCGCACGCCCCAACTCCTGAGCGCCATTCTTGGATCGCGCAGCCTGCCCAGGCAGAAATCGGCGGCTATGGCCGGGAGCTAGGAAGGTCCCGGGCGGTCCGGCATCGGAGCCGGTCAGGGTGCGTCATAGCCCTTCGGAATGAGCCGCAACTCGTACAGGGTCGGGTCCTCCTGAAAGAAGAGGCCGGCCTCGCGCCGGGAGTAGGGGGGCAGGTAATCGATCTCCGTCTCCGCCGTTTCGACCACCTTCCCGTCCCGATGCAGCTCCCCTTCAATCTTCAAGGATGCCGCCGTTGCAGCGCTGTCGTTCCTGGCCATGAACTGGACGACGAAGCTGTTGCCGCTTTGCTGGATATGAACCTTCTCAACCGTGATGGCAGGTACGTAGGATCGGCTGGACAGCGCGAACCAGGCCATATAGCCGATGATGCCGGCGAGCGCGGCAAGGCCCAGCAGGCCCACCGCCCACTCCCAGGGAGAGGTGCTGGAACCCTGAATCCTCTCGGGGATGGATGCCCGGCCCATGGAACAGCTCCTTCGCTCACAGAATGATCCGTGCCGCCGCCGCCCCGATTGCGCAGGGGAAGCCCAGCACGATGCAGGCGCTGAGGACTTCCTCGACTCCGACCCCTTCCGTCCGGCCGAAGGTCCACAGCAGATAAAGACAGATGATCAGTACGATGACGTATCCGACCACGGTGAAGCGAACGAACAGGCTGGCCACCTCTGCCCAGCTTCTGGGCTGCGCCTCGCCCGGAAAGTCGACGGAATAGACGAAGGCGTGCATGAGGAGCAGGGAGACGAGGGCCAGCGCAATCTCGCGCCACGGCTCCATCATGTAGGAGATCAGGATCATCTCCTCCGTCGGCGCGACATTCAGGCCCAGGAACAGCGCGCCGGCGGCCATGAGCAGAAGCTCGGCCGGATAGCTCGGGTCGGTGTCGCTCTCGCCCACGGTCTTGTCGCCGGTCTGCGCCCTGGCCAGGATGGCGCCGAAGCTGCCGGGAAAGGCCTGGAGGGCGATCTTCCCGATGATCTCGCTGGGCGGCATGTCCGGCGTCAGGACCTTGAAGAGGTAGAGGACGCTGGCCGCCATCACGAGGGCGACGGCAATGGCGACGAAGGCGTCAACGACGTCGTCGCGCAGACAGGCCGTATGCTGGAATCCGCCGAAGCGCGCCAGACCGATCAGCAGGGGAACCTGGATGATGAGAAGCAGGATCAGCTTCCAAGGATCGATGTAGAAGCCGATCCACCACATCTCCATGGTCATCAGCATCGGCAGGGCAAAGATGAGACTTCCGGCGAAGGCGCGGGCCAAGCCGATAAAGAAGCGTTGGTTCCGGACTGGAACGTCGGATTCGTGCCGTTCCCCATTCTGACGGCGATTGGCTTCCGCCGTGCTGGACACCTGCGGCTTCTCCTTTCGACTGGACGAATCTGAAACAATGAACTGCGGAAATCATTTCCAGGAGCCGCGTACGATCACACGGTGCGATGGCGCATCGGCAGCGGCCGGCGGAAGCATCGGCAGCTCAGCAGATCAGGGGGAAGCGCACTGACACCGCCGTGCCCTGGCTGGAGCTGTCCACCTCCAGCGTGCCGCCGAGCTGTGCCGCCAGACCTCGGACGAGGCTGAGGCCGGCGGAGCCGGGACGCGGAGGCGCGGTCATGCCGGGGCCATTATCCAGAACCCGCAGCAGGGCCTCCCCAGCGAATGTGGAGGAGAAGTCTACCCGCACGATCGACGCAGGCGGGGCGGCTTCGTCCGGCCGCTGATCCGGCAAGGCGTATTTGACGGCGTTGGTCAGCAGCTCGTTCAGGATCAAGCCCAGGGGCACGGCCTGCTCCGATCGCAGATCGACAGGGGCCGCCTTGACCTCGATCCGCAGATTGGCGCTCGCGGTCTCGACTGCAGAGCTCAGCGCCCGGATATAGTCGGCGGTGTTCAGTAGAGCCGGGCCATCGCGCGGGATCAGAAGATCGTGGGCAAGGGCAATGGCCATGACCCGATCCATCACGTCCTGGATCGCTGCTGTTAGAGCGGGAGTCCCGGCGCTGGCCTTCAGGTTCAGGGCGGCCAGGATCGTCTGAAAGTAGTTCTTGACCCGGTGATGCTCCTCACGGGCCAGCAGGTCCCGCTGGGCGAGCCGCCGGGCCGCCGCCTCTGTCTCAGCGACCAGCGCCTCCTTGTCGCAGATATGCCGGATGGCGGTGCCGAGCTGTACGGCGAAGCTCTCAAGGAAGAGCTGGTCACGCTGGTTGAAAGCGCCGGGGGTCTCGCTGTCCAGCTCCACGACGCCCCAGATCGCGCCGTTGACGGGGACAGGCGCGTTCAGAACGGCTGCTATCCCATGCTCGTTCAGCACTGGAGAGTAGCGGAAGCCCGGAGCGGAACGGTTGTCGGCCAGGAGGACGGGCTGGCCGGTCTGAAGCGCGCGGCCCGCCGGCGATGCCATGTCGATGCCGATCCGGCAGTTGCCGACCACGCCCTCCTGCCAACCGACCCCTGCGATCACCAGGAGATCGCCATTATCAGGCCGGTAGCGCATCACTTTGGTATGAGCTACGCCCGTGGCGCGGGAGAGCAGACGGACGGTGTGGTCCAGCAGCCGGTTCAGGGTCACCGGCCCGGTGGTGAAGCGCCCGAAATCCCGCAGAATCTCCTGATAGCGGTCCGCGCGCTCAAGTGCGGACCGAAGCTTCGAAACCAAGGAGGGTTCGCTGCCGTCGGGGTCTTGCATCACCATGTCCGGCGGAACACGCCTGCATGCTTCGAAGTTCCCGACTTGCCGGAGCAGGAGTCAGGCGGCTCCCGCGGCTGCGCCGATCTGCGGCGTCTCGCTCAGCTCCCCGTCATGCGGATGAACCTCCACGATCTGGAAGCCGGCGCTCTGGGGAAAGCGCACCGCAGCTTTGCGCCGTGCCTTGCGCATGTCGGACGCGAAGACGAACAGGTGCCGCCCCTCATCCCAGAGACGGGTCACCCCAACCGGTTCCAGCGGCTGGGCATGGGAGCGCGGACGCCGGATCAACAGAATCCACCCGCTTTCCTGTAATCCACGCCGCTCATCAAGGACCAGAATGCGCCGATCGACCGCCTCCAGCTCCTCCACCCGGCGCATCATGACGGCGATCCTGTCGTTCAGATGCTCGCATTCCGTACCGTCGGCCCCGGCGGTGAGGCGCTGGTCGAGGCTTTCGCGGGCGAGCGCCCGCAGCTTCTGACTCAGCAGCTGGCGACGGCGCTTCAGGTCGATGATCCCGGCCCGGGCATCCCGCAACTGCCGGCGCGCCCGGATGATGCCGGGCTTTGCGGACAGAAGGACGATCATCGCGCCCAGCAGGATGGCGAACCAGCTCATGCCGGCATCTCCGCCGAAGATTGGGAGCGGCGGGAGAAGGGCTTGGACGCCCGTTCCGCCCCCGCCCGGTCTTCCATCGGCGCCTCCGCCTGTCCGTCTGCCGTCCTGACGGGTCCGTCGATGTTCAGGGCCTGGATGCTCAGCAGCTTGAAGCCCGTAGTGCGGGGGAAGACCCGCTCGAATTCCGACTTCGCCTCCTCCGGCCCGCTGGCCCAGACGTGGACGGGGCAGGGGCGCGCCCAGCTGCCATCGTAGAAGGCATGACGCTCTCCGCGCGCGACCTGGTGGGCCACGGAACTGTTGACGGCCATGATCTCGAACGGGCGGTTCGGAAGCTGCTCGGCTCCCACCACGCGTACGAAGCGGTGCGGCTCCCGCTCCAATTCGCGCAGCCGTGTCCGGAGTTGCTTCTCCTGCCGCTCGCTGCCGAACAATATGCTCGCGGCTCCGGCTGCGGCCGCCTTGCGGTTCTCCACCCGCTCCTGGAAGCCGGTGATGAGGCGGGAATAGGCGGCGATCCTGTCCCGCAGCTCCGTCTCCCGCGCCAGATGGCGCAGGATGCTGATCTGGATCTGGCTACAGACGGTGATCAGCACCCCCACCGCCACGGCGGTCAGGAACGTCAGCAGCCCGAACTGCAATATGGCGACGATGCCGCTGCCCACGCCGACCGCCCGCTCCTGGTCATGTGATCCAAATCGAAAGTATAGGACCAAACGGCGCGCAGGAAAAGCTCCAGTGAAAGGCGGGGACGGTGCCTGTCAAACCGTTGTCAGGGTTATGTGAAAAGCCGCTCCCCTTCCAACCCCTTGTAGAGATCGGCCACATATTCACCATATCCGTTGTAGATGCGGGTCGGCATCGTCTCGCCCGTTCCCAGTAACCGCTCGCTCGCCTGGCTCCAGCGGGGGTGCGGGACTTCCGGATTGATGTTGGCCCAGAAGCCGTACTCGTTGCTGTCGATTGCTTCCCAGAACGTGGTGGGGCGCTTGTCGGTGAAGTGGAAGCGCACGAGCGACTTCACATTCTTGAAGCCGTATTTCCAGGGCACGACCAGCCGCAGCGGCGCGCCGTTCTGCTTGGGGATCGGCTTGCCGTACAGGCCGGTGGCGATGAAAGCCAGCTCGTTGGTGGCCTCCTGGATCGTCAGCCCTTCCTGATAGGGCCAGGGGTACCAGCGTTGCCGCAGGCCGGGGGCCGGATAGTGGTCGGCGCCGAAGGTGCTCATCACCACATAGCGGGCCGATGAGAGGGGCTTTGCATACTCCACCAGCTTCGCCATCGGGAACCCGCTCCACGGCACGGCCATGGCCCAGGCCTCCACGCAGCGGAAGCGATACAGCCGCTCCTCCAGCGGCATGGCCTTGATCAAAGTGTCGATATCGACGTCCATCGGCTTCTCCACCATGCCATCGAAGCGGACGGTCCAGGGGCGGAGCGGAAGCTCCTGCGCCGCGCGCCAGATCGTCTTGTGGGAGCCGAATTCATAGTAGTTGTTGTAGGTCGTCGCCTCCGCCTCGTCCGTCAGAGCCCGGTCGAGTTCGAAGGTCGGGTTGCGCTGGACGGGATACAGGCCGGCGGTGGGGTCGTCGCTGGATACGGCGGCTGCATCTTCGCCGCAGGCGGTCAGGGTCAATGTTCCAGCCATCAGCGGAAGCATCCCCATGCCGCGCAGCAGTCTGCGGCGGTCGTGGAATACGCCTTCCGGCGTGGCATCCCGCTCCGCCATTTCCCAGCCGCGCCTGCTTCTGATCAGCATCGCCTATCCTCCTGCTGCTTGGTCCGGCTACTCCGCCACAGGAAGAAGGCTGGACCGTGGCAGGCCCGAGTCAACCGGATAGTTCCTCCCTGGCCGGAAAAGCGCTCGACTCGGGTGCGGGGCGGGTGTTCGATAACCGCGGGAGGAAAGGGCGCCCCGGTCGGGACCGGCGGGCGGCCCAACCGGCCGGACGCTGGCCGCCGGCCCCGGGACGCCGATCCCCTGGATCGACAGCTCACCGGGAGGCGGACGATGAACAACGGCAGAAGTACCGGGGAAGCGGCGGGGAACGGCCCGCGCGTGGCGGCCATCGTGGGCCCGTATCAGTGCGGCAAGACCACATTGCTGGAAAGCCTGCTGATGGCAACCGGGGCCATCCACCGCAAGGGCAGCGTTGCCGAAGGCACCAGCGTCGGCGATGCCAGCCCGGAGGCGCGGGCGCGCCACATGGGCGTGGACATGAATCTGGCCGTCACCGACTATCTGGGCGAGCGCTGGAATTTCATCGACTGCCCCGGCTCCGTCGAACTGGCGGCGGAGGCGGGACGGGCGCTGCTGGTGGCAGATGTCGTCATCGTGGTCTGTGAGCCCGCGATGGACAAGGTCCGGGCGCTGGGTCCGACCCTGCGCTTCCTGGACGAGCTTGCGATCCCGCATATGGTCTTCATCAACAAGATGGACCAACTCCAGGGCGCCGACCTGCGCGTGCGAGACATCATGGAAGGGCTGCAGGCGGTAAGCCAGCGCCCGGTCGTGCTGCGCCAAGTTCCCATCCGCGAAAATGGCGAAATCACCGGCTGCGTCGATCTGGTCAGCGAGCGCGCCTATCGCTGGCGCCCCGGCCGGGCGAGCGATCTGGTTCCCCTGCCGGACTGCGTCAAGGAGCGGGAGAACGATGCCCGCCAGTCCATGCTGGAGGCGCTGGCCGATTTCGACGATGCCCTGCTGGAGCAGTTGCTGGAGGATATGGTTCCCGATCCGCAGACGCTCTATGGCCAGCTCAAGCATGATCTGGCGAACGATCTCATCGTTCCTGTCTTCCTCGGCTGTGCCGAGCGCGACAACGGCATCCGGCGGCTTCTGAAGGCGTTACGGCACGAAGCGCCGGACGCGGCCACGACGGCCGAACGGTTGGAGATACCGGCGGGCGAGACCGTGGTGCAGGTCTTCAAGACCTTCCACGCCGCCCATGCCGGCAAGCTGTCCATGGCGCGTATCTGGCGCGGAACCGCGCAGGACGGCATGAGCCTGGGCGGTGAGCGCACCAGCGGGCTCTACGACTTCATCGGCGGTGCTGCGGCCAAGCGCGGAAACGCCGTCGCCGGGGAGATCGTCGGTTTCGGCAAGCTGGAGGGCGCATCTGCCGGCGACCTGCTGACACCGTCCGCCAATCTGGGCCGTGCGCCCTACTGGCCGGAGCCGGCCGAACCTGTCCATGAGTTGGCGCTCCAGGCGGAAAACCGGGCGGATGAGGTAAAGCTGACCGCCGCCTTGCAGAGGCTGGTGGACGAGGATGACACGCTGCGCTTCTGCCACCGGCAGGAAACGGGGCAACTGGTGCTGGCGGGGCAGGGGCCGATGCAGCTTGCCATCGCGCTGGACCGGCTGCGCGGACGCTGGAACGTGCCGGTGGCCGGTCAGCCACCCAAGGTGCCCTATCGTGAGAGCATCCGCCGGCCCGCCAGCCAGCATTCCCGCTTCAAGCGCCAGACCGGCGGGCACGGCCAGTTCGCCGACGTGCATGTGGAGATCAGGCCGCTCTCGCGCGGCGAGGGGTTCCGGTTCGAGGACCGCATCGTCGGCGGCGTGATCCCGAAGACCTATATCCCGGCGGTGGAGGCCGGGGTGCGGGACGCCATGCAGGCCGGACCTTTCGGCTTCCCCGTGGTGGACATCGCGGTGGCCCTGACCAACGGCCAGTTTCATTCCGTGGACAGCTCCGAGCAGGCATTCCGCACAGCCGGGAGGCAGGCCCTGACGGAAGCGTTGCCCGGCTGTGATCCGGTCCTGCTGGAACCGATTCTGGAAGTGACCTTCGCCACGCCTACGGAGTTCACGCCCAAGGTCCAGCGCATGATCAGCCAGCGGCGCGGTCAGATCCTGGGCTTCGACATGCGGCCCGGCTGGGCCGGCTGGGATGAGGTCAAGGCCTACATACCCCAGGCGGACATGGCCGAGCTGATCGTGGAGCTTCGCTCCATCACGCTTGGCCTCGGCAGCTATACGGCGCGCTTCGCCCATCTGGCGGAGTTGACCGGCAAGATGGCCGAACGGGTGGTGGGCGACCGTACGGCGGGCGTGGCGGCCCAGTAGGGTGGAAAACGCAGGGCAGGGGCGCTGTCTGACGGGGGCAGCGCGCCTGTCCTGCTGCCCGCATGTCCCCTTTTCGGCGCACGCCGCCTCTGGACCCCGGCGCGCGGGCGGACTAAACCCATGCTCCATGAAGCTGTTCCGCCATACCACCGACCTTCCGGCCGAGCTGCGGGGCTCCTGCGTCGCGCTGGGTAATTTCGATGGCGTGCACCGGGGTCACCGGGCCGTCATCGCCACCGCCCAGAGGATCGCGGCGGAAATCGGCGCGCCGTCGGCGGTGCTGACCTTCGAGCCGCATCCGCGTAGCGTCTTCCGCCCGGACGATCCGCCCTTCCGTCTGACTCCCTTCCGCATCAAGGCGCGGCTGCTGGAGGCGCTGGGGCTGGACATGCTGTTCGTGCAGCATTTCGACGCCGCCTTCTCCTCCCTCACCGCGCAGCAGTTCGTGGAGCAGGTGCTGGTGCGGGACCTGGGGGCACGGCATGTCGTGGCCGGCTATGACTTCGTGTTCGGACACAAGCGCGGCGGCGACATCGCCTATCTACGGGAGATTGGCGCTCGGCACGGCTTCGGCGTGACGGAGGTGGTGCCGGTGCAGGACGATGCCGGCGCCGTCTTCTCCTCCACCCGCGTGCGGCAGGCGCTGGCCGAGGGCCGCCCCGACGAGGCCGCCGCCATCCTGGGCCACCCTTTCGAGATCGAGGGGCGGGTGGAGCATGGCGACAAGCGCGGCCGCACCATCGGCTTCCCCACCGCCAATGTGGAGCTGGGCGAGTACCAGCGCCCGAAATCCGGCGTCTACGCCGTGCTGGCCGGCATCGACCAGGGTGGGGAGACGGTCTGGCACAAGGGCGTCGCCAACCTCGGCCGCCGCCCCACCGTGGGCGGGCTGGTGGAGCGGTTGGAGGTGCATCTGTTCGACTTCGGCGGAGACCTCTACGGCCGCCACCTCCGCGTCCAGCTCCACCACTTCCTGCGGCCGGAGATGAGGTTCGACAGCTTCGACCAGCTCAAGTCCCAGATCGCGGCGGATGCGGAGCGGGCACGGGCTGCGTTGGGGTAGTGGAGGGTAATCGGAATATCCTGTATCCTTGCGCGCCGAGCATCTCCTAGGGCCGAGGATCCATGGATCAGCACGAGCCACCACGCCCATCGCCGGCGCGGACCTGGACTGTCGCCGAAGCATCGCGGCGGCTCGAGGAAGTGCTTCGCTTGGCACAGGAGGAAGGGCCGCAGGTGATCCTGACCCAGGACGGGACCGGATTTGCCGTATCCTCCCGCGCTCCGCGGATGCAGGTGCCGGCCGAACCGGGAAGCCTGCGCGACGTGCTGGTGAATTCGCCGTTGCGCGACCTGGATTTTGAGTTCGAAGGGCTGCGGGGACCCGTGCGGGACGTCGATTTCGAATGATCGTCTTGCTGGATACTGTGGTCATCTCCGAGCTCAGGAAGGTCAGGTGTTCCCCCTCGGTCCTGGAATGGTCCGGTGCGTTGCGTGCCGAAGATCTCAGGCTGTCGGCGGTAACGGTTGCTGAAATCCGGTACGGGATCGAGAATGCGGCGGATGCCGATTTCCGGAAGGTGCTGATCGAGTGGCTTGATGAGCGGCTGCTGCCGCACTGGGCGGGGCGCATTCTCCCGGTCGATGTGGACGTGCTGCTGGAGAGCCGGCGCATCGCACAGCAATTGCGGGCCGCAAACCGGACCATGGGGCATACGGACCTTCTGATCGCCGCAACCGCGCGGCATCACGGCCTTGTCCTGGCAACGCGCAACGTCCGGGATTTCCAGGCGGCCGGGGTTCCCCTGGTCAACCCATGGCAGCCCGCCAATCTGCCGCCTTGACCCATCCGGCTTCGCTGCTAACATCCGCGGCCATGATGCCGGCCTTGCGCGCGATAGCGGGTTCAGCCCCGCGAATTATCGGCCCGGTCCTCTGAGGAGGGCCGGGAAGCGAGGCGTTCGTCAAAACGCCATGTTCATCCGCGCATCCTGCCCGCGGGGCCATCCTTGATGCCGGCCCGCAGGCCCCTGACACCCGGACCCAAATGACCCGCGACTACAAATCCACCGTCTTCCTGCCGCGCACCGATTTCCCCATGCGCGCCGGCCTGCCCAAGAAGGAGCCGGAGCTGCTGGCCCGCTGGGACGAAATGGGCCTGTACCGCCGCATGCGGGAGGAGGCGAAGGACCGGCCGCTCTATGTGCTGCATGACGGCCCGCCTTACGCCAATGGCAACATCCATATCGGCCATGCGCTGAACAAGATCCTGAAGGACGTGGTGAACCGGTCCCAGCAGATGCTGGGCAGGAACGCGCCCTATGTTCCGGGCTGGGACTGCCACGGCCTGCCGATCGAGTGGAAGATCGAGGAGAAGTACCGCGCCGCCGGCAAGGACAAGGACCAGGTGCCGCTGGTCCAGTTCCGGGACGAGTGCCGCAAGTTCGCCGCCGAATGGGTCGGCATCCAGTCCAAGGAGTTCCGGCGTCTGGGCGTCGAGGGCGACTGGGACAATCCCTACACCACCATGACCTTCCGGGCCGAGGCCCGCATCGTCGGCGAGATCCACAAATTCCTGCTGAATGGCGGCCTCTACAAGGGCGCCAAGCCTGTTCTGTGGAGCGTGGTGGAGAAGACCGCGCTGGCCGAGGCGGAGGTCGAGTACCACGACCTGACCAGCACCACGATCTGGGTGCGCTTCCCCGTCGTCACCCCCTCCACGCCCGAGCTGGCGGGGGCGTCCGTGGTGATATGGACCACCACGCCCTGGACCATGCCCGGCAACCGCGCCGTCGCCTTCGGGCCGGAGATCGGCTACGGCGTCTATGAGGTCACGGCGGCCGAGGAAGGCAGCCTTGCCCAGGTCGGTGAGAAGCTGGTGCTGGCCCGCGCCCTGGCGGAGCAGGTGGGTAAGGACGCCAAGGCCACCCTCACTCTCGTCGCCTCGCTGGACGGCAGCGCCCTGCAGGGCGGCATCTGCGCCCATCCGCTACGCGGCCAGGGCTATGAGTTCGATGTGCCGCTGCTGCCGGGCGAGCATGTGACCGACGATGCCGGCACCGGCTTCGTCCACACCGCCCCCGGACACGGCGAGGAGGATTTCGAGGTCGGCCGCCGATTCGGGCTGGAGGTGCCGGAGACGGTGGGTCCGGACGGGCGCTATCTCGACCGCGTGCCGCTGTTCGCCGGCGCCTATGTCTACAAGCCCGACGGCAAGCATGGCGATGCCGGCCCGCGGGTGCTGGATGCGCTGAAAGGCGCCGGCAAGCTGCTGGCCCATGGCAGGCTGAAGCACAGCTACCCGCACTCCTGGCGTTCCAAGGCCCCGCTGATCTTCCGCACCACCCCGCAATGGTTCATCTCCATGGAGATGAACGATCTGCGGGCCAAGGCGCTGGACGCCATCGACCAAACCAGTTGGGTGCCGGCCCAGGGCCGCAACCGCATCCATTCCATGATCTCCAGCCGTCCGGACTGGTGCATCAGCCGCCAGCGCGCCTGGGGCGTGCCCATCGCGCTGTTCGTGTCCAAGGCGGACGGCAAGCCGCTCTGCGACGAGGGTGTGTGCAAGCGCATCCAGGATGCGTTCGAGGAGGGCGGCGCCGACGTCTGGTACACCAGGGACCCGCAGGAGTTCCTGGGCAACGGCTACAATGCGGATGACTACGAGCAGGTGTTCGACATCGTCGACGTCTGGTTCGAGAGTGGCTCCAGCCATCAGTTCGTGATGGAGGACCGGGCGGAGCTGAAATGGCCGGCGGACCTCTATCTGGAAGGCTCCGACCAGCACCGCGGCTGGTTCCACTCCTCGCTGCTGGAGGCCTGCGGCACTCTGGGCCGCGCCCCCTACGACACCGTCCTGACCCACGGCTTCACGCTGGACCAGAACGGCGAGAAGATGTCCAAGTCCAAGGGCAACGTGGTCTCGCCGCAGAAGGTGATGGAGGAGTACGGGGCCGACATCCTGCGCCTCTGGGTCATGAACACGGAGTTCACCGAGGATCAGCGGATCGGGCCGGAAATCCTGAAATCCACTGCCGACCTCTACCGCCGCCTGCGCAACACGCTCCGCTACCTGCTGGGCGCGCTGGCGGACTGGAAGGAGGCGGAGCGGCTGCCCGCCGGGGAGATGCCGGATCTGGAGCGCTGGGTGCTGCACCGCTTGGCGGAGCTGGACGGCACGGTGCGGGACTGCATCGCCGGCTACGACCTGCACAGGCTGACGACCGAGCTTCATAATTTCTGCGCGGTGGACCTGTCGGCGCTCTATTTCGACATCCGCAAGGACAGCCTGTACTGCGACCGGCCGGACGATGTCCGGCGGCGGGCGACCCGCACGGTGATGGTGCATCTGCTGGAATGCCTGACCGCCTGGCTGGCCCCCATCCTCTGCTTCACGGCGGAGGAGGCGTGGCTGGAATGGCTGAAGCAGGGCGGGGCGACGGGACCGGAGAGCGTGCATCTGCGCCTGTTCCCCGACATCCCGGCGGAGTGGCGGAACGACGCCCTGGCCGGCAAGTGGGCGCAGGTGCGCGAGGTGCGCCGCGTCGTCACCGGCGCGCTGGAGTTGAAGCGCGCGGAGAAGGCCATCGGCTCCTCCCTCCAGGCCGCCCCCACCGTGTATGTCGACAGCGTCTGGCATGATGCGGTGGAGGATGTGGACATGGCGGAGATCTGCATCACCTCCGCCATCACGGTGGAGGAGGGGCTGGCCCCGGCCGGCGCCTTCACGCTGCCGGACGTGCCCAATGTGGGCGTGGTCTTCGCCACGGCCGAGGGCGGCAAGTGCGAGCGCTGCTGGCGGATTCTGCCGGAGGTCGGCAGCGTCGCGGCCCATCCGGGCCTGTGCCGGCGGTGCGCCGATGCGGTGGACCATCTGGATGCGGGGTTCTGATGGTCGGTGACACCGTCGCCCCGCCGGCCGTTCGCCGGCGCATGTTGGGCATCGGGTTCGGGATCGCCGTGATCGCCATGCTGCTGGACCAGGTCAGCAAATGGTGGATCCTGGACGTCATGCTTCCCTGCCTCAGCGGGCCGTCTGGCCCCTGGTGTCAGGTCCAGGCCCCTCCCATCGAGGTGACCGGCTTCTTCAATCTGGTCATGGCCTGGAACCGCGGCGTCAGCTTCGGCATGTTCGCGCATGAGGCCGATCTGATGCCTTATGTGCTGATCGCGGTAGCACTGGCGATCACGGCCTTTCTGGTGGTATGGCTTCGTCGGACCGACCGGGTGTTCCAGGCGGTGTGCATCGGCCTTGTCATCGGCGGGGCGCTGGGCAACGTGATCGACCGGCTGCGCTTCGGCGCGGTGGCCGACTTCCTGGACGTCCATGTGGCGGGCTGGCACTGGCCGGCCTTCAACGTGGCGGACAGTTGCATCGTGGTCGGCGTGCTGCTGCTTGTGGCGGACGGGCTGTTCGACCGTCGTGACCGGCAGTGACGGAACTTTGGGTCAAGGACCGGGGCCACGGCCCGGGACCGCGTAGTGGAAAGGTATGGATCGCGACCATGCGTAAGGTGAGGATGATGCGTGCCGCGGCTCCGGTCGTGGCACTGGCGGCGGCGGCCCTGGTGTCCGGGTGCAGTGTTTTCGACCAGAGCACCCCGGACGAGTTCCGCGTGGTCTCCCGCGCGCCGCTGGAGATGCCGCCCGACTTCAACCTGCGTCCGCCGCAGCCCGGCAGCCCGCGTCCGCAGGAGCTGGCGCAGGAGAGCCGCGCCACCGCCACCCTGTTCGGTGCGGCCGGCACGGACGGCGCGGCCGCCCCGCAGGGCAGCGTATACCAGAGCCAGGGCGAAGTCGCCCTGCTGGTCGAGGCCGGGGCCGATCAGGCCGATCCCAGCATCCGTGCCGTCGTGGATCGGGAGAATCCGGGCGTGGTCGTCGGCAACCGCACCCTGTTGGACCGGTTGCTGTTCTGGCAGGACGGCGATGTGCCGGACGACAGCTCCCATACCGGCGCCCCGCCGACCATCGCCCGCACAGGCAGCGCGGCCCAGTAAGGCGCCGCTGCCGCACTCTTCGACGAAGGCCCGCCCCAGTGCGGGCCTTTTTCGTATCCGGATCTTGGCCCCGCCGGCCTGCATTACAAATCCGACAGGTGCGCGGTTCGGCGTTGCGCGGCGTGACTTCCGGACCACATCCTGTTGACCTGATCCGGGGCGGACCGCGCCGTCCCGCCCCAGCATATCCCGAGATGCGGAGGTCCGGCCTTGACCATGCGACGTTCCCCCAGATCCCGGAACCGGCTGGCCGCCCTGGCGGCCGCCGCGTTCCTGTCCGCCACCGCGCTGGCGACGACGCCGGCACGGGCCGAGATTTTCAATCCGGAAACCTTCACCCTGGCCAACGGCATGAAGGTGGTGGTGGTCACGAACGAGCGGGCTCCGGTCGTGAGCCACATGGTCTGGTACAAGGTCGGCTCTGCCGACGACCCGCCGGGCAAGTCCGGCATCGCCCACGTCCTGGAACATCTGATGTTCAAGGGCACGGATGAGATCCAGCCCGGCGAGTTCTCCCGCACCATCGCCCGCAATGGAGGGCAGGACAACGCCTTCACCTCCTGGGACTACACCGGCTATTACCAGAACATCGCCCGCGACCGGCTGGAGCTGGTGATGAAGATGGAGTCGGACCGCATGACCGACCTCCAGCTCACGCCGGAGATCGTCGCGCCCGAAATCAAGGTGGTGATGGAGGAGCGCAACCAGCGCACCGAGAACGACCCTGCCGCCCGCCTGCGGGAACAGCTATGGGCCATGCTGTTCGTGCATCATCCCTACGGCACGCCGATCATCGGCTGGATGCATGAAATCGCGGCGCTGGACCAGCAGGACGCGCTGGATTTCTACAAGAGCTGGTACGCGCCCAACAACGCCATCCTGATCGTCTCCGGCGACGTCACCGCGGCCGAGTTGAAGCCGCTGGCGGAGTCCACCTATGGCAAGACTCCCGCTGGCAAGGTGCCGGAGCGGGTCCGGACCACGGAGCCGCCGACGGAAGGGGAGCGCCGGATCATCCTGCGCGATCCCCAGGTCCAGCAGCCGAGCTGGCAGCGCGTCTGGAAGGCCCCCAGCTACAATCAGGGCGCCACGGAGCATGCCTATGCCCTGCAGGTCTTGGAAACGGTGGTGAGCGGCGGGGCCACGGCGCGGCTCTACCGGAATCTGGTGGTGGAGGACAAGGCCGCCGCCGGCGTGTCCATGTTCTACTCCCCCTCCGCCTACGACCTCGGCACCCTCGGCGTCTCCGCCACTCCGCTGCCCGGCGGCGATGTGGAGACGGTGGAGAAGGCGGTGGAGGCGGAGCTGGCCGAACTGCTGCGCGACGGCGTCACCGCCGAGGAGGTGGAGACCGCCAAGAAGCGCATGGTGCGCGAGGCGATCTTCGCCCGCGACAGCCTTCAGGGTCCCGCCTACATCTTCGGCCTGGGCCTGACCACCGGGCAGACGGTGGAGGATGTTGAGGCCTGGCCCGACCGCATTGCCGCGGTGACGGTGGAGCAGGTGAATGCAGCGGCCCGCGCCGTGCTGAGCCAGAACGGCCATGTCACCGGCGTGCTGTTGCCCGATGTCCAGACCGCTGAAGCGCCGGCCGCACCCGCCGCCGGGGAGAAATCCCGATGATCATGATGACCCGTATCGCGAAAGCCGCTTCCGCCGGCCTGTTCCTGCTGTTCTTCGCCCTGCCGGCCCACGCCATCGACGTGGAGCGGGTGGTGAGCCCGGGCGGGATCGAGGCCTGGCTGGTGCGGGATGCGAAGAATCCCATCATCGCCATGCAGTTCGGGATCGAGGGCGGATCGGCGCTCGACCCGGAAGACAAGCTCGGCCTCGCCACCATGGTGACCTCCCTGCTGGACGAGGGAGCTGGCGAGCTGGACAGCCAGGCATTCCAGAAGCGTCTGGAGGACAATTCCATCAGCCTGGGTTTCAGCGCCGACCGCGAGGCGGTCTATGGCAGCCTGACCACGTTGGTGGAGACGAAGGGGGAGGCGTTCGATCTGCTCCGCCTCGCTTTGACGGAACCGCGGTTCGATAAGGACGCGGTGGAGCGCATCCGCAGTCAGCTCATCGCAGGCCTGAAGCGCGCCACATCCAGCCCGAACTACGTGGCCGGTCTCGCCTTCTCCAGCACCGTGTTCCCGGACCATCCCTACGGAAAGCCGAGCCGCGGCACGATCGAGACCATCTCCAACATCACCACCGACGATCTGAAGGGCTTCACTAAGGCGCGGCTGGGCCGGGATCGGCTGAAGATCGGCGTCTCCGGCGATATCACGGCGGAGGAGCTGGCCAAAGTGCTGGACCAGGTATTTGGTGCCCTCCCGGCAGATACTGCCCCCTTCACCATTCCGGATACCGAGCCCAAGGGGGCGGGGGAGACGGTGGTGGTGAGCCGGCCCATCCCGCAATCCATCATGATCATGGGCCACAAGGGCGTTAAGCGGAACGATCCGGACTGGTTCCCGGCGCTCGTGCTGAACTATGTGCTGGGCGGCGGTGGTTTCTCCTCCCGCCTGATGGACGAGGTGCGGGAGCAGCGCGGGTTGACCTACGGCGTCTCCAGCTCGCTCCAGCCCTTCGACCATGCGTCCCTGTGGGTGGTCAGCGGCGCGACCTCCAACGACAAGGCCAAGGAGGCGGCGGCGCTGATCCAGGAGATCTGGGGCCGCACTGCCGCCCAGGGCATCACCCAGCAGGAACTGGACGATGCCAAGACCTATCTCACCGGCTCGTACCCGTTGACCTTCACCAACAATGGGGCCATTGCCGGCATTCTGCTGACGGTTCAGGAGGATGATCTCGGCATCGACTACCTGAACCGCCGCAACGAGCTGGTGGAGGCTGTGACGCTGGAGCAGGTGAATGCGGTGGCCAAGCGGCTGCTGGAGCCCAAGCAGCTCGCCACCATCATCGTCGGACAGCCGGACGGGGTTGAGCCGACCAAGGCCGCCGCCGACGACCGGAGCTGATCCGCACCCCTGTGACGGGACCACAAGAACCCTCTTCGCCCACTGGCGGAGAGGGTTTTTCTTTCGCAGGCGTCCGGATGCCGCCTTCGTGGCACGGCCATTGCTTATCTTCTTCTCGGCAAAAATGCTGAGAGGAAGCTTTCATGAGCGGATACAGCCGGACCAAAAGGGTCGGGAAGTACGCCGGCGCCGGGCCGGGCGATGGGTTCACCGATGACACCATCATCGGTTTCCCATCGGTCGGACTGGCGCCCGAGGACGCCAGCATCGGGGAAATTCTTGCCGCCGTGTCGGCGCCCCCTGGCGATACGCAGCATCGTCTGCGGATTCTGGAGGACCGTATCCGCCGCCAGTGGGCGGTGCTCCAGGACATGGTGCGGGAGCATACGGATCTGGTCGGGTCGCTGACACCGGCACCGGCCCGGCCCGCGGCTGCCGCTCTCCCGACGGCGGAGCCTGTGGCAGCGTTCCACAAGTCCCGCTCGCTGGTCCCGCCGCCGCGCCGTCTCCGCCGCGCGGGGTAACTCCCGCGTGGTTCACGGCAGGGCGGGTTGTGACGTGCGCCGGGCATGGTATCAATCGGGCATTCCGTTTTTTGAGGATAGAGCCCGATGTCTGAACCGTTGCCCGGCGCAAGTACAAGTGCAGTGCAGAACGCAAGCGGGTCGTCGCTGACCGCCAGCCCCGCCTGGGCCGCCCTTGCCCGTCACCGGCAGGAATTGCAGGGCGCCAGCCTGCGCGACCTGTTCGCCGCCGATCCGCAGCGGTTCGACGCCTTCACCATCCGCCTGGACGGGATGCTGCTGGACTGGTCCAAGAACCGGGTCACGGCGGAAACGGTGAGGCTGCTGACCGATCTGGCCCGCGACCGCGGGCTGGAGGGCTGGCGCGACGCCATGTTCGCGGGCGAGCGGATCAACAGCACGGAGGACCGCGCCGTCCTGCATACGGCACTCCGCAACCGGTCCGGCCGGCCGGTGCTGGTTGACGGCAAGGATGTGATGCCGGAGGTGCAGGGCGTGCTGGACCGCATGTTCGCCTTCTGTGAGCGGGTGCGCTCCGGCGAATGGACAGGCTGGACCGGCAAGCCCATCACCGACATCGTCAATATCGGCATCGGCGGTTCCGACCTCGGCCCCGCCATGGCGGCCCAGGCGCTGGCCCCTTGGGGGCATCCGCGCCTCACCGCCCATTTCGTCTCCAACGTCGACGGCACCCATCTGGCGGAGGTGCTGAAGCGCGTCGATCCGGAGACGACCCTGTTCATCGTCGCCTCCAAGACTTTCACCACGCAGGAAACGTTGACCAACGCCCACTCCGCCCGCGACTGGTTCCTGGCGCAGGGCGGGCCGGAGCAGGAGGTGGCGAAGCATTTCGTCGCCGTCTCCACCAACGAGGCGGAGGTGCGGAAGTTCGGCATCGACCCCGCCAACATGTTCGGCTTCTGGGACTGGGTCGGCGGACGCTACAGCCTGTGGTCCGCCATCGGCCTGCCCATCGCCCTGATGATCGGCCCCGACCGCTTCACCGAATTCCTGGCCGGCGGCCATGCGATGGACGAGCATTTCCGCACAGCCCCGCTGGACCGGAACATGCCGGTGATCCTCGGGCTGCTGGGCGTCTGGTACGTCAATTTCTGGGGGGCGACGGCCCATGCCGTGCTGCCTTACGACCAGTACCTGGCCCGCTTCCCCGCATATCTCCAGCAATTGGATATGGAGAGCAACGGGAAGGGCGTGGACCGGGAGGGGCGGCCGGTGGACTACGCCACCGGTCCCATCATCTTCGGGGAGCCGGGGACCAACGGCCAGCACGCCTTCTACCAGCTCATCCACCAGGGCACGCACCTGATCCCCTGCGACTTCATCGCGCCGGTGAAGACGCAGAACCCGCTGGGCCGCCACCACCCCATCCTGCTGTCCAACGCCCTGGCCCAGACCGAGGCGCTGCTGACCGGCAAGACGGGCGGGGAGGTGCGGGCCGAGCTGGAGAAGGAGGGCAAGTCCGGCCCGGCGCTGGAGGAGCTGCTGCCGCACAAGATCTTCCCCGGCAGCCGCCCGACCAACACCATCCTGCTGGATGAGGTGGACCCCTACCGCCTCGGCATGCTGATCGCGCTGTACGAGCACAAGGTGTTCGTCCAGGGCGTGATCTGGAACATCAACAGCTTCGACCAGTGGGGCGTGGAACTGGGCAAGCAGCTCGCAAAGGCCATCCTGCCGGAGCTGGAAGGTGGGGAGGCGAAGCCCCACGACGCCTCCACCACCGGGCTGATCCGGACGATCCGGGCCGGGCAGGTGGGGTGAGTCCTGGCCGGTTGGAGGTGCGCGCCGACGACGGCGCGCATCCTCGTCCGGATCGCGACTACAATGCCTGCGCCGCCTTCAGCACCTCTTCCACATGGCCGGGCACCTTGACCTTGCGCCAGACGCCGCGGACGACGCCATCCTTGTCGATCAGGAAGGTCGAGCGGTCGATGCCCATGTATTTGCGGCCGTACATGGATTTCTCGACCCAGGAGCCATAGCGCTCCGTCACGTCCGATCCGGCGTCGGAGGCGAGGGTGAAGGGCAGGTTGTACTTGGCCTTGAACTTGTCGTGGCTGGCGACCGAATCCTTGCTGATGCCGATGATAATGGCGTCCGCAGCGCTGAAGTCCGGCAACGACACGCCGAAGGTGCAGGCCTGCTTGGTGCAGCCCGAAGTGTCGTCCTTCGGGTAGAAATAGACGATCACCGTCCTGCCCTTCAGGCCCGATAGCGTGACGCTGCCGCCGCCATCCGTGGGCAGGGTAAAGTCCGGGGCGGGGGAGCCGATCTCGACGCTCATACGCTCTTCTCGATTCTGGTGGTGACAGGCCGGGCGAGAATTCAAGGGGAGTGCTGCCGAGTCAAGCCGGACCCGGCAGCGTCCGCTTCTAGTGGGCAATCCCCGTAACTGGCGGAAGGGCGGCCGCCGGCAGTTCGACGATCTCCTGGAACCGGGCATAGACGGCCGCGGCCATGGCGCGCAGGCGGGATTCGCACGCCTCGAAGGACAGCTTGTCCGCCTCCTCCGGGAAGCAGGCCCGCACCAGCCCGACCTTCAGGGCGGCCGGCGCGTCCGCGGCGCGGAACTTCCCCTCTGTCGTCAGACGGATGAAGCCCTGGACGCGCCGCCAGAGCTTCATGGCCTCGATCAGCTCCCGCGCGACGTTCAACTCCAACAGGCCGGTATCGCCCAGCCAGGCCAGTGCGCCCGTGGTGTTCTGTTCCAGGATTTCCGGCCGTTCCGCCGCATGGCGCAGCATCAGGTACTGGGCGATGAACTGGATGTCGACCATGCCGCCGCGCACATGCTTCACCTCCCAGACGTCGGCGGTGCGGTGCTGCTGGTCGATGCGCAGGCGCATGCTGGCCACGTCGCGCAGCAGGCGTTCATGTTCCCGCGGTGCGGTCAGGACGTCGGTGATTGTCTCCGTCAGCCGCCAGCGCAGGTCAATCGGACCGGTGATGACCCGGGCGCGAGTCAGCGCCATGTGCTCCCAGGTCCAGGCATTCTCCCGCTGGTACTTGCCGAAGGATTCGAAGCTGACAGCCAGCGGTCCGGCATTGCCGCTGGGGCGCAGGCGCATGTCCACCTCATACAGGCACCCCTCCGCCGTGGGGGCGGTGATGGCGTTCATCAGACGCTGGGTCAGCTTGATGAAATAGTCGTTGGGCGACAGCGGCCTGTCCCCGTCCGACATGGTCAGCCCCTCCGGCACCTCATAGACCGTGATCATGTCCAGGTCGGAGCGGAGCGACAGCGACCGCGCGCCCAGCCGCCCCATGGCGACAATGGCGAAGCCGGCGCCGGGGAAGCGGCCGTGGCGCTTGGCGAACTCCTCCTCCACCGCCTCCTGCATGCCGGCCAGCGCCACTTCCGCCAGTTCGGTCAGGAAGGGGCCGCAACGGTCGGCGTCGGTGATGTTGCGCAGGATGTGAACCCCGGCGCGGAACCGCCGCTCATTGGTCCAGCGCCGCGCCAGATTCAGCGTTTCTTCGAACCCCTGGGCCGTGCCGATCAGCTCGGCGAAGCTGGCCTCCAGCTCCTCCCGGTCCGGCAGGGGGCCGAAGAAGCCGGGGGTCAGCACGGCGTCCAGCTCCGCCGGGCGGTTGGACAGGATGTCTGCCAGCCGGGGGGCCGTGCCCATCACCTCGGCCACCAGCTCAAGCAGGTTGGGGTTGGCGTAGAACAGGCTGAAAAGCTGCACGCCGGCCGGCAGGCGGGCCAGGAACTCGTCGAACTTGAGGAAGGCCTGATCCGGATTCGGGGTCCGCCCGATGGTCTCCAGCAGCGTGGGCGTCAACTCGGTCAGCAGCTCCCGCGCCCGCGTGCTGCGGGTGGCGCGGTAGCGGCCATGGTGCCAGCCGCGGATCTGCCCGGCGATGACGGCGGGGTTCTGGAAGCCGAGCGAGCGCAGGGTCTCCAGCGTCTCCGGATCGTTCTCGGTGCCGGTGAAGACCAGGTTGCCAGGGCCGGAGAGGGGCGGCGCCTCCTCGAACAGGCGGGCATAGTGATCCTCCACCCTGGTCAGCGTGCCGTAGAGATCGTCGCGGAAGGCCTGCGGGTCGGCATAGCCGAGGAAAGCGGCGATCTTCGCGACACCCTCATCGGTCTTCGGCAGTTCATGCGTCTGGTGGTCGTCCACCATCTGAAGACGGTGCTCCACCGTGCGCAGGAAGCGGTAGCACTCCCCAAGCTCATCGGCGACGCGCCGTTCCACCCGGCCGGCTTCCACCAGCGCGTCCAGTGCATCCAGCGTGGCGGGCGCCCGCAGGGGAAATTCCCGGCCGCCATAGATCAACTGCTGGGTCTGGGCGAAGAACTCGATCTCCCGGATGCCGCCGCGGCCGATCTTGATGTTGTGCCCGTTGACGGTCTTCTCCCGGTGGCCCTTGTGGGTGCCGATCTGCCGCTTGATGGAATGGATGTCCTGGATGGCCGCGAAATCCAGGCTGGAGCGCCAGACGAAGTACCGGATGATCTGCATGAAGCCGTCCCCGGCCTTCAGATCGCCGGCCACCGGTCGGGCCTTGATCATCGCCGCCCGCTCCCAGTTCTGGCCCAGGGAGCCGTAATAGGCCTCCGCAGCGCTGACGCTGACGGCCAGCGGGGTGGCGCCGGGATCGGGGCGCAGGCGAAGATCGGTGCGGAACACGTATCCGTCCCCCGTCCGCTCCTCCATGATCCGCACCAGCTCGCGCGCGATGCGGACGAAGGTGCGGGACATCTCATCCTCCGGCACCCGGACGATGCCGTCATCATAGAGAACGATCAGATCGATGTCGGAGGAGTAGTTCAGCTCACGCGCGCCGAACTTGCCCATGGCGAGGACGATGAGGCCGCTGTCGCGGCAGGGATCGTCCGGATGGGCCAGTTCCAGGCGACCCGGCCGGGCCGCGTTGCGCAGCAGGTGGGCGCAGGCCAGTTGCAGGCAGGCTTCCGCCAGGTCGCTGAGCGCGCCCGTCACCTGCATCAGCGGCCACGCGCCGGCGATATCGGCCATGGCGATCAGCAGGGCGGCCCGCCGCTTCGCCAGCCGCAATCCCCGCATCAGCTTCGCCGTGTCCCGCTCGTCGCCATAATCCTGGCGCAACTCCGCCAGAAGCTGTGCGAAGGCGGCGTCATAGCCGACGGTCAGGAGATGGCGGACGAAAGGCTGCTCCCGCACCAGGCTCTGCGATAGATATGGGCTATTGCCAAGGATGGCTTTCAGCAGGGAGCGGGTTCGGGCATCTTCCAGGGCGGCCGTAGCGAAGGCGGCCAGTTCCGGATCGGATGAGGCGGCCTCCAGCCAGCGCTCCAGCCCTACTGTGAGGAGTTGCGGATCGCTTGCCAGCGGAGGATTTTCTCGATTGGACATGACTGGCGGACCCGGCTATCCCAGCGATGAAGGTGGGCAGGAAGACTGCGCCCCCGCCGAACCCGGGGTCAAGCCTGCCACATCCCCGCCCAACCGGGCCGGGGCGGGTCCCGTTCCGCGTTCCAAGACAGACCGAATGCTTCGTCACAGTGCCCTGATCGTCCTGGAAGTAGCCGCCGGCGTGCTTGGCATGGCGGCCGTAGGCGGGGGGATACTGGCCTGGCGGCTCCAGCAGGGTCCCTTGGAAGTGGGCTGGCTGACCCCCTATCTCGAGCAGGCCATCAATCAGCAGGCCCCGATGCGGGTCGATGTCGGCAGCACGGTGCTGAGCTGGGGCGGATTCGGGGCGCCGATCAACGTCCGGGCGGTCGACCTGACCGCTTTCGGCGAATCCGGCCAGCCGGTAGCGAATATCCCCGAACTCAGCATCGCCTTCTCCCTGCCGGCCCTGCTGCAGGCGCGTGTCGCGCCCACCCGGATCGAGGTGGTGGAACCGACCATCGCGGCCATCCGCACGGAGGAAGGCAAGTTCCGGCTGGACATCCGCGATGGGGATGAGGACTCGTCCGACCCGCAGGCCGGTAGCCGCATCCTGGACGACCTGCTGACCGCCCTGCGGTCCCCGCCCGACCCGACGGAACCGCTCGGCGCGCTGACGGAACTGCGCATCACGCGCGCCAGCCTGTGGGTGGAGAACCGCCAGACCGGTGCGCTCTGGACCGCGCCCGACGTGTCGCTGATCCTGCTGCGGGACGGGCAGGGCATCCGCGGCACGGCGGAGGCGGATATCGATCTCGGCGGGCGCGTCAACCGCTTGGCCGCGCAGGTGAGCTACCGTGCCGTCGATGGGGGGCTCTCGCTCCGCACCGCGCTGGCGGACGTGCGGCCATCCGATTTCGGGGAGGTGGCGCCGGTTCTGGGGCCCCTTGGCGCGCTGGACGTCGCCTTCGCCGGGACGGTGACCCTGGACCTGGATGCCGGTTTCGCGCCGCAGAGTCTGTCCATCGACCTGGCCGGCGGGGCCGGCACCCTGTCCCTGCCGGAACATCTGCCCGAACCGGTGGCGCTGGAAGGAGTCCGGCTGCAAGGCCGCCTGGACGAGGCCGGCCAGCATCTCCGGCTGGAGCAGTTCGCGCTCGACCTCGGCCGCCCGCTCCTGACCGTGACGGGCGACGTGCGCCAGCAGGGTCGGGAGTTGAATGTGGCAGTGGCGGCGGACCTCGCCGACCTTCCCATGGAAGAGCTGCCGCGCTACTGGCCGGCCGGCGTGGCGGAGGGGGTCCGCTCCTGGATGGTCGGCAATATGGAGCGGGGCAGCTTCGACCGCACCAGCTTCGCGCTGGAGGGAACAGCCCCGGTGGACCGGCCGCAGGAGCTGTCCGTCACGAAGATGGATGGGCGCATCAGCCTGTCCGGATTCACCCTGCACTACCGCAAGCCTCTGCCGCCCCTGCGGAACGTGGCGGGCACCGCCACCTTCGACGGCAAGGTGCTGGATATCGCCGTCAGCCAGGGTAGCCTGTACGGGCTGCGCGCCAGCGACGGCCGGGTCCGCATCCTGGGCCTGGACACCTCCTCCCATTCCATCGACATCCAGGTGCCACTGCAGGGTCCGTTGGCCGATGCGCTGACCGTCCTGAACCACGAACCGCTGGGCTATCCGGCCCGCATCGGCCTCAAGCCGGAGACGGTGGACGGGCAGGCGCTGGCCGATCTGCGCTTCGCTTTTCCGCTGATCAAGGATCTGCGGATGGAGGATGTGCGGATCGCCGCGACCGCGCATCTCACGGACGTTTCGATCCCCGACCTCGTCGCCGACATCGATGCGTCGGAGGGTACGCTGGACCTGTCGGTCACCGGCGACGAGCTCGCCATGTCCGGCACCGCGCTGCTCAACGGCGTACCCTCCCGCGTGGTGTGGTCGGAGGTTTTCTCCGACACCGCGGACATCGGCACGAAAGTCCGTGTCCTGGCGGAACTCGACGACGAGGAGCGGAGCCGCTTCAGGCTGGACTTTCCGGACTGGCTCAACGGCCCGGCGAAGGTGGACCTGACCTATCTGCGGCCGCGCGGCAAACCGCAGCGGATCGAGGCGGAGGTGGATATCGCACCTTCCACCCTGCGGATCGACCTGATGGATTGGGAGAAGCCGCCCGGCATTCCCGGGCGCGCCGATCTGGTGGTGGAGTTCGTGGACGGCAAGCCCACGCTGCTGCCCGAGTTCCGCGTGGTCACCCGCGAACTGACGACCATGGGGCGGATGCGGCTCTGGCCTGAGGATTTCCGGATCGCCCGACTTGAGCTGGACAGTTTCCGGCTGGGCGCCGAGACGAACGCCCGGCTCGAGATGACCAGCACCCGGGACGGCACCAAGACCCTGGCGGTCACCGGCTCCGACTTCGACGCACGGCCTTTCCTTGGTCGTGGCAAGGACCGCGAGGAAGCGCCGCCGGAAACGGAGGAGGATGGGCCGGAGCTGCCGCTGGACATCGCCTTCGACATCGCCAGGGTCACGACGGGCGATGAGGGGCAGACGATCCGGTCGGCGGTGGGCACGGCCAGCCGGATCGACGGCCACTGGCGGAATGCCACTCTGAACGCCACCGTCGGCGAAGGCGCGCCGCTGAAGCTGCGCTACTGGCCGGAGGGGCAGAGCCTGCTGCTGACCCTGGAAAGCGACGATGCCGGCGCCACCCTGCGCGACCTGGGGCTGCTGAACTATGTCCGCGGCGGAAAGCTGCTGGTGACAGGGCGAAGCGACCCGGCGGACCCGGCCCGGACCGTGGCCGGAAAGATCGATATGCGCGACTATCAGGTCCAGGATGCGCCGGTTCTGGCCCGTCTGCTCTCCGCCGCCAGCCCGCAGGGCTTCGCCGAGTTCCTTTCCGGCTCTCCGCTGTCCTTCTCCCGTCTGGCGGGGGAGTTCTTCTGGCATGATCGCGGCATCACCTTCCGGGATGTCCGTACCTCCGGCAACGCCGTCGGCCTGACGCTGGAGGGCGAGGTGAATGTGGATGAAGGCCGTGCCGACCTGCAGGGCACGGTGGTTCCGTTCTCTACCGTCAACAAGCTCCTGGGCGCCATACCGCTCGTGGGCGATCTGCTGGTGGGAGGGGAAGGGCAGGGGCTGTTCGCCGCTACCTACAATGTCCGCGGACCGTTGGGCGATCTCCAGATCGGGGTCAACCCGCTGGCGATGCTGACGCCGGGCTTCCTGCGCAACCTGTTCTTCATGGGGCAGCCGGCCGGAGAGGCGGGGCGTGTGCCGAAGGATCAGCCGGTCCCCGGACAGGACAACACGACGATGCCCATCCTCCCGACGGACCCGGGCCGCAGCACGGGGCCTGCCGCCGTGGAACCGGCGCCGCTGGAACCGATTCCGGTGACGCCTACGCCGGTGGAGCCGTCTCCCGGCGCAGGGCAGGCGTCCGGCGCGGCGCCGGGTTAGGGCTCGCCCCGGACGGGGGCTATGAGGGAAGGTGCGGAGGCGGGCGCTTCGCCGCCGGCCTCCTTCGGCTGGCCGGCGACGTCCGGCCCCCAGTCCCGGACCAGGTCGGTGCGGGCGGCTTCCAGATCGCGGATGCGGGCCTGATCACGGGAGATGCTGAAGCCTGCCACGACGCGCGGCACCATGAAATAGATCAGCCAGCCAGCGGCCGCCGCGCTGTAGGCGAGGAGCCAGGTGGTCGGGTTCGCCAACATCCGGAACGAAAGCTCCGCCGTGTGCCCATCCTGCCAGAGCCGGATGCAGAACGGCATGATCCCACAGAAATTCAGGGCTCCGACGGTCAACGTCGCCGACTTGTCCGGGTCCCGGTCCACCACCAGCGCCACCAGGGTAGGGATCATTCCCGCGAGCAGCAGAAGCGTCGTGGGCAGCACCAGCAGCCCGAAGGGCAGCAGCAGGGCGAGGATCAGCAGCAGCCCGCCCGCCCGGCGGCCAGCCGCCTGTCCGTATCCCGTGGAATCGCCGCGCATGCTCATCCCGCCATCATCACCACGGTAAGGATCAGGCCGCCCATGGCCAGCAGGTTGGAAATGACGGCGGCGACCCGCCGGCCGGTTCCCTCCGCAGCACTGCCGCCGGTTCTGATCCGCGCCTCCAGCCTGTGGATTTCCTTGGTCAGCGCCTCATGCTGGCGAATGGCCATCAGGAAGCCCTTGTCGTCGTGCCGGATCGCGTCGGGATTGTCCACCAGCCGCACCAGCTTTTCGATCACGCCCTCGCGGGCCAGGAGCCTGGCTTCCTCCTTCAACTTCTCCCGCGTCGGGCGGTGCTTGAAGCGCTTGAAGGCGGGCTCCATCATGGACACCAGCCAGTCGCAGAGCTGCGGCAGGTTGGCCGGGCCGAAACGGTTCTGCACCTCGGCCAGGATGCGCAGGGTGGCGGTCATGCGCCGGGCCGGGTCGGCGCTGGTCAGGGCGGTGAAGAACTGGTCGTTGATCTTCTTGTGCTGCGCGGCGATGAAGGCGGCGATATGCCGGTCCATCGGATCGCGCCCGCGCGCCGGACGCGCCGCCACGGTGTTCAGCGCAGCCATCAGCTCCGCCATGGTCAGAACATGCTGGTCGCGGACCAGCGGGCTCTGGCAGGGGCAGGCGGGATTCAGTTCGTACAGAAGGCGCTCGATCCCGAAGCCGGGGCCGGTGTGCTCCAGCAGGGTGCGTTGCAAATCGAAGAGCTGCACCAGCGGCACATGCTCCGCCCGGAAATCGGTCTGGCAGCTCACCCAGAACATGGGAAGCTGCGCCAGGATCAGTTCAGCCAGGGGCTGGACGCTGGCGCCGGTGCAGACCGCCTCAGCCAGCGCCGTGCCGACCCCGTCCGGCATCACGGCAATGCCGCGGTAGCGCAGGGGGGCGGGCGGGTCCAGGGCGGTGACCACGCGGGCCACTGTCCGGTCCTCCTGGTTCGAGCCGCGTCCCCCGATGGAGGCGCTGTCGATGGCGTTCTGGACGAGGTCCGCCCGCGCCTCGTCGCCCAGGCTCCGGCGCAGCCACTTGTCCAGGTCGCCCCGCTCGATCACCGGTGCGGCGGCGGCGGGGTTCGCGGCCATGCCGCGGGCAAGGGCCCGGCAATGCCAGTGCTCATCGCCTCCGAACTCGAAGGGACGGGCGCCGCGGCGGGGCACCTGCGGCTGTTTCGGGGACAGGCGGCGGCCCTGCAGCCACATCTCCAGATCGGATAGGGACCAGCGCTGCTTGCCGTCGTCGGCCATCAGGCCGCGCAGGGGCTCGATCAGCGACTGCGGAACACGCACGCCGGCGGTCAGGGCCGGATAGGTGCCCTTGTCCATCTTGGCGCGCAGGGCGGCATCTTCCTCCATGCCGCGCAGGGGATTGCGGCCCAGCGACAGGATCAGCAGGGTCACGCCCAACGCATAGAGGTCGTCGGAGATGAGCCCTGGCCCGCGGCCGGACGGCTGGGCCATGCCCCGCTCGATGGTCTCAAGCAGCAGCGGCTGACCATAGCCGGCCGGGCTGCTGACGCAGTCGCCCAGTACGATGCCTCCGCTGGCCGGGTCCCTGAAGAACAGGTTTGTGGGGCGTAGCGCGCCGGACGTCACCCCGCGCATGTTCATGTCGCGAAGCACGGACAGCATGGCGGGCAGAAGACCGCGCACGATCACATCGTCGGGCAGCGGCTCCCGCACATCGTCCAGGCTCTCCATCAACCGCCGTCCGGCCGGCCGCTCGAACACGATGGCGAAGCGGCGGCGATCCTCCAGCGGCCAATCCACCGTGCCCCAGTCCAGCACCCGCAGCACGTTCGGGTGCTCCATGCCGCGGAAGGCCGGAAGCGCCTCGATCCTGGCCGGCACCCGGCCATCCACGATGATGGCGAACTGGTCGGATTTCCTGTCCCGCCGAACCCGCGCGACGAAGGCCTCGCCGCCGGGGCTGTCCAGGTCGGGCAGGGGCGATCCCGGCATGATGTCGCATCGCCCGCCCAGATCCACCGGGGCGGCGGCAGGCGCGTCGGGGGCGCTGGCGAATTCGGCGGTGGCGGCCATGCTCATGGAGTTCCGGACAAGCGGCCCCTTGCGGGCGCGCCCGGATCATCGCAGAGCAAAAGTGTAAGTACAACCCGCGGGCGCTTTCCCTTTCGGGCTAGGCCCGCGGATCGTTTCAGGCTCAATCCTCGAAGGGATCGTGCATCAGGATGGTGTCGTCGCGCTCGGGGCTGGTGGACAGCAGGGTCACCGGGGCCTCGATCA